>NZ_JBITGZ010000002.1:163759-298617 GCF_044457565.1 Kitasatospora sp. NPDC050543 | reverse complement strand
CCCCTCCGCCCGCCGGCCCCGGGGGGGCCGGCCGCCCCCCCCCCCCCGGCGGCCCCCCCCCCCCCGGGGGGGGGCGCCCGTCGCCGTTGGTGCATGCGGCGCGCGGGCCCGTGAGCGGCGCGCGCACATCTGCGTGCGCCGCTCGGAGCTACACGCGCTGCTCGGAGCTGCGCGCGCCGTGCGGAGCTAGCCGCGCTCCTACTCGGAGCTGCTGCCGACGAGTTCCTTGTCGCCGCCGCCCTCGGCCGCTTCGCGGCGGTTGCGCAGGATCGAGGAACCCAGCGCCAGCCCGATGAAGGCGACCCCGATCAGGCCGGTGACGATCTCCGGGATGTGGTACTCGATGCCGACCAGCAGGATGACCGCCAGCGCGCCGATCGCGTAGTGGGCGCCGTGCTCCAGGTAGACGTAGTCGTCCAGGGTGCCCTTGCGGACCAGGAAGACGGTCAGCGAGCGGATGTACATGGCGCCGATGCCCAGGCCCAGGGTGATCATGAAGATGTCCTGGGTGATGGCGAACGCGCCGACCACGCCGTCGAAGGAGAACGACGCGTCGAGCACCTCCAGGTACATGAAGAGGAAGAACGCGGCCTTGCCGCCCACCTGGACGATGGACTTGCCGGACTTCTCGGCCTCCTCCTCGGCCTCCTCTTCCTCCTCCAGGCCCGCCTCGAAGACGCTGGAGAGGCCGTTGACGGCGAGGTAGGTGGTCAGACCCATGATGCCCGCGAGCAGGACGGTCTCGGCGTGCTCACCGGCGAAGAAGTTGGCCGCCAGGGCGAGCGTGACCAGCGCGATGACCGACGAGAACGCCTCCAGCTTGCCGACCTTCTCCAGCGGCTTCTCGATCCAGCTCAGCCAGTTGAAGTCCTTCTCCTCGAAGATGAAGTCGAGGAAGATCATCAGCAGGAAGATGCCACCGAACGCGGCGATGGCCGGGTTGGCCGCCTCCAGGTACTGGGCGTACGTGGACCCGTTGTAGGTGTTGTCGGGGTTCAGCGCGAGGTTGATCACGGTCGCCGGGTTGAGGTGCGCGGTCAGGCCGACGACCAGCAGTGGGAAGATCAGGCGCATACCGAAGACGGCGATCAGCACACCGACGGTGAGGAAGATCTTCTGCCAGAACGGGTTCATCCGCTTCAGCACCGTGGCGTTGACCACCGCGTTGTCGAACGACAGGGAGATCTCCAGGACGGAGAGGATCAGCACGATGCCGAAGCCCTCCGCCCCCCAGAACAGGCCGGCGGCGGCCAGGCCGATTGCGGTGATCGCGAGCGACCAGCCGAATGTGCGGAGGAACACGGGAGTTGTTCACCTTTCGGGTTCAGGGCGTGCCACGGGTGCGGCGTCGTCCTGAGACACCCTGACCGGGACGCACGTCCCGGCCAGGCCACCCCCGCACTGCCCACTGCTGGTACTGAATTTCGTAAGGCCGTTCGTCACGCCTGTGCGATTTCCGGCCTTACTGTACGTTTACGCCGAAATCGAGGGCAATGCCGCGCAGGCCGGAGGCGTAACCCTGGCCCACCGCACGGAACTTCCACTCGCCCTGGTAGCGGTACAGCTCGCCGAAGATCATCGCGGTCTCGTTGGAGGCGTCCTCGGTCAGGTCGTAACGGGCGATCTCCTGCCCGTCGAGCACGTTCACCACCCGGATGTACGCGTTGCGGACCTGGCCGAAGTTCTGCAGCCGGGCCTCGGCATCGTAGATCGACACGGCGAAGACCACCTTGTCGACCTGCGCCGGCACCAGTTCGAGGTTGACCACGACGACCTCGTCGTCTCCCTCGCCGTCACCGGTGAGGTTGTCACCCTGGTGCTCGACCGAGCCCTCGGGGCTCTTGAGGTTGTTGTAGAACACGAAGTACTCGTCGCCGAGCACCCGCCCGCTCTCGCAGAGCAGGGCGCTCGCGTCGAGGTCGAACGGCGCGCCGGTGGTCGAGCGGGCGTCCCAGCCGAGTCCGATCTGCACCTGCGTCAGATTCGGCGCGGCCTTGGTGAGCGAGACGTTTCCACCCTTGGCGAGCGTGACACTCATTGGCTGTCCTTCCTCCCATAATCCCGGGGCGCATCCCGGTTCTATGCCCCCGCGACCCCGTCCGGCCCCTGTGGACCGGCTGAACTTGCTGAACTCCATCCTTCCAGTGCGCGCGGCCCCCCAGGACAGCCGGGGGTGGCTGCGCCCCGAACGGCACCCAACGGCGCCGAACGACACCGAACGGCGCCGAGCGACTCGCGACGACACCGGACCGCACGGCACCGAACGGCAGGGAGCCGGGGCCGCCGGGGAGCGTGCAGTGCTCCCCGGCGGCCCCGGCTCCCGAGCCGCTGGGCGCGTCGACGGCCAGGCGGCCGTCAGGCGTCAGCGGCGGATCGTACGGGCCCGGCCGGCCGTCAGACGTTCACCCCGAAGTCCTGCGCGATGCCGCGCAGGCCGGAGGCGTAGCCCTGACCGATGGCGCGGAACTTCCACTCGGCGCCGTTGCGGTAGAGCTCGCCGAAGACCATCGCGGTCTCGGTGGAGGCGTCCTCGGAGAGGTCGTACCGGGCGAGCTCCTTGCTGTCCGCCTGGTTCACCACGCGGATGAACGCGTTGCGGACCTGACCGAAGTTCTGCGTCCGGTTCTCGGCGTCGTAGATCGAGACCGGGAAGACGATCTTGGCCACGTCGGCGGGGACGGTCGCGAGGTTGACCTTGATCTGCTCGTCGTCGCCCTCGCCCTCACCGGTGAGGTTGTCACCGGTGTGCTCGACGGAGCCGTCGGGGCTCTTGAGGTTGTTGAAGAAGACGAAGTTGCCGTCCGCGCCGACCCTGCCCTGGTCGTTGCAGAGCAGGGCGCTGGCGTCCAGGTCGAAATCCGTGCCGGTGGTGCTACGGACGTCCCAGCCAAGGCCGACGATCACGGCGGTCAGGCCCGGGGCCTCCTTGGTGAGCGAGACATTGCCGCCCTTGCTCAGGCTGACACCCACTGGTCCTCCAAGAATCGGGAGGCACTTCGTGGTGCCCCCGTGGTGCGGTCCGAGGCCGTGGGCCTGTTCGACTCGAAGCCTCTGACCTGCCAACGGCCCGATCGTAGTGCCGGGTTCCCGTCCTGTGCAGGTGCCGGGCCCGGCGTGGCCGAGATCGCCGCTCGCACGGGTGGCCACGCCGACCCACAGGGCGGCAAGGGGTGCTCAGAGCGCGCCGAGGACCTTCAGGTACTCCTGCTCGTCACGGGCGTCCGGCAGGCCGTTCACGACCGACCAGCGCACCACGCCGGCCTTGTCGATCACGAAGGTGCCGCGCACGGCGCAGCCCTTCTCCTCGTTGAAGACGCCGTAGGCCCGGGAGACCTCGCCGTGCGGCCAGAAGTCGGAGAGCAGCGGGTACTCCAGGCCCTCCTGGTCGGCGAAGACGCGCAGGGTGAAGGGCGAGTCGGCGGAGACGGCGAGGATCTGCACGTCGTCGTTCTGCAGGCGCGGCAGCTCCTTCTGGATCGCGCACACCTCGCCGGTGCAGACACCGGTGAAGGCGAACGGGTAGAAGACCAGGACGACGTTCTTCTCGCCGCGGAAGTCCGCGAGGCTGACGAGCTCGCCGTGCTGGTTCTTGAGCTCGAAGTCCGGAGCCTGGGTGCCGACCTCGATGGCCATGGTGAGGACCTTTCTGACGCGAGTGGGCCGCTCTGCGGGCGCGGCCGCCCACATCCTTGCATCAGATCGGGCCGATTCCGCCGAACGGGTGAACGGACGGGCCCCGGACCCCCGGCTTTCGCCCTCGGCGAACAGAGCGCCCGGCGGCATCTCCAGCCGGGGCGGCGCAAACGGCGAGGCCCCGCTGGAGCTTCCTCCAGCGGGGCCCTGCCGAGGTCCTGCGGCGCTCAGCGCTTGCCGGGCTTCACGGCCTTCGGGGTGGCCAGGCGGGTGCCCGCCCAGTCCTTGGCGATGGCGATCGAGCTGGTCTGGGAGAGGCCGGCGGTCTTCGCCGCGTCGGCGATCTCGTGGGCCTCGACGTGCCCGTCACGGCCCGTCTTGGGGGTCAGCAGCCACACCAGGCCGCCATCCGCCAGGTATTCCTGGGCGTCGACGAGGGCATCGGTGAGATCCCCGTCCTCCTCGCGGTGCCACAGCAGGACGGCGTCGGCGACGTCGTCGTAGTCCTCGTCGACGAGATCCGTACCGGTGATCTCCTCAATGCCTTCGCGGAGATCCTGGTCAGTGTCATCGTCGTACCCGAGCTCCTGGACGATCTGGCCCTCTTCGAAGCCGAGACGGTGCGCCGGGTTGGACTTGTCCGCGGGGTCCGCGGTCGCGCTCACGGGAATAACCTCCAGTATTCGGCTCGGCATCCATGCCGAGGCTGTGGCCGTAGTCCACACGGGCGCGGCGGTTCGCGCAAGTACCCGACCCCCGATCCCACCCAAAGGTTGACGTGTCGTGGCAAGACACGCCGCTGGACGTGTCGGGAATCACACCGATTTGCCCTTTTCTGCACCCGTCCCACATGCTGCCGGAGGCCACCCCGGGGGCGGGCTCGCAGCCGCCCGGCCGGCGCGTCGACGTCGCACTGGTGACCGAGATGCGAACGCCATTCGGGTTCCGCGTACTCGCGGGCGTAGAGTCTCCTGTTGGCCCTCACCCCTGCCGTCCGCCATCGGACGGAAGGGACCTGGAGCCCTGGAAGATTCATTTCAAGGCACAGCAGGTACAGGTCGGACCACCTCTTCGTAACACCCGGCGGTGCGCACAACCAGGCAACGGAGCCTGCCGCACACCGTCTGACCGGGCCGCCCACCAGGCGGAACGGTTACCCATCGGTAGAGATGACGGATCTCCGAGTTGCGGTACACGATGGAGGCGGCGCGACACACCTCAGTTTCGACCGACAGTGAAGGAACAGCGTGGCTTCCGGATCCGATCGCAACCCGATCATCATTGGCGGCCTTCCGAGTCAGGTCCCGGACTTCGATCCCGAGGAGACCGCGGAATGGCTGGAGTCGCTTGACGCGGCCATCGACGAGCGGGGGCGCGAGCGTGCCCGCTACCTGATGCTCCGCCTGATCGAGCGCGCCCGCGAGAAGCGTGTCGCCGTGCCCGAGATGCGCAGCACGGACTACGTCAACACCATCGCGACCAAGGACGAGCCGTTCTTCCCCGGCAACGAGGAGATCGAGCGCAAGGTCCTCAACGCGACCCGCTGGAACGCGGCCGTGATGGTCTCCCGGGCGCAGCGCCCGGGTATCGGCGTCGGTGGCCACATCGCCACCTTCGCCTCCTCCGCGTCGCTGTACGACGTGGGCTTCAACTACTTCTTCCGCGGCAAGGACGCCGAGGGCGAGTCCGGCGACCAGATCTTCTTCCAGGGCCACGCCTCCCCCGGTATCTACGCCCGCGCCTTCCTCCTGGACCGGCTGTCCGAGCAGCAGCTCGACTCGTTCCGCCAGGAGAAGTCGAAGTTCCCCTACGGCCTCTCCAGCTACCCGCACCCGCGGCTGATGCCGGACTTCTGGGAGTTCCCGACCGTCTCGATGGGCCTCGGCCCGCTCGGCGCGATCTACCAGGCCCGGATGAACCGCTACCTGGAGCACCGCGGGATCAAGGACACCTCGGACAGCCACGTCTACGCCTTCCTCGGCGACGGCGAGATGGACGAGCCCGAGTCGCTCGGCCAGCTGTCCCTGGCCGCCCGTGAGGGCCTGGACAACCTGACCTTCGTGGTCAACTGCAACCTCCAGCGCCTCGACGGCCCGGTTCGCGGCAACGGCAAGATCATCCAGGAGCTGGAGTCGCAGTTCCGCGGCGCCGGCTGGAACGTCATCAAGCTGATCTGGGACCGCAGCTGGGACCCGCTGCTGGCCCAGGACCGCGACGGCGTGCTGGTGAACAAGCTCAACACCACGGTGGACGGCCAGTTCCAGACCTACGCCACCGAGACCGGCGGGTACATCCGCGATCACTTCTTCGGTGACGACCTGCGGCTGCGCAAGATGGTCGAGGACATGACCGACCAGCAGATCCAGCACCTGGGTCGCGGCGGCCACGACCACAAGAAGGTCTACGCGGCGTTCAAGGCGGCCCGCGAGCACGTCGGCCAGCCGACCGTGATCCTCGCCCAGACCGTCAAGGGCTGGACGCTGGGCCCGAACTTCGAGGGCCGCAACGCGACGCACCAGATGAAGAAGCTGACGGTCGAGGACCTCAAGCGCTTCCGCGACCGCCTGCACCTGCCGATCACGGACAAGCAGCTCGACGAGGGCTACCCGCCCTACTACCACCCGGGCAAGGACTCCGAAGAGATCCAGTACATGCACGACCGGCGCAAGGAGCTGGGCGGCTACATGCCGACCCGCAAGGTGCGCCCGCGCAAGCTGGAGCTCCCGGGCGACGACGCGTACAAGGCGGTCAAGAAGGGCTCCGGCAACCAGACCATCGCCACCACCATGGCGTTCGTCCGGGTGCTCAAGGACCTGATGCGCGACAAGGGCATCGGCAACCGCTTCGTGCCGATCGCGCCCGACGAGTACCGCACCTTCGGCATGGACTCGCTCTTCCCGTCGGCGAAGATCTACAACCCGCTCGGCCAGACCTACGAGTCGGTCGACCGTGATCTGCTGCTCGCCTACAAGGAGTCCCCGACGGGCCAGATGCTGCACGACGGCATCTCCGAGGCCGGCTGCACCGCCTCGCTGATCGCCGCGGGCTCGTCCTACGCCACCCACGGCGAGCCGCTGATCCCGGTGTACGTCTTCTACTCGATGTTCGGGTTCCAGCGCACCGGCGACCAGTTCTGGCAGATGGCCGACCAGCTGGCGCGCGGCTTCGTGATCGGCGCCACCGCCGGCCGCACCACGCTGACCGGTGAGGGCCTCCAGCACGCGGACGGCCACTCGCAGCTGCTCGCCTCGACCAACCCCGGCGTCGTCGCGTACGACCCGGCGTACGGGTTCGAGATCGCGCACATCATGCAGGACGGCATCCGGCGGATGTACGGCTCCAGCGAGCAGCACCCGCACGGCGAGGACGTCTTCTACTACATCACGGTCTACAACGAGCCGATCAAGATGCCGGCCGAGCCGGAGAACGTGGACGTCGAGGGCATCCTCAAGGGCATCTACCGCTACCAGGAGGGCGCCGGCGGCCAGATCCCGGCGCAGATCCTGGCCTCGGGTGTGGCGGTGCCGTGGGCCCTGGAGGCCCAGCGCATCCTGGCCGAGGAGTGGAACGTCAAGGCCGACGTCTGGTCGGCGACCTCCTGGAACGAGCTGCGTCGCGACGCGGTCGAGGCCGAGGAGTTCAACCTGCTGCACCCGGAGGAGCCGGAGCGCGTCCCGTACGTGACCCAGAAGCTCCAGGGCGCCGACGGCCCGTTCGTCGCCGTCTCCGACTGGATGCGTGCGGTGCCGGACCAGATCTCGCGCTGGGTGCCGGGCCGGTACCAGTCGCTGGGCGCCGACGGCTTCGGCTTCGCCGACACCCGAGGAGCTGCCCGTCGCTTCTTCCACATCGACGCGCAGTCGGTCGTCCTGGCGGTGCTCACCGAGCTCGCCAAGGACGGCAAGATCGACCGCAGTGCGCTGAAGGACGCGATCGACCGCTACCAGCTGCTGGACGTGGCCGCGGCCGACCCGGGCGCCGCCGGCGGCGACGCCTGAGCCAGGGCCTGACGCTCGGCTGAAGGGCCGGACTCCCCCGGGGGTCCGGCCCTTCGGCGTGCCGCCCTCCGGCGGGGCCGCCCGCGTGTCGCGCGGCCCGGGGACGGCCGGGTGCCGTAGCCATGGGGCATGCCCGTCTCCATCGCGCTGTTCACCCAGGACCTCCGCCTGCACGACAACCCCGTGCTGCGCGCCGCCCTCCGGGACGGCGAGGAGGTGGTGCCGCTGTTCGTCCTGGACGAGCGGCTGGCCGCCACCGGCTTCGCCGTACCCAACCGGGCCGCCTTCCTCGCCGACTCCCTCGCCGACCTGGACACCGCCCTGCGGCGGCTCGGCGGGCGGCTGGTGCTGCGGCGCGGGGAGACGGTGGCGCAGAGCGCCCGGCTGGCGGAGCTGACCGGCGCGGTGTCGGTGCACGTCGCGGCCGGGGTGAGTGCCTTCGCACAGCGCCGGGAGGCGGCCCTGCGCGAGGCGCTGGGCGGGCGGCTGCGGGTGCACGACGCGGTGCTGACGGCACTGGCGCCCGGCGCGGTGACCCCGGCCGGCAAGGACCACTACGCGGTGTTCACCCCGTACCTGCGGGCCTGGCAGCGGGCCCAGCGGCGGGAGCCGGTGGCCGCCCCGCGCGCCGTACGGGTGCCAGGGAGCGTGCGGAGTGAGGCGCTGCCCGCCGGGCGGCCCGACTCGCCGGGGCTGCCCCCGGGCGGGGAGTCCGCCGGGCGCCGGCTGTGGTCGTCCTGGCGGCCGGAGCGGTACGAGGACGACCACGACGACCTGGCCGGGGACGCCACCTCACGGCTCTCGCCGTACCTGCACTTCGGCTGCCTGTCGGCGACGGAGCTCACGACGCCGACGCGGCGCCGGGGCGGGGCGGGTGCGCAGGCCTTCGTCCGGCAACTGGTCTGGCGCGACTTCCACCACCAGGTGCTGGCCGCCCGCCCCCGGTGCGCGTGGGCCGACTACCGGCCCAGAGGCGACCGCTGGCACCGGGACACCGCGGAGATCGAGGCCTGGCGGGCCGGACGGACGGGCTACCCGATCGTCGACGCCGGGATGCGCCAGCTGGCCCACGAGGGCTGGATGCACAACCGGGCGCGGCTGCTGACGGCGAGCTTCCTCACCAAGACGCTCTACCAGGACTGGCGGATCGGTGCGGAGCACTTCCTCGCGCTGCTGGTGGACGGCGATGTGGCCAACAACCAGCTGAACTGGCAGTGGGTGGCCGGCACGGGCACCGACACCCGGCCCAACCGGGTGCTCAACCCGCTCGCCCAGGCCAGGCGCTTCGACCCGGACGGCGCGTACGTGCGGCGCTGGGTGCCGGAGCTGGCGCACATCCCCGGCCCGGCCGTGCACCGGCCGTGGCAGCTGAGGCAGCGGCCGGACTACCCCGCGCCGATCGTCGACCTGGCGGTCGGCCGCTTCCAGCACGCGCGTTCGATCGGCCCAACCGGACGGGTCGGCTGAGCCGGACCGGCCGAGAATCGCTACTGGAGGTACCCATGCACGAGGAGATCATCAGCAGGGCCCGCTTCCTGCTGACCGAACTGCACCTGCCACCCGCCGAGGCCGCATCGCGGCTGCGCCACTACTTCCCCGACCTGGAGCTGGAGGAGCGCGCCCGCTACGTCCGCCGGGCCGCCGAGCCGCCGCCGGACCCCGTGGCGCCCGTGGAACCTGCGGGGAGCCCTCTGGCCCGATGATCACCCTGGACGCGACGGGCCCGGCTGCCCGACCCGCACCGGGGTGCGGGTCGGGCACAGGTGCGCCGAGGGGTCAGATGTGCACGGCCGGGCCGGCGTCGGTGGTGCCGCGCTTGGTCAGCAGGCCCAGCAGGGCGGCTGCGAAGGCGACCACCGCGGCCACCGCGAAGGCCAGCGACATGCCGCTGACGAAGGAGTCGTGGACGGCCCCGGCCATGGCGTCCACCGCCTGCCGGGGCGTACCGGCCGGGGCCGGCGGGACGATGCCGAGCTGGGCGGCCTGGTCCAGGCCCTGCGCCTGGGCGCCCTCGACCGGGGGCAGCCCGGCCCTGGCCCAGTTGCCGGGCAGCACGTCCGTGACCTTCGCGGCCATCAGTGCGCCCAGCACGGCGGTGCCGAGGCTGCCGCCGACCTGCATCGCGGCCTGCTGGAGGCCACCCGCGACGCCGGACAGCTCCAGCGGGGCGTTGCCGACGATGACCTCGGTGGCACCGACCAGGACCGGGCTGATACCCAGGCCCATCAGCACGAACCAGAGCGACATGATCCCGGTGCCGGAGCCGGCGTCCAGGGTGGACATGCCGTACATGGCGAGGGTGGTGACCAGCATGCCGACCACGATCGGGATGCGCGGGCCGACCTTGCCGATCGCGGCGCCGGCCGCCGGCGCGCCGACGATCATCATGCCGGTCATCGGGAGCAGGTGGACCCCGGCGTCCACCGGCGACATGCCGTGGACGTTCTGCAGGTAGAAGGTCACGAAGAAGATCGCGCCGAAGAAGGCGAAGGCCATCAGGATCATCAGCAGCGTGCCCGCCGACAGCGGCACCGAGCGGAACAGGCCGAGCGGGATCAGGGGCTCCCTGGCGACCCGCTGCCAGAGCGCGAAGGCCACCAGCGCCAGCACCGCGCCACCGAGGAACAGCAGCGTGCTGGTGTCGCCCCAGCCCCAGGTCGGCGCCTTGATGATGCCCCAGACCAGCAGGAACATCGCGGCCGACAACAGCACGATGCCCGGGACGTCGAAGGACCTGGCCGCCTTCTCGGCGCGCACGTCGCGCAGGATCCAGATACCGAGCGCCAGCGCGATCAGGCCCACCGGGACGTTGATGAAGAACACCGACTGCCAGGAGACGTGCTCGACCAGCAGGCCGCCGACGATCGGCCCGGCGGCGGTGGACGCGCCGATCACGCCGGCCCAGATGCCGATGGCCATGTTGAGCTTCTCGGCCGGGAACGCCCCGCGCAGCAGGCCGAGCGCGGCGGGCTGGAGCAGTGCGCCGAACAGGCCCTGGAGCACCCGGAAGGCGATCACCGTCTGGATGTCGGTGGCGAAGCCGATCGCCGCCGAGGTGCCGGCGAAGCCGACCGCGCCGACCAGGAAGGTGCTCTTGTGCCCGAACCGGTCGCCGATCTTGCCGGCCGTGATCAGGAAGACCGCCAGGGCCAGCAGGTAGCCGCTGGTGACCCACTGGATGTCGGCGGGCGCGGCCTTGAGGTCGGCCTGGATGGCCGGGTTGGCGATGGCGACGATGGTGCCGTCCAGGGCGACCATCATGACGCCGACGGCGACGGTGAGCAGGGTCAGCCAGGGGTGGCCCTGCAGGCTCCGCCCGGCCGAGGGGTCGGTGTGCCGTGGCGGCAGGTCCGCCTCGGCGCTCTTGACGGACTGGCTCATCGGGCCCTCCGGGGGCGTGCGCAACGGAATTCGTGGTCGTGGCGCCCCGGCCGACCCGTCCCCACGAGTCCTCGGCCCGCGGGGCGCCACTCCCGCAGATTATGACAGCTGCTGACATTAGGCAATCCACGACTTCTGACAAGTGCTGCCTTATGAGCTCGGCTGACATTTGTCAGAGCGCTATCGTGTACCCACGACCCCCGCCCGCCCGCAGTCGGAAGGCCCCGCCATGGCCGCGCAGACCCCCACCCCCGCCCGAGCCCCGGAGGGCCGGGTGCTCGGCCTGCGCGAGCGCAAGAAGCAGCGGACCAGGGACGCCCTGGTCGACGCCGCGCACCAGCTGTTCCTCAGTCAGGGCTTCGCCCGCACGACGGTGGACGAGATCTCCGCCGCGGTCGACGTCTCGCAGCGCACCTTCTTCCGCTACTTCGCCAACAAGGACGAGGTCGCGCTCGCCGTGATGGCCGACGCCGAGGACTTCTTCATCGAGTGCCTGCGCCGGCGCCCCGCCGAGGAGAACCCGCTCCAGGCCCTGCGGGCCGCGATCGTCCAGTCCTGGCGGGAGCTGGCCGTCCAGCGTGACGACCGGCCGAGCAGCGTCAACACCGCGCTGGAACTGATGCAGATGATCGAGGACACCCCGACCCTGCTCGCCGCCCACCTGCGCCGGATCACCGAGCAGGAGCGGGTGGTGGCCGGCCTGATCGCCGAGCGGGAGGGGCTGGACCCGGCGCTCGACCTGCGCCCCAAGGTGATGGCCGCGGTCTTCGGCGGCGTGCTGCGCTCGGCCCACCTGTCCTGGTCCGCCCAGTGCGAGGACTCCGGACCCGAGGGCATGATCGCCCTGATCGAGCGTCACTTCGACCAGCTCGGCGCCGCCCTGGCGGGCGACTGGCACTGAGGCCCGCACGCCGCAGGGCCGGCCCGGGCCGCCGGCCGGACCGGGCGCCGCGCGCGATGTCATACCCAGGTATCACCCGGAATCCGGTCCTGCGGCCCGACGCCGCCGCGGCCCCCGGCTCCTAGGCTTGGGCGCCATGACTGCCCAGCCGACCGTACCCGCCAGGGACGGCACGCTGCCGGCCCTGCTGGCCGCGCTCACCCGCCCCTCCCCGGACCACTCCCCGCTGTTCGCCCACGTCTCCCGGCCCTGGGTGCGCTACCTGCCGTACCTGGCCGCGGTGGCCGCAGTGTCCTCGCTGCTGCCGAGCGGCATCAACGTGCTGGCCCACGACTTCGGGCTGAACACCGGCCTGGCCGCCGCCCTCGCGGTCGCCCAGAGCGTGCCGCTGCTGCTCGCCGTCAGCCGTCCGCTGCCCGCCTGGTGGATCATCGGCGCCGCCGACCTGCTGACCTCCCTGATGATCCTCACCACCGGGCCGCAGACCTCCGCCAGCTGGCCCTGGCCCGCCACCGGGATCGTCGGCTACCTGCTGCTGCTGGCGGCCCTCGCGCTGCGCGAGCCGCGGCGCACCCTGCTGGCCGTCTGGCTGACCACCGCCGCGGCCGCCCTGGTGCTCTCCGTCCTGGCACCCGGCGGCCGCTTCGGCGGGGACAACAGCCTGCTGCTGATCGCGCTGAGCGGCGCCGTCCTGCTGCTCGGCGGCGCCCTGCGCGAGCGCGCCGAGGCGCAGCGCCGGCTCACCGAGCAGGAGCACATCAGCGAGGCCGAACGCGGTCGGCGCACCCTGCTGGAGGAGCGCGCCAGGATCGCCCGGGAGCTGCACGACGTGGTGGCCCACCACATGTCGGTCATAGCCGTGCAGGCCGCCAGCGCGCCGTACCGGATCGAGGACGTGCCGGACGCCGCCGCCGAGGAGTTCACCGCGATCGCCGGCACCGCCCGCGAGTCCCTCGCCGAGATGCGGCGGCTGCTGGGGGTGCTGCGCAGCGAGGACTCCTCCGCCGAGAAGGCCCCGCAGCCCGGTGTCGCGCAACTGGCCCAGCTGGTCGAGACGGTGGGGCGGGCCGGGGTGGCCGCCGAACTGGCGGTCAGCGGCGGGGACGGTGAACTGCCGCCGGCCGTGGACCTCTCGGCGTACCGGATCGTCCAGGAGGCGCTGGCCAACGTCGTCCGGCACGCGCCCGGCGCGCAGGCCTGGGTCTCGCTGGCGGTCGAGGAGAGCCGGCTGCTGGTCACCGTGGTCAACGCCGCGCCGCCCGGCCGGACGCGGTCGCTGGAGGCCTCGGCGGAGGGCACCGGCCAGGGCCTGGTCGGAATGCGCGAACGGGTACGCCTGCTGGATGGCAGGCTGGACACCGGCCCGCTGCCCGACGGCGGCTTCCGGGTCGCCGCCGCCCTCCCGCTCGACGCCCCCCAGGAGCACGCCAAATGACCATCCGGGTGATCATCGCCGACGACCAGGCCATGGTCCGGGCGGGCTTCGCGGCCCTGCTCAACGCGCAGAGCGACATCGACGTGGTGGGCGATGCCCCGGACGGCCGGCAGGCCCTGGAGGTGAGCGGCCGCACCCACCCCGACGTCGTCCTGATGGACGTCCGGATGCCCGAGATGGACGGTCTGGAGGCCACCCGCAGACTGCTCGACCCGCCCATCGGCGTGGTGCACCGCCCGAAGGTGCTGATGCTCACCACCTTCGACGTGGACGACTACGTGTACGAGGCGCTGCGCGCCGGGGCCAGCGGCTTCCTGCTCAAGGACGCCCCGCCCGCCGACCTCATCTCCGCCGTGCGGGTGGTCGCGGCCGGCGAGGCGCTGCTCGCGCCCTCGGTGACCCGCCGGCTGATCGAGGACTTCGCCCGCACCCGGCCCGCCCCGCGCCGCCGCGACCCCAAGCTGCGGCTGAACGGGCTGACCCCGCGTGAGACGGAGGTGCTGGAGCTGATCGCCCGGGGCCTGTCCAACCAGGAGATAGCGGCCCGGCTGGTGCTCGCCGAGCAGACCGTGAAGACCCACATCGGCCGGATCCTGGCCAAGCTCGACCTGCGCGACCGGGCGCAGGCGGTGGTCCTCGCCTACGAGTCGGGTCTGGTGACCCCTGGTCAGTGAGTACCCCGGTATGACCCGGCGATTGGCCCCGCGGTGTGACGTCCGCGGGGCCGTCGTCTTTCTACCTTCCTCCCGTCGCAACCGACGGACGAGGGAGACCGAAACACCATGCTGCTGCGATTCAGGCGGGCACTGGCCGCCACCGCGATCACCGTCGGCGCGCTGGCCGGCGCCGGCGGCTGGGCGGCCGCCGACACCCAGCGCGCCGTCACCGGGCCGCCGCCGGGCAGCGCCGCCTGGGTGGCCGACACCACGCTCGGCGTCCGACCGCCCGACCCGGCGAACGCCCCGCCCGCCGAGGTGGCGGCCTTCCTCGCCGCCCTGCCCGCCGGGCAGCGTGACGCCCTGGCCGCACGGCACCCCCTGGTGGTGGGCAACCTGGACGGCGCGCCCCCGGCGCTGCGCTACCGGGCCAACGCGCTGGCGCTGGCCGAGGAGCTGGACAAGGAGCGCGCCCGGGCCACCGACCCGGCGCTGACCGCCCAGGACCACGCCGCCGCCCGGGCCCGCGCCGAGCGGTACCGGACGCTACTGGCGGACGGCCGGCAGATCCTCGCCTTCGACCCGCGCGGACGCGGCCAGGTCGCCGAGGTGTACGGCGATCTGACGACCGCCCGGCACACCGCCGTGGTGGTGCCCGGCTCCGACATCGACCTGATGAGCTTCGACCGGGCCGGGGAGACCTTCGGCACGCCCGCCGGGATGGCCCGCTCACTGCTGGACGCCACCGGCCGCCGCGCCGCCGCCGGGAGCACCGCGGTCGTCGCCTGGGCGGGCTACACCACCCCCGTCGGGGTCGGCCTGGACGCCGCCACCGAGAACCTCGCGCGGGCCGGCGCCGACCGGCTCGGCCGGCTGCTCACCGGCCTCGCCGTGACCACCGGGCCCGCCGCCCCGGCGACGGTGTTCTGCCACAGCTACGGCTCGGTGGTCTGCGGCCTGGCCCGCCCCGGGCCCGACCAGGCCTCCAACGTGGTGGTGCTCGGCTCCCCCGGGATGGGCGTGGACGGCGCGGACCGCCTCGACGCGCGCGTCCCGCTGTGGGCCACCGAGCGCAACGGCTCCGACTGGATCGGCGGGGTGCCCCACGTCTCCGTGCTGGGCCTGGGCCACGGCGCCGACCCGACCGCCGCCGGCTTCGGCGCCCGGCTGCTGCCCTCCGCCGGATCGCACGGGCACACCGGGTACTTCGCGCCCGGCACCGCGTCACTGGCCGCCTTCGCCGACCTGACGCTCGGGCGTACGCCCGCCGGCGCCTCCTGAGCACCCACCCGCCCACCCGCGCCGGGCCGCCGCTGCCCGCCCACCGATCGCTCGCCCACCGCTGCCCGCCCACCGATCGCTCGCCCACCGCTGCCCGCCCACCGCTGGGCATCCGCCACCCCCGAAGGAGTACCGCCGTGGCCCCCGGCCCGCTCACCGCACTGCGCCGCACCGCACGCCAGGTCGACGCCCAGACCCCCGACACCCGTGACCGCGCCCTGGACGGACTGCGCGCCCTCGCCCTGCTCGCCGTCCCCCTCGGCCACTGGATGCTCGGCGGCTTCACCCTCTCCCCCGACGGCGCGCTGCACAACGCCAGCCCGCTCAGCTCGCTCGGCTTCTTCGCCCCGCTGAGCTGGTTACTGCAGATGCTCGGCGTGTTCTTCCTGGTGGGCGGTCACTCCTCGGTCCGCTCGCTGGAGCGGGCCCGCGCCCGGGGCACCGGCGCGGCCGACTGGCTGCGCGCCCGCTCGGTGCGGCTGCTGCGCCCGGTCCTCGGGGTGGCCGCCGTCTGGGCCCTGCTGATCCCGCTGCTGCACCGGCTGGGGGTGCCCGAGGGCACCGTACGGACCGGCTCGGTACTGGTGGTGCAGCCGCTCTGGTACATCGCGGTGTACCTGGGCCTGACGGCGCTGACCCCGCTCTGCGTGGCCGCCGCGCGCCGCTTCGGCGGCTGGTCGGCGGGCGTGCTGCTGGGCAGCGTGGCGGTGGTGGACGTGCTGCGGTACGGGCCGTGGGCGCACGCGGTGCCGTCCTGGGTCGCGCTGCTGAACATCCTGCCCGGCTGGCTGTTCGCCTACCAGCTCGGTGTGCTGTGGGCCCGGGGCGGCCTCGGGCGGCGCACGGCGAAGGTCCTGCTGCTGGGCGGCGGCGCCCTGTTCGCCGTCCTGCTGCTGGTCTTCCACTACCCGGCCAGCATGGTCGGCGTGCCCGGGGCCGAGCGGACCAACTCGCACCCGCCGTCCCTGCTGGTGCTCGCGCTGGCCGCCGTCCAGTGCGGGGCGGCGGTGCTGCTGAAGGAGCGGATCGGGCGGGCGCTGCGCCGGCCGCTGCTCTGGCTGCCGGTCGTGCTGGTCAACCTCTCGGCGATGACGATCTTCTGCTGGCACCAGAGCGCGATGCTCGCGGTGGCGGTGCCGGCCGGCGCGGCCCTCGGCGCCGTCCCCGGGCTGACCACCTCCCCGGACTCGCTCGTCTGGGTGGCGGGCCGGCTGGCCCTGCTGCCGCTGTTCGCCCTGGCGCTGGTCGCCATCGGCCGCTCCACCCGGCGTTTCGACGGCCCGTGGACCTTCCTCTCCCGCACCTGGAAGGCGCTGGCGGGGGCCGCGGCGGCGGCCTTCGCGGTGTACGCCCTGGGCATGGTGTGACGCACCGTCGGTCGGCGCCGGCGGCGGCCCGTCGACCGGACGGACCGTCAGGCGTCGGCCGGCGGATCGGAGATGGACAAAACACGCGGGCGACCGACCGGCACGTTGGCATGCGAACGAATACGCGCTGTGATGTCCTGTCACCGTCGGCCACCGCTCTCACACGCTCGCCACCCATGCCGTTCGCGCGGGGCCCGGGCCGACTCACCCTCACGTCCCGTATCCGAGGAGCCCCATGTCCCGCAGGAAACTGTCCGCGGCGGTCTCGGCCTGCGCCGTCGTCTCCGCCCTGACCACCGCCACGGTCCTCGCCGTCACCGCACCGGCGGCGGCTCTCGCCCGCGCCCACGGCGGCACCGGCGGCGCCGAGGACAGCCCGCACATCACCGCACCCCGGGTGGCCGCCGAGCTGCGCGAGGACGAGGTCGCCGCGCTCGGCAAGGAGCACGCCGAGGAGCACGCCAGCGCCCGGGCCGCCGTCCGCGGCGTCGGGGACTACCCCCAGTCCACCCGCACCAACCGGCTGAAGGCCCTGACGGACTCCCAGGCCACCATCAACGCCGGCTTCGACCCGGCCGTCTCCGGCGCGTTCAAGCAGTACTTCCCCTCCCCCGAGTTCGCCGCGCACATCGCGATGCTGCCCACCGGCAAGGTGCTGCTCTTCTCCTTCGAACGGATCGAGACCAACCCGGAGAAGGAGCCCGCCCCCACCCAGACCACCGGCAAGGAGAACGCCGGCCGCGCCTTCCTGTGGGATCCGGCCAAGGGCACCGGCGCGGACGCCTTCACCAAGGTCACCCCGCCGATGGTGAACATGCCGGACGACCTCAACGAACTGCGCCCGGCGCCGTTCTTCTGTTCCGGGCACTCCTTCCTGCCGAACGGGATGCTCGGGGTGTTCGGCGGCAACCTCGGTGGCAACGGCGGCACCGGTGCCAAGCTCTCACTGGTCTTCGACCCCTGGACGGAGACCTGGACCCGCAACCCCGACATGTCGGTCGGCCGCTGGTACCCGTCGGTGGTGACCGGCCCGGACGGGCGGCAGCTGATCATGTCCGGCCAGTCCGAGCTCGGGTGGGGCACCCCGACCCCGGTCGTCGAGCGGTTCCCCGCCAAGGGCTACCCCGTCCCGGTGGCGAAGACCGACACCCCCACCAACACCCCGGTGGACACCTTCAAGGCCACCGCGCCGTTCACGCTGGACTACCCGCACCTGTTCTCGCTGCGGGACGGGAACATCTACGGCCTCGGCCGCGACCCGGCCCAGCAGTGGAAGTTCGACCTGAAGAGCGAGAGCCGCAGCGACCTGCCGGCCCGCCCCGACGGCAAGAAGCGCAACTACGGCTCCGCGGTACCGCTGCCCGGCGGAGTGAACGGCCCGGACTCCGTCCTGGTGCTCGGCGGCGACCGCGACAACCCGAGCACCCTCAAGCTCGCCAACGGCAACTGGACGGCGGAGAAGTCCCGCGCCTTCGGCCGCACCCAGGACGACACCCTGCTGCTGCCCGACGGCACCCTGATGACCGTCAGCGGCGCCTACGACATCCGCGACTACGGCAACGGCCCGTACAACCCCAACGCCGACCTGAAGTACCGCCAGACCGAGCTCCGGGACACCCAGGGCAACTGGCGGCTCGGCCCCGTGCAGCGGCTGCCGCGCGGCTACCACTCCAACGCCGTCGTCCTGCCGGACGGCCGGGTCCTGGTGACGGGCGACGAGCTCCAGCAGCTCGCCAACGACCCGGACATCAAGGACGACATGAACGGCACCATCGAGATCTACGAGCCGGCCTACCTGGCCCAGGGCAACCGGCCCAACCTGGACCGCGCCCCGAAGACCCCGATCGGGTACGACAGCAAGTTCCTGGTGACCACCCTCACGCCCGAGCGGGCGGCCAAGGCGGTGCTGCTCTCGCCCACCACCGCGACCCACTCGGTGAACACCAGCCAGCGCCACCTGGAGCTGCGGGTCACCAGCCGGGCCGGCACGAAGCTGGAGCTCCAGGCGCCGCCGTCGGCCGAGGCCGCGCCGCCCGGCTACTACATGCTGTTCCTGCTCAACGACCAGGGCGTGCCCAGCGAGGCGCAGTGGGTCCAGCTCACCTGAGCCGACCCGAGCCCACCGGTGGCGCGGGGCCTCCCGCGCCACCGCCCGCCCACGCCGGGCGCCCACGCCTTGTGCCGACGTCCCGTGCCGGCCTCTTGTGCCACCTCCCGTGCCGCCGCCGTACGCATGAACCTTCGATCCGTCCACGATTCACCCCCCTACGGCAGGCACCAGCACCTCACCCCTTGGAGGGATTCATGCCCGCAGACCTGAAGCTGCGCGAGAGCGATGAGATCCAGGGCGATGTCATCGCCGGATTCAAGAAGGACCACGTCACCCTGCTGTTCCTGAAGTTCGAGGACGCCGCGAGAGCCCGCAGCTGGCTCAGACAGCTGACGCCGAGGATCGCCACCACCCGTCAGGTCGCGGCCTTCAACGAGGCGTTCAGTGCCGCCCGCAAGTCCTCCGGCGGCGACGACCCCAAGTCGCTGAAGGCCGTCTGGACGAGCATCAGCTTCACCTACGAGGGCCTGCGGATGCTCTCCGACAGCGAGCCCGTCGAACAGGCCCCGACCGGCAGCGGGCTGGAGGCGTTCAAGGACGGCTCGGCCCGGCGGGCCGGCGCCATCGGCGACACCGGGGACAACTCCCCGGAGAACTGGCTCTTCGGCAACGGCAAGGGCCAGCCCGTGCACGCCGTCCTCACCGTCGCCGCCGACACCGCCCAGGACCTCCAGGCGCAGGTCTCCGACCACCGCGAGGCGACCGCCCAGTCCAAGATCGTCATCGTCTTCCAGCAGAACGCCGCGACCCTGCTCGGCACCCGCCGCGGCAAGGAGCACTTCGGCTTCAAGGACGGCGTCAGCGAGCCGGGTGTCCTCGGCTTCGATCCGCCCGACCCGAACCGCCCGGAGGAGGTCGAGGGCCACCCCGGCACCCGGCTCGTCCCGGCCGGCGAGTTCGTGGTCGGCGAGCGGCCCGCTCCCGGCAGCTTCACCGACTTCCCCGCCTGGGCGAGGAACGGCTCCTTCCAGGTGGTCCGCCGGCTCGCCCAGGACGTCCCCGGCTGGTGGGCCCAGGTCGCGGTCGAGCTCAAGGCCCTGAAGAAGGCCAAGGCCGTCCCGCAGGAGGCCACCTCCGAGTGGCTGGCCGCCCGGCTGGTCGGCCGCTGGCGCTCCGGCGCCCCGGTCTGCAAGCACCAGATGGCGGACGTGCCGTTCGACCCGGAGGCCTCCAAGGACAACGACTTCGGCTTCCGGGACGACCTCGACGGCCTCGTCACCCCGCTCTTCTCGCACCTGCGCAAGACCAACCCGCGCGACGCCCTCCAGGAGCGGCCCGACGGCCCGGTCCTGGACGCCAAGGACCTCGACGGACGGCGCATCATGCGCCGCGGCGCGCCGTACGGGCAGCCGTTCGACCCCGCCTCCGAGGGCCCCGGCGGCCCCGACGACCCGCGCGGGCTGCTCTTCGTCTGCTACCAGGCGGACATCGCCCGGCAGTTCGAGTTCATCCAGACGGCCTGGGTCGACGAGCCCAACTTCCCGCGCGGCCGCGACCCCGAGCCCGGCGGCGACCCGATGATCGGCCTGGCGAGCGAGATCAGCTACGAGAGCCGGGACGCGGACGGCAGCCGGCGGGTGACCCCGCTGCGGTTCCAGCAGTTCGTCCAGACCCAGGGCTCGGTGTACGCCTTCGCTCCCTCGCTCAGCACGCTGCGCCTGCTCGGCGAGGGCCGGCTGACCGGGCCGGCCGTCCAGCCGGGCGGGGACACCCAGAAGGAGCCCCGGCGGGAGGAACCGACGGACCCGGCGAAGGAGCCTGCCAGGGAGCAGGCCCCGGGCCAGGGCCTGCCGGTCGACGAGTTCCTGCCGGTGCCCGACCAGCAGCGCAGGAACGGGGTGAGCGAGTACTGGGCCTTCCGCGGCGCCCGGTACCGCAAGATCTCGGTCGCCGACGGCTCGGCCCACACCGACAAGCTGATCAAGGCCGACGGCGGGCTCGACGGGTGGAACTCGCTCCAGGGCGCGTCCCGGATCGACGCCGTCCTGCCGATGCCCGACCTCCAGCGCAGCAACGGCAAGAGCTGGTACTGGGTCTTCCACACCGTCGGCGGCAGGCAGGTGTACCGCGCCGTCTCGGTCGCGGACGGCGGCGCGCACACCGACGTCATGGAGCGCTCCGACCGCGAGCTGAGCATGTGGGCGTCGCTGAACGGCGTCACCCGGGTCGACGCCTTCCTCCCCGTGCCGGACCAGCAACGCAGCAACGGCAAGAGCTGGTACTGGGTCTTCCACAGCACCGGCGCCAAGCAGCTGTACCGGCTGATCTCGGTCGCGGACGGCGGCGCGCACACCGACGTCATGGAGCGCTCCGACCGCGAGCTGAGCATGTGGGTCTCGCTGAACGGCGTCACCCGGGTCGACGCCTGTCTCGCCGTGCCGGACCAGCAGCGGGTGAGCGGGCTGAGCGAGTACTGGATCTTCCACCGGGACCAGTACCGCAAGATCTCCGTCGCCGACGGCGCCGGCCACCAGGACAGGCTGGTGACGGGCGACCGCGCCGTCAGCGGCTGGGAGTCCCTGCTCTAACCCGCCACCTGCCCACCCCGCCCCCGCACACGCCGGGGCCCGGCCCGCCCGGCCCGGGTTCCGGCGTGTGCTGGACGCGTTGTCAGTGCACTGGCCTAGATTGCCAGGGTGGTGACATTCGACGAGTTCAAGGACATGGGCCTGGCCCTCCCGCAGACCACCGAGCAGATCACCTGGGAGGTCGAGGTGACCCTGCGGATCGGCAAGAAGATCTTCGCCATGGGCGCGCCCGAGTCGGAGAGGGTCACCGTCAAGGCCTCGAAGGAGGACCAGACCGAGCTGCTCGCGGCCGAGCCCGAGGTGTTCTCGGTGGCTCCGTTCGTCGGCCGGTTCGGCTGGGTGAGCGTGCGGCTCGCCAAGGTCGATCCGGAGGAGCTGCGGGATCTGCTGGTCGAGGCCTGGCGGCTCACCGCACCGAAACGGCTGGTCAGGGAGTTCGACGCGGAGTCCGGCCGATGAGGCCACCATTCGTGTGATCCATCACACAGTTTGCTGCGACGCCAACGCTCCTTCGGACGCCCTACGCTTGCCCGAAGTAGTTGGCAGTCGTACCACCTCCGGGCCCCGCCCGCAGCAGGGGTCGGTCCCAAGGGAGTTGAGGCGATGCGCCGAAGGCGATGGAAGCGTGTGCTGATCGGCGCCTTCGCCGGCTGCGCGGTGCTGGCGGACGCCGGCGCCGCCGCCGCCCAGGCCGCCGCCTCGACCGAGCAGCTCGCCATCTCCACGCCACCGGCCGGCAGCGCCGCCTGGGTCCAGGACCACGCCTTCGGCCGCGCCCTGCCCGACCCGGCCACCGCCGACGCCGCCACCGTCGCCGCCTTCTTCGCCTCGCTCACGTCCGACGAGCTGGACCACCTGATCCACGAGTACCCGCTGGTGGTCGGCAACTTCGACGGCGCCCCGCCGGAGGTGCGCTACCGCGCCAACCGGGTCGCCATCACCGCCGAGCGTGACCGCGCCCGTGCCCGCGCCGCCGACCACCACCTGGACTCCGGCGCCCGCGCACTGGCCGTCTCCCGCGCCAACGACTGCGAACACCTGCTTGCCCCGGGCCGCCAGATCCTCGCCTTCGACCCGCGCGGACGCGGCCTGATCAGCGAGGTCTACGGCGACCTCGCCAGCGCCGAGCGGATCTCCGTCCTCGTCCCCGGCTCGGACGCCGACCTCGGCCACTTCGACCAGGCCGTCGAGCCGCTGCGCTCGCCCGCCGGGATGGCCCGTGCCCTGCTCGCCGAGGAGCAGCACCAGGCCCCCGGGACGCGTACCGCAGTGGTCGCCTGGACGGGCTACGTCACCCCCTCGGGCCTCGGGCCCGACGCCGTCACCGCCCGGCTCGCGGACGCCGCCGCGCCCCGGCTGGAGCGACTGCTGGGCGGGCTGAAGGAGACCACCTCCCCGGTCGCGCCGCCCGCGCTGTTCTGCCACTCCTACGGCTCGGTGGTCTGCGGCACCACCGCACCGGACATCGCCCGCCCGGCCGGCGCGGCGACCGGGTCCGAGGGCATCACCGACGTGGTGGTCTTCGGCAGCCCGGGCATGGGCGTACAGAGCGCCTCCGAGCTGGGCGCGGGCGTCCAGGTCTGGGCGACCCGCAACCCGAGCGACTGGATCGGCAACGTGCCGTACCTGGAGGTCGGCGGGCTCGGCCACGGCGCCGACCCGACCGCCGGCGACTTCGGCGCCGAGGGGATCTCCTCGGCCGGCGCCGTCGGGCACAACGGGTACTTCGCCCCGGGCACGGAGAGCCTGCACAACTTCAGCTCCATCGCGCTGGGACGCTACGGCAGCGTCAGCCACCCCTCGCCGGACGCCCGCTAGCCCGAGGCCCGCCGCCCGGGGCCGGCTCCTGGCCCGGTTCCTCCTCCTGCTGCGGCTCCGATTCGTGCTGCTGCTCCGGTTCGCGCTCCGGCACCTGCGGCGCGTACAGGCGCAGGGTCTCGGCGGCGGCCTGGGCCAGCTCCCGGCGGGCCGCCGGCGGGGAGAGCACCTCCACGTCGACGCCGAAGGCCAGCAGGGCGCGGGCGGCCTGCACCACCCGGAAGCACAGCTCCAGCTCCGTCCACTCCCCCGCCGGGCCGGCCGGCGGGCGGGCCGTGAGCAGACCGCCGTGGATCCGCAGGAACATGTCCAGCCGGGCCCGCCGGACCCGGACCCGGACCGGCACCTCCACCGGCAGCCGCTCGACCCGCTCGCGCAGCACCGCCCACACCTCGCGCAGGCCGAGGCCGGCGCGCCGGCGGACCTCCTCCGGCGCCGTTCGCGCGCCGAGCACCCGGTCCGCGCGGAACAGCCTCGGCTCGCCGAGCAGATCCGCGACCAGGTACCAGACCCCCGCCTTGCTCACCAGCCCGTACGGGTCGACGGTGTACTCGGCCGGGCCGTCGGTGCCGCTGTGACGGTAGCTCAGGTGCAGTCGGCGGTCCGTGAAGACCGCGCGCTGGAGCTCCCCCAGGTCGACGGCGGCCGGCTCGCCGCCGCGCATCCAGCGGGCCGGCTCGACCAGGATGCGCTCGCTGGTCTGCTCGGCGGCCGGGCGGTGCACGGCGGGCAGCGCGGCCATCACCTTGCGCAGCGCCGAACCGAGCGCGCCGTCCAGGCCGAGGGCGCTGTGCGCGCCCTGGGCGGAGAGGACGGACAGGGCGCGGGCCTCGTCGCCGGTCAGCCCGGTGACGTCGGTGCGGTAGCCGGGCAGCAGGTTGATGCCGCCGTGCCGGCCGCGCTCGGCGTAGACCGGCACGCCGGCCGTCGAGAGCGCCTCGACGTCGCGGTAGATGGTGCGGACGGACACCTCCAGTCGTTCGGCCAGCTCGGAGGCGGGCACCTGCCCCCGGGTCTGGAGCAGCAGCAGGATCGAGAGCAGCCGGTCGGCCTTCATGGATCAAGGATGACAGCAAACCTGACGGCAGATGTCAGGTTTGGCCGGGAGAGTGGGTCTCGGAGCAACACCCGCGCGACGACCCTTCGACGCCCCTCACGGCCCTTCAACGGCCCTTGCCAGATACGGAGTTACCGCCATGGACATGACCCAGGACCCCCGCCCGCTGTACCTGCTCGCGCTCGGCCAGCTGCAGAAACTGGTAGCCGAGGTGACCCCCGAGGTGCTCGACCGCCCCACCCCGTGCAGCGAGTACGACCTGAGGGCGCTGCTGGGCCACACCGTGGGCGGCGTCCACCGCCTCGCCTACATCGGCGAGGGCGGCTTCGCCCAGGACGTGGCCGCGCAGACCGGCGAGATCGAGGACGGCGAGTGGCCGGCCGTACTGGGCCGGGCCCGGGCCCGGGTGGAGGCGGCCTGGGCGGACGACGCCCGGCTGGACCGGCCGGCGGTGGCGCCCTGGGGCGAGGTCCCCGGCCGGGCGGCGGTCGGCGGCTACGTGATGGAGGTGACCACCCATACCTGGGACCTCGCCCAGGCGCTCGGCAGCGACATGCCGTTGGACGAGTCGGTGGCGCACGCCGCTCTGGGGATCGCCAGGTTCGTGCTGCCCGCCGAGCCCCGCGGCGGAGCGGTCCCGTTCGGCCGGGTCCGCCCGGCCCCGGCGGACGCCGGCCCGTACGCCCAGCTCGCCTCCTGGCTGGGACGCGAGGTCTGAGGCGGGCCATTGGAGTGGGAAGTCGGCCGGGCCGACTTGCCACTCCGTGCCCTACCCGTTCCGCGCCCTACGGCCCACAGCCGGCGTCACACCGGGTGCCCGCGTACGGCCCGGGGCAGGCGTACGGCGGGCTGCTACTCGCGGCCGGCCGAGGTGAAGGTCATGTCGGCGTAGCGGGTGCCGGTGACCCGGCCCGCGATCGGCTCCAGCTCGGCGAGCTCCTCGGCGGTCAGGGTGAGGCCGACGGCCGCGGTGTTCTCCGCCAGCCGGCTGCGCTTGCGGGTGCCCGGGATCGGAACGACCGTCAGGCCGTGCACCTCGGCGCGCTGGTGCACCCAGGCCAGGGCGACCTGGGCGGCGCTGGCCCCGCGCCCGGCGGCTATCTTCATGATCGGCGCGACCAACTGCGCGTTCGCGTCCGCGTTCGGGCCGCTGAACTGCGGGTGGTGGCGGCGGTAGTCACCCTCGGTCAGCTGCTCGGCGGCGGTGAACGCGCCGGTCAGGAAGCCGCGCCCGAGCGGCGAGTACGGCACGAAGGCGACGCCGAGCTCGGCCGCGGCGGGCACGGCCGTCCGCTCGACGTCCCGCGAGAAGATGGACCACTCGGACTGCAGGGCCGCGATCGGGTGCACGGCGTACGCCTCGCGCAGCTCGTCCCCGGTGACCTCGGAGAGGCCGAGGTGGCGCACCTTGCCGGCCCGCACCAGCTCGGCCATCGCACCGACCGACTCGGCGAGCGGCACCTGCGGGTCGCGGCGGTGCATGTAGTAGACGTCGATGACGTCCACGCCGAGGCGGCGCAGCGAGGCCTCGACGGCGGAGCGGATGTACGCCGGGTCGTTGCGCACGCCCCGGTAGGCGGGGTCGTCGGCCCGGCGCTCCAGGGCGAACTTGGTGGCGAGCACCACGCGCTCGCGGTTGGCGCGGACGAACCCGCCGACCAGTTCCTCGTTGCGCCCTGCGCCGTAGGCGTCGGCGGTGTCGAACAGGGTGACGCCCAGGTCGAGGGCGGCGTCCAGGGTGGCGAGGGACTCGCCGGTGTCGGTGGGGCCGTAGAACTCGCTCATTCCCATGCAGCCGAGACCCTGGACGCCGACCGTGGGGCCGTTGCTGCCGAGCGTGGTGGTGGGGAGAGTCATGCGCTCTGTTCCTTCACTGCCGTGGGACGGGAGTACATCTCGATCTTGAGGTCGAGGACGGCGAGGGTGGCGTGCAGATCGGCGATCCGCTGCCTGACCTCCTCGCGGTGGGCGACCAGCAGCTCGCGCCGGTCGTCGTAGGTGTGCTCGCCGGACCGGACCAGCTCCACGTAGCGGAGCATGTCGGCCACCGACATTCCGGTCAGCCGCAACCGGCCCAGGAAGGCGAGCCTGCTGAGGTCGGCGTCGCTGTAGCGGCGCTGCCCGGAGTAGGTCCGGTCGACCGGGTCCAGCAGGCCGATCCGCTCGTACCAGCGCAGCGTGTGCGCGCTGAGTCCGCTGGCGGCGGCGACCTCGCTGATGGTGTGCCGGGGGGTGCGGTCCGCGTTGGCGCGGGCCCGGCCGAAGGCCTCGGCGCAGGTGAGCCTGTCCAGGTCCAGGTCGAGTGGTGCGAGCGTTGCCACGGTGAGAACCCCCCGGTGATTCGGCGATGACCACGACGCTAGTGAGTTAGAGCGCACTCCAAGCAAGCCTCCCACGCGGGCGGATCACGAGCAGTGGTTAGAGTCGGGCCCATGCAGAGCTTGCGGATGATCGAGAACTGGCCGGTGCCCCACGCGGCGACCGCCGTGGTGCGCGGCGCGGACGGCGCGCTGCTGGGCGAGCACGGCCCGCAGGAGCGGCAGTTCCCGCTCGCGTCGGTGACCAAGCCGCTGAGCGCCTACGCGGTGCTGGTGGCGGTCGAGGAGGGCGTCTTCGAGCTGGACGACCCGGCCGGGCCGGAGGGCTCGACCGTACGGCACCTGCTGGCGCACACCTCGGGCCTCGCCTTCGACGAGCACCGGACGATGGCCGCGCCGGGCACCCGCCGGCTCTACTCCAACGCCGGCTTCGACGTGCTGGCGGACACCCTCACCAAGGCTTCCGGCATCCCGTTCGCGCAGTACGCGGCGGAGGCCGTGTTCGAGCCGCTGGGGATGAGCGCGACCCACCTGGACGTGGCGCACCGCTCGCCGGCGGGCGCGGGCGGCGTCTCCACCGTCGCGGACCTGTGCCGCTTCGCGGCCGAGTTGCAGGCACCGCGCCTGCTGGACCCGTCCACCGTGCGGCGGGCCACCCGGGAGGTCGCGTACCCGGGGCTGAGCGGAGTGCTGCCCGGCTTCGGGCACCGCAAGCCCAACGACTGGGGTCTGGGCTTCGAGATCCGCGGCGAGAAGTCGCCGCACTGGACGGGCACCACCAGCTCGCCCGGGACCTTCGGCCACTTCGGCCAGTCCGGCACCTTCCTCTGGGTCGATCCGGCGGCCGGCGCGGCCTGCGTCGCGCTGACCGACCGCGACTTCGGCCCCTGGGCGGCCGAGCACTGGCCGGAGTTCACCGACGCGGTGCTCGCCGAGCTGGCGGGCTGACGGCGGGGCAGCCGGGGAGCAGCGGACATTCGCGGTCATCTGTCAGCTGTCATCCGCCAGCGGTCATCGGTCATCGGTCAGCTGCCGGCCGTCAGCGGTCATCCGTCGCCTGACACCGGTCAGCCGACACCCGACACCCGTCGTCCGTCAGTGGTCATCGGTCATCGGTCATCCGTCAGCGGTCAACTGCCGGCCGTCGCCCGTCACCCGTCAGCGCACAGCCGCCGTCGCGCCCCCGGCGCCCCCGCCACCCCTCACCCGTACGAGAGCGGCGAGTGCATCTCCCAGAGCAGCAGCTCCGCGCCCTGCTCGCCCGCCGTCGGGTCGGCGAAGGCGTCGCCGCTGATCCGGACGCTGTCGCCGGGCGCCATCGAGCGTCCGCCGCCCTGCGGCCCCCGGACGGTACGAAAGCCCAGCCCGCCACCGGCGAGGTGGGCGTACCGGTAGGGGGCGGCCGGCAGCTCGGGCAGTGGCTGCCACGGGCCGGCCGTGACCAGCCAGAGCGCCGCGTCGCTGCGCCGCAACCGCAGCGCGGGTGAGCCGGCGTCCCGCTCCAGCCCCGAGGCGAGCAGCGTCAGCCCGCCCTCCGCCGGCTCCACCCGGCGCAGCCCGTACACCGGGGGCGCGCCGAAGACGTCCGGCTGGAGCCACATCTGCACGAAGCGGACCGGGCCGTCCGCCCCGCCGACGTTGCGCTCGGTGTGGGTGACCCCGGAGCCCGCACTCAGGTGCTGGACCATGCCCGGCCGCACGACGCCGCTGTGCCCGTCGCCGTCGCGATGCGCCAGCGCGCCCTCCAGGACCCAGGTGAGGATCTCGGTGTCGCGGTGCCGGTGCTCCTCGAATCCGGCGCCGGGGGCGAGGAGTTCCTCATTGCACGCCAGCAGCGCGCCGAAGTGGGTGTTCTTCGGGTCGTAGTGCCCGGAGAAGGAGAACGCGTGCCTGGTCTCGACGCCCTCGGCAGGGATCGAGAGGTGGCGTTCGGCGGTGCGGCGCAGGTCGGAGCGGGGGCGGGTGAGGGCGTCGGTCACGTGGCCCACGGTACCGGTGTGACCCGTGCCACCGGGGCGGATCGGCGGGGGGTGTGCACGAGCAGTCACTCCGGTGAGGCAGTCTTGTCCTGTGCCAGCCGCCTCAGCGAACGCCAAGAACGACGAGACCGCCGCCGACCAGCCCGCCGCGGAGGCCGGTGCCGCCAAGCCCCCGAGAGCCGTGCGGGCCACGCGGACCGGCGGCCGGGGCGTGCCCCGGTTGACGGCGCAGGAGCGCAAGCTCGCCACCGAACGGGCCGAGCGCCGGGCCGCGACGCTCAAACGGCTGGAGAAGTCGGCCGGCAAACTGGCCACCGCCGCCATCGCGCGGATGGACGACCAGCTGGGCTGGTACCGGCGGATGCCGCCGGAGCACCGCTCCTGGATCGGTCTGGTCGCCCAGGCCGGTATCGCCGCGTTCACCGAGTGGTACCGCCGCCCGGACGCCCCGCAGGCGATCTCCACCGATGTCTTCGGCACCGCGCCGCGCGAGCTGACCCGGGCCATCACGCTTCGTCAGACGGTCGAGCTGATCCGCACCACCATCGAGGTGATGGAGGAGGCCATCGAGGAGGTGGCCGCCCCCGGCGACGAGGCCGACATGCGCGAGTCCGTACTGGTCTACGCCCGGGAGATCGCCTTCGCCACCGCCCAGGTGTACGCCCAGGCCGCGGAGGCGCGCGGCGCCTGGGACGCCCGCCTGGAGGCACTGGTCGTCAACTCGCTGCTCTCCGGTGACGCGGACGAGGGTGTGCTCTCCCGCGCGGCCGCACTCGGCTGGGGCCAGCCCAGCCAGGTACGGGTGGTGATGGGCAGCGCCCCGGACGGCGACAGCGAACTGGTGGTGGAGGCGATCCGGCGCGCCGCCAGGTACGCCAAGCTGCACGTGCTGACCGGTGTCCTGGGCAAGCGCCTGGTGGTGGTGGTCGGTGGTGACAAGGAGCCGGTGCACGCGGCCCGCGCGCTGATCGGCCAGTTCGCGCCCGGCCCGGTGGTGGTCGGCCCGACCGTCGGAGACCTGCTGTCCGCCACCCGCTCCGCGCACGCCGCCGCGGCCGGGCTGCGCGCCTGCGCCGCCTGGCCGGACGCCCCGCGCCCCGTCCTCGCGGACGACCTGCTGCCCGAACGCGCCCTCGCCGGGGACCAGGCGGCCCGCCGTCAGCTGGTGGAGGAGATCTACACACCGCTGGACGAGGCGGGTTCGGCCCTCCTGGAGACGCTGAGCGTCTACCTGGAGCAGGCGTCGTCCTTGGAGGGTGCGGCCAGAATGCTCTTCGTCCACCCGAACACGGTGCGCTACCGGCTCCGTCGTGTGACTGACGTCACGGGCTATGCTCCGTCCGACGTACGTTCGGCCTTCACCCTGCGCATCGCACTGGCGCTGGGCCGACTCGGAACGGCCGGAGAACCCAGCTGAGCCTTCCTGTAGGGAACCCACAATCCGGCGTGCTTTTCTTCGTTACCGTCGCCTACCCGCCCACGGGCGCCTGGCGAGAGAGGGTTGAACCGTGCTCGTAATCGTCGCCCCTGGACAGGGTGCCCAGACCCCCGGTTTCCTCAGCCCCTGGTTGGAGGTGGACGGCGTTGCCGACCGCCTGCGAGCCTGGTCCGAGGTCGTCGGGCTGGACCTGGTGCACTACGGCACCGAGGCCTCCGAGGAGGAGATCAAGGACACCGCCGTCGCGCAGCCACTGCTGGTGGCCGCCGGGTTGGTGACCGCCGGGGCGCTGCTCCCGGAAGGGCTCCCCGCCGTCGCGGGTGCCGTCGCGGGTCACAGCGTCGGTGAGATCACCGCCGCCGCCGCGTCGGGCGTGCTCAGCGCCGACGACGCCCTGGTCTTCGTCCGTGAGCGCAGCCTGGCGATGGCCGGAGCGGCCGCCGCCACCGCGACCGGCATGGCCGCCGTCCTCGGCGGTGACCCGGAGGTCGTCGCGGCGAAGCTCGCCGAGCACGGCCTGACCGCGGCCAACAACAACGGTGGCGGCCAGATCGTGGCGGCCGGCACGCTGGAGCAGCTGGAGGCCCTCAAGGCCGACCCGCCGGCCGGTGCCCGGCTGATCCCGCTCAAGGTGGCCGGCGCGTTCCACACCGAGCACATGGCCCCGGGCGTCGAGCGACTGGCCAAGCTCGCCCCGACCCTGACGACGGCCGACCCGTCGGTCGCGTACGTCTCCAACCGGGACGGCGAGGTCGTGCAGTCCGGCGCCGAGGTGCTGGACCGCCTGGTCTCGCAGGTCTCCAACCCCGTCCGCTGGGATCTCTGCATGGAGACGATCCAGCAGCTGGGCGCCACCGCCGTGATCGAGCTGTCCCCGGCCGGTACCCTCACCAACCTGGTCAAGCGCAACGTCAAGGGTGTCGCGACGCTGGCCCTCAAGACCCCCGCCGACCTGGAGAAGGCACGCGGGCTGGTCGCGGAGCACGGCGGTCAGGAGCAGAACGCATGAGCACCCCTCAGATCCGACCAGCCACCGGCGCGACGTACTCGCGGATCCACGGTGTGGGCGGGTACCGCCCGGTACGGGTGATCCCGAACTCCGAGGTGCTCAACTGGATCGAGTCCTCGGACGAGTGGATCCGCACCCGCAGCGGGATCGCCGAGCGGCGCTGGGCCGGCCCGGAGGAGAGCGTCGCCGAGATGTCGGTGCAGGCCGCCGGCAAGGCCATCGCGCAGGCCGGCATCGACCCCGACCGGATCGGCGGCGTGATCGTCGCGACCGTCTCGCACCTGAAGCAGACCCCGGCCATCGCCACCGAGATCGCCCAGCGGCTCGGCTGCGGTACCGCCCCCGCCTTCGACATCTCGGCCGCCTGCGCCGGCTTCGGCTACGGCCTGGGCCTGGCGGACGGCATGGTCCGTGGTGGCAGCGCCGAGTACGTCCTGGTGATCGGCGTCGAGCGGCTCAGCGACCTGACGGACACCTCGGACCGCTCCACCGCCTTCATCTTCGGTGACGGCGCGGGCGCCGCGATCGTCGGCCCGTCGGACACCCCCGGGATCGGCAAGGTCATCTGGGGCTCGGACGGCTCGCAGAAGGACGTCATCTCGCAGACCGAGGCCTGGGACACCGCCTTCGCCAAGCCGGACGCCGTCAACGGGTGCCCGGGCGAGCAGAAGTGGCCGGCGCTGCGGATGGAGGGCCAGGCGGTCTTCCGCTGGGCCGTCTGGGAGATGGCCAAGGTCGCCCAGCAGGCCCTGGACGCCGCCGGGATCACCGCCGACCAGCTCGGCGCGTTCATCCCGCACCAGGCCAACATGCGCATCACCGACGCCATGATCAAGGCCCTCAAGCTGCCCGCCTCTGTGCCCGTCGCCCGCGACATCGCGGAGACCGGCAACACCTCCGCGGCCTCCATCCCGCTGGCGATGGAACGCATGCTGGAGAGCGGAGAGGCCCGCAGCGGGGACCTGGCCCTGATCATCGGGTTCGGGGCGGGTCTGGTGTACGCGGCGGCAGTCGTTACGCTCCCCTAGGCGTAAAACCCCCGCCACCCACAAACCTGCGGCCGCCCGCCGGGCAGTCGCATTCAACACCGAAGAGGAGCAGCCACTATGGCTACCAAGGACGAGGTCCTGGAAGGTCTCGCTGAGATCGTCAACGAGATCGCCGGCATCCCGGCCGAGGACGTCGAGCTCGACAAGTCCTTCACCGACGACCTCGACGTCGACTCGCTCTCCATGGTCGAGGTCGTCGTCGCCGCCGAGGAGCGCTTCGAGGTGAAGATCCCGGACGACGAGGTCAAGAACCTGAAGACCGTCGGCGACGCGGTGGACTACATCCTCGCCAACGCCTGAGCCTCGGTCAGCCCGTCTGACCCGGCACACCGGCCGGGGCGCGCCCACTCGGGGCGCCCCGGCCGGGCACCACTTCCCGGCGCCGCCGAACCCCGCACACGTGAGAGAAGAAGAACCAGTGACCGCTGAAAACCGCACCGTGGTCGTCACGGGTATCGGCGCCTTCACGCCGCTGGGCGGCGACGCCGCCTCCACCTGGGAGGGCCTGCTCGCCGGCCGCTCCGGGGTGAACGCCCTGACCGAGGAGTGGGCCGCCGACCTGCCCGTGCGGATCGCCGCACGGACCGCTGTGGACCCGGCCGACGTCCTGCCCCGCCCGCTGGCCCGCAAGCTGGACCGCTCGGCGCAGTTCGCGCTGATCGCGGCCCGCGAGGCCTGGGCCGACGCCGGCTACGAGACCCCGGCCACCGACGAGTCCTCCAAGCTCGCCCCCGAGCGCCTGGGCGCCGTGATCGCCTCCGGCATCGGCGGCGTCACCACCCTGCTCGACCAGTACGACGTACTGAAGGAGAAGGGCGTCCGCAAGGTCTCCCCGCACACCGTCCCGATGCTGATGCCCAACTCCCCGGCGGCCAACGTCGGCCTGGAGGTCGGTGCTCGCGCGGGTGTGCACACCCCCGTCTCCGCCTGTGCCTCCGGCGCCGAGGCGATCGGCTACGCGATCGAGATGATCCGCACCGGCCGCGCCGACGTCGTGGTGGCCGGCGGCACGGAGGCGGCGATCCACCCGCTGCCGATCGTGGCCTTCGCCAACATGATGGCGATGTCCAAGAACAACGACGAGCCCGAGCGCGCCTCCCGCCCGTACGACAAGGGCCGGGACGGCTTCGTGCTGGGCGAGGGCGCCGGCGTGGTGGTGCTGGAGTCCGCCGAGCACGCCGCCGCCCGCGGTGCGCGCGTCTACTGCGAGGCGATCGGCCAGGGCCTGTCCTCGGACGCCCACCACATCGCCCAGCCCGAGCCGACCGGTGCGGGTGTGGCCCGCGCCATCGCTCAGCTCTTCGAGCAGAACGAGCTGGACAAGGCCGAGATCGTGCACGTCAACGCGCACGCCACCTCGACCCCTCAGGGTGACACCGCCGAGCTGAAGGCCCTGCGCCGCGAGCTCGGTGACGACCTGGACCACATCGCGATCTCCGCCACCAAGTCGATGACCGGCCACCTGCTGGGCGGCGCCGGCGGTATCGAGACCGTCGCCACCGTGCAGGCGCTGTACCACCGGCTGGCCCCGCCGACCATCAACGTGCAGGACCTGGACGACGAGGTGGACGCGGACATCGTCCGCGACGAGCCGCGCAAGCTGCCCGAGGGCCGGATCGCCGCGCTGAACAACTCGTTCGGCTTCGGCGGCCACAACGTGGTGCTGGCCTTCCGCACCGTCTGACGGCCGTGGCAGCGGGGTCCGTCGCCCACCGGGCGGCGGGCCCCGCTGTCGTCGTCCACCCCACGGTCCGGCCCCGCTGCTCCCGGACCGCTGCTCCCGGACCGCTGCTCCCGGACCGGGCGGGGCTCAGACCACCTGGTGCAGCCAGCGCACCGGTGCGCCCTCGCCCGCGTAGCGGAAGGGTTCGAGTTCGTCGTCCCACGGCTTGCCGAGCAGCCGGGAGATCTCGGCCTCCAGGTCGGTGCCCTCGTTGCGCGAGCGCAGCAGGACGGCCCGCAGGCGGTCCTCGGGGATCAGGATGTCGCCGTGGATGCCCGTCACGGCGTGGAAGATGCCGAGGCTGGGCGTACTGCTGTAGCGCTCGCCCTCGGCCGTGGCACAGGGCTCACTGGTGACCTCGTAGCGCATCAACTGCCAGCCGCGCAGTGCGGAGGCGAGTTTGGAGGCGGTACCGGGCTCCCCCTGCCAGGAGAACTCGGTGCGCCAGTGGCCGGGTGCCGCGGGCTGGCGGATCCAGTCCAGGCTCACCCGCACACCGAGCACACCCGCGACCGCCCACTCGACGTGCGGGCACAGCGCGCGGGGCGCTGAGTGGACGTACAGGACTCCACGTGTCGTCACCGGGACCTCCAGGCTGTGGACGAGGGTCGCCTTCCCCAGCTGCCTCGTGCCTGCAGTTGATCCACAGTTACCCAAGTTAGTCGACATTAAGCCACTAATTTGAGCAAAACGGACAGGCTTTCGCTCAATGCTAGTCCAATCCTCAAGGAGGTCCACCCCCTTGTCGGATCTCTCCCCCGAACGGCCCCATGACCGGGCGGGACCACCGTACCGCGCTGCCGGCCAAGCGGGGTGACACTCTTTCGGCTCCGGCCGGAATGCGGTAGTGCGCCCCGCGACCAGCGCCCGTACGCAAACCGCTCCACCCCCCGGAGCCGGGCGGGCGGCGGGGCTGACGATTCGGCAGACCCCGCGACCCGGGCCACTGGTCAGTATGCGGAGCTTCGTCGGGGGCGGACGGGAACGGGTGCCGCCCCGCGCGGACGCCGGGTCCGGGCGGGGCGGCACCCCGTTGGCGTGATCGCGTCCGCGCTCAGGCGTCCAGGCGGACGACCATCTTGCCGGTGTTGCCGCCGCGCAGCAGCTCGATGAAGGCCTCACCGGTGCGCTCGATGCCGTCCACGACCGTCTCGTCGTAGTGCAGGCTGCCGTCCCGCAGCCAGCCGGCCACCTCCGCGGTGAACTGCGGCTGGAGCGCCGCGTGGTCGCCGACCAGCATGCCCTGAAGGCGCAGCCGCTTGCCGATCGCCAGCGCGAGGTTGCGCGGGCCCGCCGGGGCGGTGGTGTCGTTGTACTGGGCGATCGCCCCGCACAGGGTGGCCCGGCCGTGCACCTTGAGCGCGCCGATCGCGGCCTCCAGGTGGTCGCCGCCGACGTTGTCGAAGTAGACGTCGATGCCCTCGGGCGCGGCCTCGGCGAGCTGCTCGCGGACGGGGCCGTCCTTGTAGTTGAAGGCCGCGTCGAAGCCGTAGTCGTCGACCAGCTTGGCGACCTTCTCCGCCGAGCCGGCCGAGCCGATCACCCGGGACGCGCCCTTGAGCCTGGCGATCTGGCCGACCAGCGAACCGACCGCGCCGGCTGCGCCGGAGACGAAGACGGCGTCACCCTTCTTCAGGCCCGCCACCTCCAGCAGGCCGGCGTAGGCGGTCAGGCCGGGCATGCCGAGCACCCCGAGGTAGTAGGAGAGCGGGGCCGCGGCCGCGTCCACCTTGACCGCGTGCTCGGCGTCCAGGGTGGCGTACTCTCGCCAGCCGAGCCCGTGCAGCACGGCGTCGCCCACCTCGAAGCCGTCCGCCTGCGAGGCCACCACATAGCCGACGGCGCCGCCGTCCATCGCCTTGCCGAGCGCGAACGGCGGGACGTAGGACTTCACGTCGTTCATCCGGCCACGCATATACGGGTCGACCGAGAGGAACGCGTTGCGGACCAGGATCTCGCCCGGGCCCGGCCGGCGGACGGGCGCCTCGACCAGCACGAAGTCCGCCGGGGTCGGCCAGCCCTGGGGGCGGGCCGCGAGGTGCCATTCACGGGCCACGGTGGGCACTGCCTGCTCTGCCATCGATCTGCTCCTTGGGATCCGGGTGATCTCCCCCGCACTACTGCCGGTCAACCTAAAAGGTTGACCGAATGAAGCAACCATGGACGTGAAAGGTTCATGTTGTCAACTGTCCAGGTAGACTGGCGAGCATGGACACCGAGCCGACCATCATCGCCCCGCCCCCGGCCGACGCGATCACCCGTGAGGTCGTCGACCTCATGGCGAGCCTGGTCGCGCTCTTCCACCGCGAGTACGAGGAGGCCGCGGCCGCCCGCTCCCTCACCGGCGCCCAGGCCAAGGTGCTCGCGCTGCTGCGCCGGGGTCCGATGCCGATGCGGCACATCGCCCAGACGCTCAGCTGCGAGCCGTCCAACATCACCGGCATCGTGGACCGCCTGGAGTCCCGCGGCTTCGTCACCAGAGAGGCCGACCGGCAGGACCGCAGGGTCAAGCTGGTCGCCGCCACCGAGGCCGGCGCCGCCGCCTCGGAGGAGCTGCGCGAGTCGCTGAACTTCGCCCGGGAGCCGCTCGCCGCACTCGCCGAGGAGGAGCGCGCCACCCTGCGTGACCTGCTTCGCCGGATGCTGGAGGGGGCCGGACCGGGCACCGGGGACACCCCCGGCGAGTGAGCCGCCCGGCTCGCCGGTGCGCACACCGCGCGCCGGACAGCCGGCCGGGCCGCCTCCCGGTGCGCCGAGATGTCCGGACAGTGATGGGTATCACACCGGATTCCGGTGGCATCGGCGTGTAACCGAACGTTCTGCCGAAGCGTCATAGGTGTGAGACGCACCGCCGGCCGAACCGGCGACGCACGAGCAGCACAGGGGCGGGGAGCACACGCGCGATGAGCGATGCCACGAACGGCCGGGCGGACGGCCGGCGCAGCCGCACGCCCGGAAGGCGCCGGCTGATACGGACCGCCATCGCCGTCGCCGCCACGCTGGTGCTGTCCACCGCCGGCGCCGGCGCCTGGTTCTACCACCGGCTCGACAGCAACATCACCACCTTCGGCTCGGACGGTGTGGCCACCAGCCGCCCACCCGCGCCGGTACCCGTCACCCCAGGCGCCTCGCTGCCGGTCAACGTCCTGCTGCTCGGCTCGGACACCCGGAACGACGGCAACGACGACCTGGGCGGCGGCGACATCGGCGTCGGGCACTCCGACACCGCGATAGTCCTGCACATCTACGCCGACCACCGGCACGCCGTCGGCGTCTCGATACCCCGCGACGCCCTGGTCACCATCCCGTCCTGCAAGCTGCCCAACGGCCAGTGGACGGCGCCCAGGGCGACCCAGATGTTCAACGAGGCGTTCACCGTCGGCGCGTTCCCCAAGGGCAACCCCGCCTGCACCCAGAACACCGTCGAGGCCATGACCGGCCTGCGGATCGACCACACCATCGTGGTCGACTTCAAGGGTGTCGCCGCGATGACCGAGGCCGTCAACGGCGTGGACGCCTGCGTACCCAACGACGTCGACTCGCACAACATCCACCTCAAGAAGGGCCCGCAGAAGCTCTCCGGACAGCCCGCCGTGGACTACCTCCGGGCGCGCTACGGCTTTGGCGACAACTCCGACATCGGTCGGATGAAGCGTCAGCAGGCCTTCCTCTCCTCCATGATCAAGAAGATCCAGAGCCAGGGCTTCTCGCTCACCACGCTGCTCCCGCTGGCCGACGCCGCCACCAGGTCACTGACGGTGGACGAGGGCCTGGGCAGCGCGATGAAGCTGGTCGATTTCGCCCAGTCGATGCAGAACATCAAGCTCGCGGACGTCACCTTCGTCACCACGCCCTGGCGCTTCTCCGGCGAGCGGGTGGCGCTGGTCCACCCCGATGTGGACACCCTCTGGCGGCTGCTGCGGGAGGACCGGACGCTGGACGGCCAGAGCGCCCGGCTCCCAGACGGCTCGACGCCCACCGCCTCCCCGGCACCCTCGGCCACGGCGCCGGCCACCCCCGGCCCCGAACTCGCCGCCACCCCCATCGTCCTCGTCAACGGCACCAGGACCTCCGGGCTGGCAAGCAGTGCCTCCGCGGCCCTCAAGGCCGGGGGCTACCAGAACGTCTCCCTCGGCCCGATGGGCGGCAGCCGGCTCACCACCGAGATCGCGTACGCCCCGGAGGCCGAGGCCGCCGCCCAGCAGCTCGCCCCGCTCTTCCCCGGCGCCCGGCTGCTCGCCGACGCGGACACCGACGGGGTGGTCATCACCCTCGGCCACGACTACCAGCCCGGGCCGGCGGCCGACGCCACCAGCGCCTCCCGCTCGGAGCGCCGGGCCCAGGGGCCGGCCGGATCCGCCGGGCCCTCCGGCGCGGCCACTCCCTCGGGCATCCCCTCCGGCATCACGGACAACACCCGCGCCGCCGACACCGACCCCTGCGCCAACCTCACCTTCGGCTGAACCCCCGTCCACGGAAGCGGCCGACCACCGAAGCGCCCGACCGCTGACCGGGCGACCGCTGCACCGGGCGTGCGGGCGGCCCGGACGTGGCTACCGCGGGTCCGGCAGGCCGGTGACGACCACCGTGACCCGGGTTCCCGGCTCCAGTGCCCCGTCGGCGGCCAGGGCGTGCACGGCGGCCAGGGTCTTGGCGACGTAGCGCCGCTCCAGCGCGATGCCGTGCCGCTGCTCGAAGCCGGTGGCGAAGGCCTCCAGCTCCGCCGGCACCTTGCCGTAGCCGCCGCCGTGGTGCCCGTGCTCGATCCGCCAGTTGGCGAACTCCCGGCCGTAGGCGGCCCGGTGCAGCCCGGCCACCTCGCCCTCCAGGTAGTCCTCGCCGCCGCGCAGCACCGCCACGCCCAGCGCCCGGGCGCCCGGCGGGAGTCCGGCCGCGATCCCGGCCAGGGTGGCGCCGGTGCCGACCGGGCAGCAGATCAGGTCACGCTCCCCCAGATCGGGGATCTCCGCGGGGATCTCGGCCGCGCCCATCGTGGCCAGCGCGTTGGAGCCGCCCTCGGGCAGCACCAGGCAGTGCCCCCAGCGCTGCCGCAGCCGGTCGGCGACCGCCGGCTCGCCCGGGCGTCCGGCGTACTCGCGGTACTGCGAGCGGGAGAGGAAGGCCAGCTCCATCCCAGCCTCCTCGGCGGCCCGCAGCGACCAGTTGCGCGGTGCCCCCGCCAACTCCTCCCCGCGCACCAGCCCGACGCTGGCCAGCCCCAGCTCCCGGGCCGCCGCCGCCACCGCCCGCAGATGGGTGGAGTACGCCCCGCCGAAGGTCAGCAGCCGGGTGTGCCCCTGGGCCAGCGCCCATTCCAGGTTGGGCACCAGCTTGCGCCACTTGTTGCCGGGCACGCTCGGGTGCAGCAGGTCGTCCCGCTTCAGCCGGAGCTCGACCCCGGCCCGCGCCAGCTCCGGGTCGGTCAGAACGACCAGCGGGGTGGGCAACGCGGCAGGTGAGAACATCCGGCCAGGATACGGAAGCCGCTCGGGCCGACTGCCGCAGACGTACGGCGGCCCGGCCGCGCGGAACGACTCGGCCACGGCTTGCGGAGCGTCAACGCGTCGAGGGGGCAAGGCCGTTCGGCGAGGCGGGGCGGCCGGCGCCGGATCCGCGCGGCAGCCATCGCCGCTGCTGCTCCCGGGATGTGCCCATTCGGGTGAAACTCGGCGTGGCACTTCGGGCCGGGAACTGCCCCTGCACTACAGTTTGGCCGAGAGGCCTGGGCGTTCTCGCAGGTCAGCAGGGTACTTCGAGGGCACTTCATCGGACGGCGGGTCACGTCGCAGTGTGGGGCGGGTGGGACTCGAACCCACGACCAAGGGATTATGAGTCCCCTGCTCTAACCGGCTGAGCTACCGCCCCGGTTCGCCGTACCCGACCGGATCCGGTCGCGGCAGCAGCAGACGGCCCCGAAAGGCCGTCCCGGGCAGCATAGCCGGTCGATCAGTCGTGGTGCGCGCCGGGGGCGCACATGGGTACGCCCGGGCCGTTCGTTACCCGTCCGGCCGAGCCCCGGTGGCCGGGCTGCGCCGGCACCCCGAACCTGGCCGCACGAGTCCGGCCGCGCTCTCCGGCTCCCGCTCCGATTCCCGTTCCGATTCCCCGCTCTGATCCCCCACTCCGATCCCTACCCCGCTCCCCGCTCTGGCCCGCCTCCGGTCACGCCCCGCCTCGGTGGGCCGCGCTGCCGCGACGGCGGTGGATGACGGCACGTGAGCCGGTCAGGCACCCGTCCGGGGCGCCTCGGAGCGAGGCTCCGGGGGCCGGATGGCCGTGGCGGTGGCGTCCTCTCGTCCCGGCCTGGTAGATCTTCCTCTGGTAAGCCCGGCGCGCATCGGCGCGCGAAGGCCCGAGACCAGGACGAGAGGCGGTGGCGATGGCCCCCGGCCCGACCCGCTCCCCCCGCGCTCGTCGCACCCCCGCCCGGCGCGCGGGCTGGGTGGCGGCGATACTGCCGGCCGCCGCCGTGCTGCTCGCGGCCGCCTGCGGCCAGAGCGCCACGGGCCCCGCCGCCCGTACCGCGCAGCCGGATCCGGCCGGCGACCGGATCGGCACCCTCGCCCTGCACGGCCCGCAGGGCCTGCGGGCCTGCACGGCGAGCGTGGTGAACAGCCCGCAGGGCAATCTGCTGGTGACCGCCGCGCACTGCGTGCAGACCAGGCGCCTGGGCCTGGTGGACGGCCTGGTGTTCACCCCCGGGTACCGCAACGGCGAGGCCCCGCACGGCAGCTGGCGGGTGCAGAAGATCACGGTGGACCCGCGCTGGACGAGCACCGAGGACCCGGAGTACGACGTGGCGTTCGTCACGGTGGGGCAGCTGGACGGCCAGGAGGTCGAGGAGGTGGTCGGTGGCAACGAGCTCGGCACCGGGCAGGGCTTCGGCCTGGACGTCGCCGTGACGGGCTACCCCAACGACGGTCAGGAGCCCATCACCTGCTCCGGCCGGACCAGTTCGCAGAGCCCCACCCAGGAGCGCTTCGACTGCGGCGGCTACACCAACGGCACCAGCGGCAGCCCGTGGGTCACCGCCGACGGCGTGGTGGTCGGCGTGATCGGCGGCTACCAGGAGGGCGGGGACACGCCCCAGACCTCGTACAGCATCACCTTCGACGACCGGGTCACCGAGCTCTACCACCGGGCGATCACGAGCTGACCGACGCCCGACGCCCGGCGGCAGGTCACGGGCGGCACGGCGGCGGGCAAACACGAAGGCCCCCCGGTTGACCGGGGGGCCTTCGCTCTGAGCAGTCACCGGGGATGAGCCGGTGAAGCTCCCGCATTTGGACTCGAACCAAAAACCTGCCGGTTAACAGCCGGCTGCTCTGCCAATTGAGCTATGCGGGATCACGCGTACAAGCAGTACTGCGGGCCAGGTGGCCGGGCCCTGCGGACCCGTCTTCCTGAGCTCCCCCAATTGGACTCGAACCAATAACCTGCCGATTAACAGTCGGCTGCTCTGCCAATTGAGCTATGGGGGATCGGCTTGTGCTCCGGACCCCGGTACTCCCCGGGCCCTCGGCGCTCGCTGCGGGACATACATTAGCGCACTCAGGGGGGTGGTCCGCCAATCGCTTTCCCCGGCCGACCTGCGCGGCCCGCCCGGCGCGCCCGGCGCGCGACCGGCGCGCCACCCGGGGATGCTGGGGGCACGGACGGTTCGCCGCCCCGTACGACGGGTAGGGCAATGCGGCATAGGCCGCGAGAAGGGTGGAAGTCGAGCATGTGGAAGCTGACGTTGATCGTGGGGGTCGCGGCCGGGTACGTCCTGGGGGCGCGAGCGGGCCGGCAACGCTACGAGCAGATCGCCAAGGCGACCCGGCAGGTAGCCCAGAGCCCCAAGGTGCAGAGCGCGGCCGGCAAGGCCAAGCAGCAGGCCGGTGCGGTCGCGGGCAAGGCGGCGGGCGCCGTCGCGGACAAGGTCGGTGACCGGCTGCCCAACTCGGTGACCGAGCGGGTGCCCTACTTCAGCCGCCAGCAGAGCGCGGACGACAGCTGGGGTACCTTCCGCCCGTGACCCCGCGCCGTACCCGACCAGAACCAGTACGCCAGGACCGGTACGCCATGACCAGCAGCAGGACCAGCAGCAACAGGACCAGCAGCAAGACCGGTTCGACGGCCGGCAGCCCGCCCCCTGGCACCACCGGCGCCCGGACCGGCACCGGAGCCCGTCCGAGGGGTACCGACTGGGCAACACTTGCGCTGCCCGGCCGCGCCCGGCCGTCCGCTGAGGCATGATCTCGACATGGCCATCGTCGCGGGGATAGACAGCTCCACCAACCGCACCAGGATCGTCGCGTGCGACGCCGAGACGGGCGCCGTACTGCGCTCCGGCAAGGCCCCGCACCCCCAGCTCGACGCCACCGCGAGAGTCACCGAGGCCGACCCGCAGGCCTGGCTGCACTCGCTGGGCGAGGCCGCCGCCGGCGGCCTGCTGGAGAGCGTCCGGGCCATCGGCGTCTGCGCGCAGCAGCACGGCATGATCGGCCTGGACGCCGGCGGTGTACTGGTCCGCCCCGCGATCCTGTGGACCGACCCGCGCTCCTCCGGCGCCGCCGCCGCGCTGGTGGACGCGCTGGGCGGCCCCGCCCCCTGGACCCAGGCCATCGGGGCCGTACCGGCCGCCTCGTACACCATCGCCAAGCTCCGCTGGCTGGCCGAGTTCGAGCCGGCCAACGCCCGCCGGGTCGCCGAGGTGCTGCTGCCGCACGACTGGCTGGTGTGGCAACTGCTGGGCCACCCGCAGCGGCGCACCACCGACCGGGGCGACGCCTCGGGCACCGGCTACTGGTCGCCGATCACCGGGGAGTACCGGCAGGACCTGGTCAAGCTCGCGCTCGGCCACGAGCTGCGGCTGCCGGAGGTGCTCGGCCCGGCCGAGCCGGCCGGGCACACCCCTGAAGGCCTGCTGATCTCGGCCGGCACCGGCGACAACATGGCGGCCGCCCTGGGCCTTGGCCTCGGGCCCGGCGACGCGGTGGTCTCGATCGGCGGGAACGGCACCATCTTCGCGGTGCACGACCGGGCCGTGGTGGACGCCACCGGCACCGTCTCCTCCTTCGCCGACGCGACCGGCCGCCACCTGCCGATGGTCGGCACGCTGAACGCCGCCCAGGTGCTGCGCTCCACGGCCGCGCTGCTCGGACGGGATCTGGCCGGGCTCAGCGAGCTGGCGCTGCAGTCCTCCCCCGGCGCCTACGGGCTGGTGCTGCTGCCGTACCTGGACGGCGAGCGGACACCGTCCCTGCCGCACGCGGCAGGCACCCTGACGGGCCTTCGGGCCGAGTCGATGACGCCCCAGCACCTGGCCCGCGCGGCCGTCGAGGGCATGCTCTGCAACATCGCCGACGCGCTGGACGTGCTGCGCGCCCAGGGCGTCGAGGTCCGGCGGGTGTTCCTGCTCGGGGCGGCCGGGCGGCTGCCGGCCGTCCGGCAGATCGCCCCGCAGCTGTTCGGCGTCCCCGTGGTGGTGCCGCCGCCGGGCGGGGACCACGCGGCGCGCGGCGCGGCCCGGCAGGCCGCCTGGGCGCTGGCCGGCACGCCCGAGCCACCGCACTGGGAGTTGCCGGAGGCCGTCACCGTCACCCCGGACCAGGAGCAGGACCTGCCGGTCGGCTCGGCCGTGCGGCAGCAGTACAAGGCGGCCCGTGAGCAGATCCACCCGGAGACCGCGTCCTGACCGCTCCGGGCGGGCGGATGTGCGGATGCGTGTGAAGATGCGTCAGTCCGGGTTCGGTGGCAGCGTGGGAGGTGATTCCGCCACCGACCCGAAGAGCGACCCCCATCATGGCGCTGCACAAGGGAGTCGGCGACGACCACCGGCTGGCAGTAAGTCCTTTCCTCGCCGAGGCCGATCCGCTGGGGCCGATGGAGCTCGCGCCCCCGCTGCACCGGCTGGCCGACGGCCCGGTCGCGGCCGAGACCGCCTACCGGCTGATCCACGACGAGCTGATGCGGGACGGCAACGCCAAGCTCAACCTGGCCACCTTCGTCACCACCTCGATGGAGGACCAGGCGACCCGGCTGATGACCGAGTGCCTCGACAAGAACATTCGACAAGGACGAGTACCCCGCAGACCGCGGAGCTGGAGCGGCGCTTCCTGCGACTGGGGCGGGACGGGTTCCGGGCCGTCCAGCAGTCCTGCCGCAACGTCGCGAGGTTCCTGGCGGACAGCATCGAAGGGCTGGGCCACTTCCGGCTGCTGACGCGCGGCGACGAGCTGCCGGTCTTCGCCTTCACCACCAAGGAGAACGAGCCGTTCGACGTCTTCGACGTCTCGCGGCGGCTGCGCGAACGCGGCTGGCAGGTCCCGGCGTACTCGTTCCCCGAGAACCGCGAGGATCTCTCGGTGCTGCGGATCGTCTGCCGCAACGGCTTCTCCCTCGACCTGGCCGAGCTGCTGCTCGCCGACCTCAACCGCCTGCTGCCCGAGCTGCTCAGCCAGCCGCAGCGGTTGCAGGAGCTCGGAATCCCGGCCATGACGGCCTTCCACCACTAGGACCTGCGCGAATGGCCTATCCGACGATCCGCATCGGATGAGCGTGCGGCTCCGCCGGCCTTCCGGCGAGGAGGTGCCCCGACCCCGGGGCGCGGCGGCCCGCGGCGGGGCAGGGCTGGCGCTAGTGCAGGTAGCCGCGGAGCTGGTCGGCGAACGCGTGGGAGCGGAGCTTGCCGAGGGTCTTGGACTCGATCTGGCGGATGCGCTCGCGGGTCACGCCGAAGATGTGGCCGATCTCCTCCAGGGTGCGCGGGCGGCCGTCGTCCAGGCCGTAGCGCAGTTGCACCACCTGGCGCTCGCGCTCGCCGAGCGTGGCCAGCACGGCGTCCAGGTGCTGGCGCAGCAGGAGGAAGGCCGCGGTCTCGGCGGGTTCGGCGGCGTCGGCGTCCTCGATCAGGTCACCGAGCGCGACGTCCTCCTCCTCGCCGATCGGGGTGTGCAGCGAGATCGGCTCCTGGGCCAGCCGCAGCACCTCGCGCACCCTCGCCTCGGAGAGTTCCAGGACGACGGCGATGTCGGCCGGGCCCGGTTCCAGGCCGCGCTCCTGGACCAGGGCCCGCTGGACCCGGGCCACCCGGTTGATCAGCTCGACGACGTGCACCGGCACCCGGATGGTCCGGGCCTGGTCGGCCAGGGCCCGGCTCATCGCCTGCCTGATCCACCAGGTGGCGTAGGTGGAGAACTTGTAGCCGCGGGCGTAGTCGAACTTCTCGACCGCCCGGATCAGGCCGACATTGCCCTCCTGGACGAGGTCCAGCATGGTCAGGCCGCGCCCGACGTAGCGTTTGGCCACCGAGACCACCAGCCGCAGGTTCGCCTCGATCAGCCGGCGTTTGGCGATCCGGCCGAGTACCACCAGATGGTCCAGCTCGTCGGCGAGGCGGTCGCCGGGGGCCGGCGTACGGTGCAGCCGCTCCTCGGCGAACAGGCCGGCCTCGATCTGGTGGGCGAGCTCGACCTCCTCGGCGGCGGTGAGCAGGCGGATGCGGCCGATCTCGCGCAGGTACTGGCGGAACAGGTCGGCGGCGGGGCCGGCGGCGGCGTCCAGGGAGCGGGCGGGCGGGGCCGCCTCGTGCCCGTCGGGCTCGTCGGTGGTGTCGGGGATGTCGGGGACGTCGGGCGCTTCGAGCGCGTCGGGCTCCTCGGCCTCGCCGGATTCCGCGGCCGGCTCCCGGCTGTCCGGGCCGTCCGGGCTGTCCGGGTGTCCGTCGGGGAGACCGCCCTGCTGTGGCACCCGGTCGTCGCGGTGGTGCTCGGCCGGAGCGAGGTCGTCGGTGGTCCGGTCGGCCGGGGTGGTGCGCTTCGGGCTCGGCGTCGGGCGGGCGGTCGCGGCAAGCTCCACGGGCATCCCTCGGGGCCGTGCGCGACCCTGGCGGACCCGCGCCTGTACGGAGAGTGGTGGGACGCCAACCAGTGTGGCGCACACCACAGCCCGAGGCCGAGACTCGTGCGCGCACTTTCTCAGCTCCGGCAGGTCCGCTGGATCCGCCGAGTCCGGCGCGCCCGGGAGGCGGGCGGGCCGGCTACAGCGCGGCGGCGCCGCGGCTGCGCAGCTGCTGGCCGTACTGCTGGAGCTGCCAGAGCTCGGTCTGCACGGCGTGCAGTTCCTCCTGCCCGGCCCGGTTGCCGAGGCGCTGGAGCTGGGCGCGCACCTCGGCGACCCGCCGGTCCACCGCCTGGAGGCGCAGCTTGACCAGGAACTCCCCCGCGTAGATGGCATCCGCCGCCCGCCGCGTGCGCACCGGCTCGACGGTCAGCTCGGTGACCAGCGCCCGCACCTGGTCGTCGGGGGCCGCCTCGCGTACGGTGCTGGTGAAGTCGGGCAGCGTCGCCCCGTACGCGGCGCCGCCGGCCTGGCCGATGGCACGGCGGACGGCGGTGTACGGCGGGGTGGGGAACTCGTCCTCGCCGTAGTTGTCGAAGGCCGGGCTGACCAGCGCCGGGAACTGGAGGGCAAGCTTCAGCAGCTCGCGCTCGACGAACTGGGCCGGGTCGCGCGGGTTCAACAGATAGGCGGGCCGGGCCGGTTGCACCGGCTGCCGGTCGTCGGGGCGGCGCAGCTGCTGGTTGCCGGCGCGCGGGTTCTGCGGCCGCTCGCGCTCCCAGCGGGCGATCTGGGAGACCCTGCGGACCACGAACTGCTCGTCCAGGATGCCCAGCATGCCGGCGAGTTGGACGGCGTACTCGTGCTGGATCGAGCGGTCCTTGATCTTTGCGACGATCGGCGCGGCCTCCTGGAGGGCCGCGGCCCGGCCCTCGGCCGTGTCGACGCGGTGCCGGGCGACGGCGGAGGTCAGCGCGAACTCGAAGAGCGGGACGGGGTTGTCGATCAGTTCGCGGACCGCCTCGTCGCCCTTGGCCAGCCGCAGTTCGCACGGGTCCATGCCGCCGGGGGTGATGGCGATGGAGGTGCGGGCGGCGAACTTCTGGTCGTCCTCGAAGGCGCGCAGGGCGGCCTTCTGCCCGGCGGCGTCGCCGTCGAAGGTGAAGACCGTCTCACCGCGGTACTGGGAGGTGTCCATCAGCAGCCGGCGGATGATCTTGATGTGGTCCTCGGCGAACGCGGTGCCGCAGGTGGCCACCGCCGTGGTGACGCCGGCGAGATGGCAGGCCATCACATCGGTGTAGCCCTCGACCACCACCGCCCGCCCGGACTTGGCGATCTCCTTCTTGGCGAGGTCGATGCCGTACAGGACGTTGGACTTCTTGTAGATCGGGGTCTCGGGCGTGTTGAGGTACTTCGGCCCGTTGTCGTCCTCGCGCAGCCGGCGGGCGCCGAAGCCGATCACCTCGCCCGCGGTGTCCCGGATCGGCCAGACCAGCCGGCCCCGGAAGCGGTCGATCAGCCCGCCGCGCTGGCCCTGCGAGGCCAGGCCGCCGAGCAGGATCTCCTTGTCGCTGAAGCCCTTGCCGCGCAGGTAGCGCACCAGGTGCTCCCAGCCGGCCGGCGCGTAGCCCACCCCGAAGCGCTGCGCGGCCTCGGCGTCGAAGCCGCGCTCGGCCAGGAAGGAGCGGCCGATCTCCGCCTCGGGCGAGTTCAGCTGCTCCTGGAAGAACGCGGCCGCCACCTTGTGTGCCTCGACCAGGCGGGTCCGCTCGCCCTGCTGGTGGCGGGGGGTGTAGCCGCCCTCCTCGTAGCGCAGGGTGATGTTGGCCTGGGCGGCCATCCGTTCGACGGCCTCGGCGAAGGTGAAGTGCTCGATCTTCATCAGGAAGGCGATGGTGTCGCCGCTCTCCTGGCAGCCGAAGCAGTGGAAGACACCCTTGCTCGGGCTGACGTAGAAGGACGCCGACTTCTCGTCGTGGAACGGGCAGACGCCCTTGTACTGGCCACCGCCGCCATTGGTCAGCTGGACGTAGTCGCCGACCACCACGTCGATGGGCAGCGCGCTGCGCACCGCCTGTACATCTTCATCCCTGATCCGCCCGGCCATCCCGGAAGTCTACGTCCCCGCCCTCGAACCGCGGCGGGTCACTTCCAGGCCGCCCCGACCAGGCGGGAGTGCAGGGCGAGCGCCGAGGCGTCGGTGAGGGTGGCGATCTGGTCGATCACGGCCCGCAGCGCGGCGCGGTCGTCCTCGGCCTCCTGGTACCGGGCCGCGAAGACCTGGTCCAGCCCGTCCGGCGCCCGCTGGGTGAGGACGTACGCCAGCTCGGCGATCACGATCCGCTGGCGGGAGCGGAGCTGGGCCTGCTCGTCGCGCTGCATCACGTACCGGACGGCGACCGCCTTGAGGACGGCGCACTCCAGCCGGACCTCGCGCGGGACGACCAGCTCGGCCGCGTACCTGGTCAGCGGGCCGGGGCCGTAGCGGGCCCGGGTGGCCTGCTCGGCAGCCAGGCAGAAGCGGCCGATCAGCTGGCTGGTGAGGTCCTTCAGCCCGGCCCTGGCGCGCGCCGAGCCGTCGTAGGTGCGCGGCCACCAGGGCTGGCGGTGCAGGCGGTCGAGCGCCTCGGCGAGCTCCTCGGGGTCGGCGTCGGGGGCGTACCGCCCGGCGACCTTGAACAGCTCGGCCCGCTCCACCGTGGAGCGCAGGGCCGCCGGGTCGATGTGGCCGGCCTGGAGGCCGTCCTCGACGTCGTGGGTGGAGTAGGCGACGTCGTCCGACCAGTCCATGACCGTCGCCTCGAAGCACTTGCGCTCGGGCGGGGCGCCGGCCCGCAGCCAGCGGAAGACCGGCAGGTCGTCGGCGTAGACGCCGTACTTGGTGGAGCCCGGGTCGCTCGGGTGGGCGCCGCGCGCCCACGGGTACTTGGTGGCCGCGTCCAGTGCGGCGCGGGTCAGATTCAGGCCGACGCTGCGGCCGGGCCAGGGAGCGAGCCGGGTGCCGGCCTCCTCGGCGGGCGCGAAGCGCTTGGGCTCCAGGCGGGTGAGGATCCGCAGGGACTGCGCGTTGCCCTCGAAGCCGCCGCAGGCCTCGGCGGCCTGGTCGAGTGCCTCCTCGCCGGTGTGGCCGAACGGCGGGTGGCCGATGTCGTGCGCCAGACAGCCCGCCTCGACCAGGTCCGGGTCGCAGCCGAGCGCCGCGCCGAGCTCCCGGCCGACCTGGGCGCACTCCAGCGAGTGCGTCAGCCGGGTCCGCGGGAAGTCGCTGCGCATCGGCGCCACCACCTGTGTCGTCCCGGCCAGCCGGCGCAGCGCGGCGGAGTGCAGCACGCGGGCGCGGTCACGCTGGAAGGCCGTCCGGCCGGGGCGCTTGTCCGGCTCCGGCACCCAGCGGGCTTCGTCGGCGGGATCGTACGGGGTGGCGGTTCGGTACGCGGTGTCATCCATTGGCAGTCACGGTACGCCGCCGGTCCGACAGCGGGGGGCTGCCGCGCGTGGCGGGCGCGTGAACAGGCGCGGATCGCATGGTGCGCGCCGGGTGCGCGGGCGCTGCGCCGACGGATGGACCGCCGCGCCCGGGCTCGGCGGCGGGTGGGTCGGCGGGTGGGTCGGCGGGCCGAAGCCGGGACCTACCCCCGGACGGCCTTCAGCACGGCCGCCGCGACACCCTGCTGGCCCCTGGCGTTCGGGTGTACCGGAGCCAGCCCCGGAGCCGGGAACGGCGGCTCGATCCAGCGGGACGCCTCGTCCGCGCACATGTCATGGCCGGCGGACGGTGCGGCGGTGTCCACGAACCCCGCGCCGGCCGCCTCCGCCTGACGCTTGAGCATCGCGTTGAGCTCGCGCTCCTTCTCGGTCAGGAAGCCCAGATCGCCCGCCGTGACGACCTTGCCCAGCACCGGGGCGCACGCCGCCGGGTCGGCCGGAAGCAGGGACGGGTACCCGACCAGGTAGACCCGGGCCTGCGGGGCGCGCCGCCGGATCTCCCGGAGCAGCCCGCCCAGCCGCTCGCCCGCCGCGTCCATCCGGCCCCGCAACTGGTCGGAGCCGCCCGACATGTAGTGGTCCCGGCACGGCGCGCCCCCCGGTGCCCGCTCGGTCACCGCGCCGACCACGGCCTTCACCAGGTTGTCCCGGGCGCACTCGCCGATGACCTCCATGAAGCCCGCGTCGTTGCCGCCGATCCCGAGCGTCACCAGCCGGGTCGCCTCGGACAGCGCGTCCAGCTGCGGCGGGTTCTGCCCGCCGTCCGTCTTCTGGGCGCCCGTCAGATCGACCGTCCGGGCCGCACTGCAACTGACGTCCCGGAAGTCGGCCTCCGCCAGGCCCAGCTCCTTCGCCACCAGCGAGGGGTAGTTCGCCCCCGAGCGCGCACAGCCCCGCGGCTCCCCGACCTGGGGCGCGATCTTCAGCCCCGCGGTGTACGAGTCGCCGAGCGCCGCGTACGGGCCGCTGGGCGGGGGCGGCGTCGCGGACGACGTGACCGGCCCGGGCCCGGGCGAGGCCGCCCCGCCCGAACAGCCCGCCAGTGCGAGAGCCAGCGCCACCGCGGCCGTGGCACCCACCGTCGAACCCCTCTTGACCTGCACAGTTCCCCCCGGGATGGAGTCAGCCCGTACTCGACGCGACGCCCGCTCCCCCGGGCACCTCGGGATCCCCAACGAACGGACCGCACCGATCACTCCCGATCCGCCGGCCTCAGGGCGTCCGGTGCCCGCGCCCAGGGCAGCCGCCGCCGTCCGCCGGGCGCTGCCCGCCTGCTGTGCGCCTACGCCGCGCCCGGGGCCGCAGGTACGCCCGGACTACTCCGGGCCGCGCTCGTGCTCCGCCAGGAACTGCTCGAAGCGCCGCCCCAGCTCGTCCGCCGAGGGCAGGTCGACCGCCTCGGCGAGCAGGCTCTCGCGGCTCTCCGCCCCGGCCATCGCGTCGTACTGGCCCTCCATCCCCCGGATCGCCGAGCGTAGCTCGCCGTCCCCCTGGGCCAGCTGCTCCTCGATGTCCGCGTACACCTCGCCGACCCGCTCGCGCAGGGCCTTGCCCGGCAGCAGCAGCCCCGTCGCCGACTGGACGGCCTCCAGGATCAGCACGGCCGCGGCCGGGTACGTCGCCCGCGCCACGTAGTGCGGCACATGGACGGCGAAGCCCAGGACGTCGTGGCCGGCCTCGGCGAGCCGGTACTCCAGCAGCGCCTGCGCGCTGCCGGGCACCTGCGCCTGCTCGAACCACTGCGGGTACCCGGCGGCCAGGTCCAGCCGGTTGCCGTGCGGTGTCAGGCCGACCGGGCGGGTGTGCGGCACCCCCATCGGGATGCCGTGGAAGTCGAGCGCCAGCCGCACCTCGAAGCGCTCGCACAGCTCACGTACGGCGGCCGCGAAACGCTCCCACTCCACGTCCGGCTCGGGCCCGCTGAGCAGCAGGAACGGCGAGCCGGCCGCGTCGTGCGCCAGCTGGAGCAGGATCTCCGGCGGGGCGTAGGACGTCCAGCGCTCGCGGTCGAAGACCATCGCGGGCCGGCGGGCCCGGTAGTCCACCAGGCGGTCGTGGTCGAAGCGGGCCACGACCTGCGGCGACCCCTGCTCCAGCAGGTGCGTCACCACCTGGCCGCCGGCCTCGCCCGCGTCCATGAAGCCCTCGAAGTGGTGGAGCAGCACGAGACCGGCGCCGGTGTCGCCCAAGGCCGCGTTCGCGGCGGCCACGGCGGCCACGCCCTGCTGATCCAGCTCGTACAGCGCCTGGGGATCACGCACCGCGAACCCAACCCCGTTCGTTACTCGTCGTCGTCTGCCTCGTCCGGCCCCGTCCGAGGGCGTTCACCGCTCCCGGACCGGCAGGCCCACCCGCGGACTGCTCCGCGCACGGGCCTCTCGCTCAGTCCAGCGTGTCGGGCGCCGCTGACATTCCCGCTGCGGGTGTTCTTCCCCCCGGGAAGCCCGCCCCGCCCCGCCCGGCCGGCCGCTCCGCCCGAGAATCATCGCACCCCGCGGCAAAGCCCCTGGTCACGGCCCCTCATTCGCCCCGGGAGGCCGCGCGCCGGGCAGACTTCCGGCCCGCCCGGCGCCCGGCCGGACCTCGGCCCGGGACACGCTCGCCCCCATTCGCGTGCCGCGAAGTGACGCACCGCCTTCTTGCGGGTATCGTCCTCTCGCTGCCTCGCATCGTCGCGTCGTCGTCACGTCGTCCGTAACGCCGTCGATCACGACCCGGACCGCTGCTCGGCCAGCCACCCACGACGCATCTTGCCTTCACCTGGCCGCCTGCTTCCCTTCGCGCTCTCGTTTCCTCCTCGGCCATATCGCGGACGCACACTGTCCCCTCGCTCATCCCGCCTGACCGGCACGTAGACCCGCGCCGGTTCCGGCACCGCGCTGCCCGCCTCCGGGCCGCCGCCCCCGCCGTACCGACCGGACCTCCGGCGTACGCGCAGACCGGCGGTGCCCCCGGAGCCGGGGCGAACGTCCCGCCGTCCCGCCCGCCGTACCCCGGCGTACGGGCCCCTACGACTGCCGAAGGACCGAAGGTTCCGTGCCCGTACCTGTCATCCTCACCGGCCGCGCCGTGCGGCTGGAGCCCCTCGCCGCGCACCACGCCCAGGCCCTGGCCGAGGCCGGCGCCGAGGACCGTACGACCTACGCCTTCACCCCCGTCCCGCACGGCCTGGAAGCGGCCCGCGAGTACGTCGCCCGCGCCCTCGCCGACCAGGCGGCGGGCCGCTCGCTGCCGTTCGCGACGGTGAACCTCGCCGACGGGCGGGTGGTGGGGTCCACCCGCTTCCTGGAGCTGGACTACTGGCAGGGCCCGCTGGTCTGGCCGCCGGCCCCCGGCGTGCCGTTCGGTGACCCGGCCACCGCCGTGCCGGACGCCGCCGAGATCGGCAACACCTGGCTCTCCCCGCGCGCCCAGGGCACCGGCATCAACACCGAGGCCAAGCTGCTGATGCTGCGGTACGCCTTCGAGCACTGGGGCGTCCAGCGGATCTCGCTGCGCGCCGACGCCCGCAACCTGCGCTCGTGCACCGCGATCGAGCGGCTCGGCGCGACCTGCGAGGGCGTGCGCCGGGCCCACTCGCGCGGTCTGGACGGGGTCGTGCGCAGCACCGCGTTCTACTCGATCCTGGACGAGGAGTGGCCCGCCGTCCGGGACATCATCGAGCTGCGGATCGCCGCCGCCACCTCGCCCAGCGCCCCGGACCGGGCGATCAACCAGGAGTGCCTTAGACACGGCGGCGGCAACGGGCAGCTGATCCACGCCTGACGGCTGCCGTGAACACCGCGGGACCGGTGTTCACGGCAGCGGATCGAGCGCCCGGCCCGGCAGGAGCGCGCCGGACCGGCGGGCAGGCAGGCCGGGCGGGCAGGCGGGAGCGGTGGCTCAGCGGCCGGCGCGCCGCTGGCCGTCGTGGCCCAGCGCCAGCAGCACGGTGAGCTGCTGGAGGTCGGAGGCCGCCCGGTAGCGGACCGGGTCCGCCTCGACGCGCACGGAGACGGGGCGCCAGCCTCCCCCGCGCACGGGCGCCACCGTGATCTCCCAGATCCCGTGGCCCGTCCCGGCCCGGTGCAGGTGGAGGACGCCTTCGCGGGTGTAGGAGGCCCAGCGGTCGTCGTGGTCCGCCGGCCCCAGCCCGCGGCGGAGGCGCTGCCACTGCTCGTCCGTCCAGACCACGTCCGGCACGGGATGCGGGCGCGGCAGCCGGATCGGCAGGTGGGCGGGAGAGCCGTCGGCGACGCTCGCTGGCTCCGGGGTCGCCCAGGAGGGCAGCGGTTCACGGGCGGCCAGCCAGGGCGCCGGGATGCCAGCCGCGCCGGTGTGCGCCGCGACGACGCCGCCGGCGATCGCCGCCACGGTGTCGACGTCGCCGCCCGCGCCGATCGCCTCCCAGATCGCGGCCGGGTAGTCGGCCAGCCGCCGGGCGGCACACCAGAGCGCGTACGGCACGGTGTCGGCGGCGCTGACCCGGCTGCCATTGCCGAGCACCCGGGCGGCCACCCGGAGGTCCCGCTCGCCCAGCAGCGCCATGGCCTCGGCGATGCCGTCGCGGACGGCGCCGAGCGGGGTCAGCCGGTGAACCTCCTTCAGAAGCCGCTCAGGTGTGGTGGGTTCGGTCCTGGCCCGGACCGCGTAGGCGGCGGCCGCCGCCACCGCGATCGCGCCGTCGACGGCCTGCGGGTGGGTGTGGGTGATCACCGCGGTGGCGGCGGCCGGCTCGATCACCGCCTCCGGGTCGGCGGCGAACGCCGCGCCGAGCGGGGCGACCCGCATCGCGGCGCCGTTCCCGTACGAGCCCTGGCCGTCGAACAGTTCGGCGGCGAGCCGCGCGGCGTCCCCGCCCTCCCGGACGAGCCGCAGCATCCGGTTGGCGGCCGGGCCGTAGCCGCGGTCGAAGTCGTGCCGCCGGGCGAAGGCGTGGGTCAGGTCGAAGGAGTCGATGCGGCCGCGCTCGGTGTGGGCCGCGTACACCGAGCAGGCCATCTCGGTGTCGTCCGTCCACGGCCAGGGGCCGGGTGGAGTGGTGCCGTTGGCGAGGTGGGCGAAGGCCCCGGGGACGAAGAACTGGGCGCCGAGCGCGTCCCCGACGGAGAGGCCGTGCAGGGAGTCGAGCGCGGGATCACCGGCTGTGGGTGTGGTGGGTGTCGTCATCGCGACCATCTTCTCAGAGTGAGAAGCCGGCCCGGCCGACTTCCCACTCCGGGGCGTGAACGGCCGGCGAGCGGGGTGGGGGACGCGCGGGCGGAGGGCGTGGCTGCTGGGCGGCGGCAGGGTCAGCAGCGGGGGTCGATCTCCTGGAAGGTCGCGTAGTGGTCGCCCGTCCAGTACTCCTCGCCGACGGCGCCCGTGACGATCCGACGGGTGCCGCGGTCGGCGGAGCCCGGGGTGAGGACGGTGTACTCGTGGTAGTAGCCGGTGCGGCGGCCTGGCAGGCGGCCCTCGCGGTTCCCGAAGACGACGCCGTCCGAGCGGTACGGGAAGGGACCGCCGGCCGCGATCAGGGTGAGAGTGTCGCGGGCCTGGCCGGGGAGCCGGCTCTGGCAGACGTCGGCCAGCACGGAGTCGGTGGGGACCCACGGGCGGGCCGAGGACGCGCGGGCGGAGGTCGAGCCTGCGGAGGACGCGCCTGCGGAGGGCGCGCGGGCACCGGTCGCGCCTGCGGTGGGCGCCGCGGTGGTGGGCGCGCCGCCGGTGGGCGGGTGGTCGGTGGGCGCACGGTCCTTGCCGTTGAGGGCGTAGACGGCCGCGGCGACGATGGCGACGAAGAGCAGGATCGCCGTGGTGATCAGGCGGTTTCGGCCGGTCATGCGCTCCAGCTTGCCCCGCCGGGTGCCGGCCGCGGCTGCCCGGGGCGCGCGGGATCACCCGCTTGGCGCAACAGCACGCGGCCGGGGCGGACGGACGCCGTTGTCCGTCGTGCCCCGGCCGCGTTACGTACGCCGGTTCTCCTGCGCCGAGCTCCGGTGTACGCCCCTCCCCTGGGGAGGGGGTGTGCGGTCAGCGATGGGGACCGCGCCGGGTGCGGGCCCTCCCGGCCGATGCCTGGCCGGGAGGGGCCGCGGTCAGCGCGAGTCGCTGCCCGCCGTCTCAAGGGCGGCGCGGCCTGCCTCCAGGCGCGCCACCGGGATCCGGAAGGGGGAGCAGGAGACGTAGTCCAGCCCCGCCTCGTGGAAGAAGTGCACCGAGTCCGGGTCGCCGCCGTGCTCGCCGCAGACGCCGAGCTTGAGGTCCGGGCGGGTGGCCCGGCCGGCTACGACGGCCTGCTTGACCAGCGCGCCGACGCCGTCCCGGTCGATGGTCTCGAACGGGGAGACACCGAAGATGCCCTTCTCCAGGTACGCGGTGAAGAACGAGGCCTCCACGTCGTCGCGGGAGAAGCCCCAGACCGTCTGGGTGAGGTCGTTCGTCCCGAAGGAGAAGAACTCGGCGGCCTCGGCGATCTGGCCGGCCGTGATGGCGGCGCGCGGCAGCTCGATCATGGTGCCGAGCTTGATGTCCAGCTGGACACCGGTGGAGGAGGAGACCTCGGCGAGCACCCGCTCGCACTCGTCCCGGACGATCTCCAGCTCCTGGACGGTGCCCACGAGCGGGATCATCACCTCCGGGCGCGGGTCGCCGCCGGCCAGCTTGCGCTCGGCGGCCGCCTCGGCGATCGCCCGGACCTGCATGCCGAACAGGCCGGGGATGACCAGGCCGAGACGCACACCGCGCAGGCCCAGCATCGGGTTCTGCTCGTGCAGCTTGTGCACGGCCTGGAGCAGCCGCAGGTCGTTCTCGTTCGGGTCCTTGCGGGCCTCGGCGAGGGCGACGCGCACCGACAGCTCGGTGATGTCGGGCAGGAACTCGTGCAGCGGCGGGTCGAGCAGCCGGACGGTGACGGGCAGCCCGTCCATCGCCTGGAAGAGCTCCAGGAAGTCGCCCTTCTGTAGCGGCAGCAGGGTGCCGAGCGCGGACTCACGGTCCTTGTCGTTGTCCGCCAGGATCAGGTGCTCGACCTCCTTGCGGCGCTCCTCACCGAGGAACATGTGCTCGGTGCGGCACAGGCCGATGCCCTGGGCGCCGTAGCGGCGGGCGCGCCCGCCGTCCTCGGCGTTGTCGGCGTTGGCGCGGACGGCGAGGCGGCGGCGCACGTCGGCGTGCGACATCAGCCGGTGGACGGCCTGGACCAGGCCGCCCTGGACGTCGGCGCCGGCGTGCAGGGTGCCCTCGAAGTACTCGACCACCGGGGAGGGCAGCACGGGTACCTCGCCGAGGTACACCTTGCCGGTCGCGCCGTCGATGGAGACGACGTCGCCCTCCTCCACGACCTGCCCGTCGGCGGTGGTGAAGCGGCGGCGCTTGGTGTCGACCTCCAGCTCCTCCGCGCCGCAGACACAGGTCTTGCCCATGCCGCGGGCGACCACGGCCGCGTGCGAGGTCTTGCCGCCGCGCGAGGTGAGGATGCCCTCGGCGGCGATCATGCCGTCCAGGTCGTCCGGGTTGGTCTCCCGGCGGACCAGGATGACCTTCTCACCGGAGCGCGACCACTTGACGGCGGTGTAGGAGTCGAAGACCACCTTCCCGACCGCCGCGCCGGGCGAGGCGGCGAGGCCCCAGGCGACGCGCTTGGAGGTGGCGTCGGGGGCGAAGCGCGGGAACATCAGCTGGGCGAGCTGAGCGCCGTTGACGCGGTACAGCGCCTCGTCGAGGTCGATCAGGCCCTGGTCGACCAGCTGGACGGCGATCCGGAAGGCGGCGGCGGCGGTGCGCTTGCCGATCCGGGTCTGGAGCATCCAGAGCTTGCCGCGCTCGATGGTGAACTCGATGTCGCACAGGTCGCGGTAGTGCAGTTCGAGCTTGTGCATGATCGCCATGAGCTCGTCGTACGACTTCTTGTCGAGCTTCTCCAGCTCGCTGAGCGGCAGGGTGTTGCGGATGCCCGCGACCACGTCCTCGCCCTGGGCGTTGGAGAGGTAGTCGCCGTACACGCCGACGGCGCCCGTGGAGGGGTCACGGGTGAAGGCGACGCCGGTGCCGGAGTCCTCGCCGAGGTTGCCGAAGACCATGGAGCAGACGTTGACCGCCGTGCCCAGGTCGTTCGGGATGCGCTCCTGGCGGCGGTACAGCCGGGCGCGGTCGCCGTTCCAGGAGTGGAAGACGGCGTGGATGGCGAGGTCCATCTGCTCGCGCGGCTCCTGCGGGAACGCCCGGCCGGTCTCGCGCAGCACGATGGCCTTGAACACCTCGACCAGTTCCTGGAGGTCGGAAGCATCCAGGTCCAGGTCGTTGGTGGTGCCCTTGGCCTGCTTGGCCTCGTCCAGGGCCTCCTCGAACAGCTCGCCGTCGACGCCCAGCACGGTCTTGCCGAACATCTGGACCAGGCGGCGGTAGGAGTCCCAGGCGAACCGCTCGTTGCCGGACTGGGCCACCAGGCCGAGTACCGACTCGTCGGAGAGGCCGATGTTCAGGACGGTGTCCATCATGCCGGGCATGGAGAACTTGGCGCCGGAACGTACGGACACCAGGAGCGGGTTGTCGGCCTGGCCGAGCTTCTTGCCCATCTCGCGCTCAAGGGCGTCGAGGTGGGCGCTGACCTCCTCGTGGAGCGAGGCGGGCTCGCTGCCGGTCTCCAGGAAGACCTTGCAGGCCTCCGTGGTGAGGGTGAACCCCGGGGGGACCGGGAGGCCAAGGTTGGTCATCTCGGCGAGGTTGGCGCCCTTGCCGCCAAGAAGATCCTTGAGGTCCTTGTTTCCTTCGGTGAAGGAGTAAACAAACTTCTGCTGGGACGGCACGGGTCGGTCTCCTCGCACACGGTGGCCCTGACGCCGGAGAACATACCCATTTCGAAGGCACTTTTGCGCCGCCAATAGGCCGTACGGGGCTCGTACCCTGCGGTAACCCAACAGATCTAATGCCCGTCAGGGCGTTCACCTCTGTTGGTGAAATCGTCCGGATGACGCTAGCGAGCGTTCGACTCTTGAATGCATGGAAACACGAAGATCACACTAAGCGGACAGAGGGTAGCGACGAGCACCCCATCGTGTTGCCCCGGCTTGATTTCCTGCACCCCGACCGCCCCATCCTCCACACACCCCCTTCGGGAAGCGTCGCCCGTACAAGGTGGCCAAAACCGCACCTGACCTGGCGTCAGCGGCAACCGCGTGTGGCAAGAGTCACGGACCCATCTCACCAGTCGTACGTAGCCACGGTCGGCCGATAGTCGCACTGTGTCCATGCAGACGTGCGCTGTGTCACCGGATTGGGCCAAGAAGGAGCCCTCTTGGCCAGGTTGTCCAAGAGGGCTCAGCCGGTCCGGCATCAGCCCCTCGCGGGGCCACTTCGCCGGATCGTCCAGATCATCCGCCAGAGGTGTCCAGTTCGGCGTCCGCGCTCGGCAGGACGCAGTCGTACGGATCGTCCAACCACCCCTCGGGGAGGACCACCCGGTTGTTGCCACTGGTCCGCCCGCGCGGTCCGTCGGCGCCGGCCGGCCACAGCTGGGTCGGCTCCACCAGCGCCAGCGTCTCGCCCAGCTCGGCCAGCGAGCTGGAGTTCGCCAGCCGTACCCGCAGCTCGGAGCCGACCGAGAAGCCCTTGGTGTACCAGGCGACGTGCTTGCGGAAGTCCACCACGCCGCGCTGCTCGTCGCCCATCCACTCGCCCAACAGCTCGGCGTGGCGCAGCATCGCGCGGGCCACGTCCGCGAAGGACGGCCGGGCGTAGTCGCTCACGCCCTCGAAGACCGAGACCAGGTCCTTGAACAGCCAGGGCCGGCCCAGGCAGCCGCGCCCGACCACCACGCCGTCGCAGCCGGTCTCGCGCATCATCCGCAGCGCGTCGTCCGCCGACCAGATGTCCCCGTTGCCCAGCACCGGGATGTGCGCCGGGACGGACTCGCGCAGCCGCGCGATCGCCGACCAGTCGGCGGTGCCGCCGTAGTGCTGGGCGGCGGTGCGCCCGTGCAGGGCGATCGCGGCCACGCCCTCCTCCGCGCCGATCCGGCCGGCGTCCAGGTAGGTGAGGTGGTCGTCGTTGATGCCCTTGCGCATCTTCATGGTGACCGGCAGCGCGCCGGCGCCCGCGACCGCCTCACGCAGGATCTCGCGCAGCAGGTTGCGCTTGTACGGCAGCGCCGAGCCGCCGCCCTTGCGGGTGACCTTGGGGACGGGGCAGCCGAAGTTGAGGTCGATGTGGTCGGCGAGGTTCTCGTCCGCGATCATGCGGGCGGCCTTGCCGACGGTGGCCGGGTCCACCCCGTAGAGCTGGATCGAGCGGGGCTTCTCGCTCGGGTCGAAGTGGATCAGCTGCATGGTCTTGGCGTTGCGCTCGACCAGGGCCCGGGTGGTGATCATCTCGGAGACGTACAGGCCCTTGCCGCCGCTCTGCTCCCGGCACAGGGTGCGGAACGGGGCGTTGGTGATGCCCGCCATCGGCGCCAGCACGACGGGCGGCCACACCTGCATCGGGCCGATGGTCAGCGGCGCGAACTCGGAGGTGGCCGGGGCGGTACCGGGCGCGGCGGTGTCGGGCGCGGCGGTGTCGGGCGTGGCGGTCATGCGGGCGGGTCCTCGGGGTGAGGGGGGCGGGACTCTTCATTCTCCCCCACTCGGCCTACTTCCCCGACGGCCTGCCTCCGCGACGGGCTACGGGCCCGATGGCCTGCCTCCGCGACGGTGTGCCTCCCCGACGGCCTACCTCCCCGACGGTGTGCCGATGCGCACCGGGCCCGAGGTGGTGGTGACGTCGATGCCGTTCGTCGAGTTGTTGTCCGGCAGCCCCGGCGCGACCGTACGCGTGTCGGTGTCCGAGCGCCCCGTCACCCGGTAGTGCGAGCCGGTGGGAACGGTGATGTCCACCGGCCCGGAGCTGGTGGACACCGTCACCGACTGGGGCGGCCGGATGAAGCTGATCCGCACGGGGCCGGATTCCGCCTGGGTCTGCACCAGGGCGGAGCCGAGGTTCACCGCCACCACCGGCCCGGAGGCGGTGGTGGCGGCCACCGAGCCGCTGACACCGTCCAGCTTCAGCTCACCGCTGGTGCTCTCCACCCGTACGGCGCCGGAGAGGCTGCGCACCTGGAGACTCCCGCTGGTGACCCTGGCGCCGACCGAGACGTCCGCCGGGACCTCGATCTCCAGCTGGACCCCGCACCCGAGCACGTTGACACCGAGCAGCGCGGAGCAGCGGACGGTGACCTTGAGCGCGCCGTCGGCCAGGGTCTGGTCCACCACGGGCATCCTCACCGCCCAGTCCACGGTCGTCCGCACCACCACGCGGTCCGGTGCGCCGGCCTTGATCCGCACGTCGGCGCTGCCGCCGTCCACCGCGAGGTAGCCGATCCGCTCGGGGTAGGTGTGCTCCCTGACCGTGCGCTGGTGCGCGATCTTCGCCCAGGCACCCGCCGCGCCGCTCAGCATCCCCGAGAGCAGGACCACCACGCCGAGCAGCCGCCAGACCCTGTCTGCCACGGGCTAGCCCACCTCCAGGAAGCGCAGCACCGCGAGCACCCGGCGGTGACTGTCGTCGGCCGGCGGCAGGTCGAGCTTGGTGAAGATCGAGTTGATGTGCTTGGCGACCGCGCTGTCGCTGACCACCAGGGCGGCGGCGATCGCGGCGTTGGAACGGCCCTCGGCCATCAGCCCGAGCACGTCGCGCTCGCGCGGTGTCAGCTTCTCCAGCGGATCGCGGTGGCGGCGCACCAGGAGCTGGGCGACCACCTCGGGATCCAGCGCGGTACCGCCCTCGGCGACCCGCTGGAGCGCGTCCAGGAAGTCGTCCACATTGGCCACCCGCTGCTTGAGCAGGTAGCCGACGCCGCTGGTGTTGCTGGCCAGCAGGTCGGCGGCGTACCGCTCCTCGACGAACTGGGAGAGCAGCAGCACGGCGACCTCGGGCCACTGGTGGCGGATCATCAACGCGGCCCGGACGCCCTCGTCGGTGTAGCCGGGCGGCATCCGCACGTCCGCCACCACCACCTGCGGGCGGTGTTCCTCGACGGCGGCGAGCAGCTCCTCGGCGTCGCCCACGGCGGCGGCCACCTCGAAGCCCACCGCCTCCAGGACCTTGACCAGCCCGACCCTCAGCAGGACCGAGTCCTCGGCGATCACAGCTCGCACGGCAACTCCACGGTGATGGTGGTGGGGCCCCCGAGGGGGCTGTGGACGGCGAGGGTGCCGTCCACCGAGGCGGCGCGCTTGCGCAGCCCCGTCAGTCCGGTGCCACCGGCGGGGTCGGCGCCGCCGACGCCGTCGTCGGTGATCACGATGCGCAGCCGGCCGTCCAGCGCCCGTACCCGCAGGTCGACCCGGGAGGCGCGGGCGTGCTTGGCGACGTTGGTGAGCGCCTCGGAGACGGTGAAGTAGGCGACGGCCTCGATGGTCGGGGAGAGCCGGCGGGGCAGCTCCACCTCCAGCCGGACCGGCACCGGGGCGCGGGCGGCGATCCCGGAGAGCGCGGCGTCCAGGCCGCGGTCGGCCAGCACCACCGGGTGCAGGCCGCGGACGAGGTCCCGCAGCTCGGTGATGGCGGCCTGCGCCTCCTCGTGCGCCTCGACGATCACCTTCATCGCCTCGGGCGGGACGTCCTTCAGGGTGCGCCGGGCCAGGCCCAGGTTCATCGCCAGCGAGGTCAGCCGCTGCTGGGCGCCGTCGTGCAGGTCGCGCTCGATCCGGCGCCGCTCGGCGTCGGCGGCGTCCACTACCTCGGCGCGGCTCTCCGCGAGGTCCTCCACCCGGCGCGCCAACGCCTCCGCCCGGGTGGGGCCGAGCAGGGTACGGGCCAGCCGCTCGTCCAGCCGGGCCAGCCAGGCGCCCGCCCAGGGCAGGGCGAGCAGCAGCAGGACACCTGCCACGGTGACCCAGCCGTCCGTCACGCTCCAGCCGACACCGCCGCGGACCGGGCTGGTACGCGGCATCAGCCAGGCCCAGCCGTACACCGTCGAGGCCACCAGGGCGCCGCCCCAGCAGTAGAGGAGAGCGAGCGACCCGAACGCCAGCAGCGGCGTGACCAGCAGGTGGTAGCCGAGCTGGCGCCAGAGCGAGGGGGAGCGCAGCTGCCCGCGCGGGCCGCCGCCCCGGGGCGCCTGGGGTATCTCCACCCCGCGCAGGGCACGGAATCGGCCGCGCTGGGCCGCCGTCAGCGCGAGCGTGAGCAGCAGTGCCAGGAGTACCACCGGCCCCAGCAGTGTGGGGATGGTGACGGCCAGCCAGACGGGAGCTGCCAGTGGCACCGCCGAGGAGAGGAACAGGGTGTCGCGCCAGACCTGCCTCGACCACGGGGGTCGCTCGGCGCTCCTGGCGAGCGCGCGGCGCAGCATGGTGGAGGGCATGCGCAGCAGCCTACGGCCCGATGATCACACCGGGCCATGAAGGAGGCTGCCGGGCGGGGGTGTAGCTGGCTACACCCCCGGTTCGGAGGGTCGCGTTACCGACATCCGCCGCCCGGGCCGGGAGGCTTGAGGACATGACGAAGGCAGCCCCCACCAGCGCTGAGACCGGTGCTGACACCGGCACGGGAATCGACGTGGACGACCTCACTCCGGCCGCCCCCACAGGCCCGTGGTCCGTGCGCGGCACCGGCCGGCGCCAGGTCAGGCCGGCGCTGGAGGTGTACGAGGACGGCGAGTTGCTGGACGTCGTGGTCCTCTCCCGGCTCTCCCCCGCACTGCTCTGCGGCGCCCGGCGGGGCACCGGCGGCGGCCGCCCGCTCGGGCTGGCCTGGGGCCGGCTGCCGCTCGACGGCACGCTGCCGACGGTGGAGTTCGCCCGTGGCGGGCTGCGCCGGGGGCGCCGGAGCGCGCCGGTGGTCACCGTCCAGGGGGCGTTCTGGCTGGCCTGGGCGGAGGGCGAGTTCGCCGCCGTACGGGCCCGGTACGACGGCGGCCCGTGCGAGCGGATGCGGCTGCACCGGGCGCGGGCGTCGGTGAACGGCGGTTCGGCGTGAGCGCCGTCGCCGTGGTCCTGCCCGACCGCCTGCTGAGCGTCGAACGGCTGCCCGGCCTCGCCGCGCTGGCGCTGCTGCCGTGGCTGGCCGTACTGATCGCCTGCCACGCGACCGGCTGGGTGCTGCTGGACTCGCTGGAGTTCGCGGCGCTGGCCGGCACCGACGTGCTGCTGCGCCGCCGGCCCGGGCTCACCCGCTGGGCGGCGGGCGCCGCCGCGCTGCTGCTCTGCGCGGATGCGGTGCTGGACGTACGGATGTCCGAGCCGGGGCCCGAGCTGGCCGCCGCGCTGGTGATGGCGTTCTGCGCCGAACTGCCGCTGGCGGCGCTCTGCCTGACCCTCGCGGCCCGGTCAGGGCCGGTCGGCCGGCCGACCGGCGAACCTGTCCAGGAACGCCAGCCGCTCGCGCGTCTCCTCGTCCCGCGGGGTGTACACGACGACGCGGCCACCGGCCCCGGGCCCGAGCCAGAAGCTGGTGTAGTCGAAGTGCAGCAGACCGGCCTCGGGGACGAGGAAGTGCTTGACGCCGTTGGCGATCCGCGACACCTCGTGCCGCTCCCAGGCCGCCTCGAAGTCCGGCGAGGCCTGGCGGAGCCTCGTCAGCAGCGACTTCCAGGCCGGTTCGGCACCCCGGTCGGCCATCGCCGCGCGGAACCTGGCCACCATCCCCTCGCGTGCCACCTCGACGTCCACCAGCGTGTCGCGAAAGCGCGAGGGCGTGAACGCCAGCCACATCAGGTTGCGGTTCTCCGGCGCCAGCGCGTCCAGGTCGCCGACCAGGTGGGTGTACGCGCGGTTGTGGGCCAGGATGTCGTACCGGCTGTTGATCGCCGCGGCGGGCATCGGGGACATCTGGTCCAGCATCACCCGCACGCCCGGCGTCACGGTGGGGCACTCCAGTACGGGTGACGGATCCTCGGCCCCGGCGAGGACGAAGAGATGGGCCCGCTCACTCGGGTCGAGCAGCAGGGCCCGCGCCACCGCGTCCAACACCTGGGTGGAGACCTGGATGTCGCGGCTCTGCTCCAGCCACGTGTACCAGGTGACCCCGACGGCGGCGAGCTGCGCGACCTCCTCGCGGCGGAGCCCCGGTGTCCGCCGCCGCCCGGTGACCGGTAGCCCGACCTGCTCGGGCGAGATCCGCTCACGCCGGCTGCGCAGGAACGCGGCGAGGTCACGGCGGCGGACGTCGGCGGAGGCGATACTGCTCATGCTCATGGGCCCAGCATGCGGCAGGCGGCAGGCAGTTGCCAGGTACCACTGATACCTGGATCCGGGCACTCCAGCACCAGGGTGCGCGGGCACGGCGGTCGGGTCCATGAAAGACGGCGTGTCCGGTTACGGCGCCTCCCACGAGCTCGCTCGCGGCCTAGCTGGATCTCAGGTCACTCGGGGTACTGACCCTGGGGTGGCTCACTGAACCTGGTCAGCACGTCCGCCGCAGTGGACCGGTCCAGGAGCCGCAGCTCCCAGGGGCCGGTGTTCACGTCGAACTCCTTGCCGAACCCCACCCACTTTCCCGCCATCCGGCGGCCCGTGGGGTCGACCAGTAGCTGAATCGCACCGTGATAGCGAGCGCCCTGGTAGTAGCCGTCCGACGCTGTCTGCTCCACCCATGAACCGGTCACGACATTCCGGTCGGCCGTGAGGTCGAACGACAGGGGAGAGTCGGGGTTGGACGACGCCCCGGGGAGGGACCTGCCGGTGATCCGGTTGCCGTGCTGGGTCAGCACGACGTGGTGCAGGCCGGTGAACGTGCCCTCTCGACTGCTGCTGTAGAACTCGTAGTGGCTGAGCCATACCCCCGAGAAGTCCTCACCTGTCGGCGCGGGTGTGCCCTTCACCAGTACGCCCAAAGCGTCCCTGGTCAGGTCATGACCTCCTGTGCCGTCCATGCTGACTCCTGTTGGCAGGTGGGATGACTCAAAGCCAAGGCGGTCAGCAGATAGGCGCGTGACAGCCTCAAGGGCTCGAACGTACACCGGACGAGGAGAGCGCACTTCTCCGGACTCCCAGCGCTGCACAAGGCGCTTGCTGGCATCGTTCGGCTCGCCCCGCTCCGTACCGACCTGTCGCAGCCTCTTCGCGAACTCGTCCTGGCTCAGGCGAAGGCTGATTCGTACGGCCTTGAAAGTCTCGTTGGGCGTCGCCATGGAGACAATATAGGCCGAATCCCCTTGCTACGACACCGAAATGACGTCTTGTGGAGACGTCGGAGCGACACCTTCTCAGCGTCGCGGAACCCCCGTGCGACAGGGCACGATCAGGTTGTCCGCCGGACGACAGATCGGTGGTGAGCCGTCTGGTGGCACGACTGCCAGGTGGAGCAAAGCGGACACCGATTCTTCTGCCCAACCACCGCCCCTGATGGACAGGTGCGCACTCACCGCCACGCTTTCCACACAACATGCAAAGTCGGCTCAACGGGCGGCGCCACCGACCTGCCTGACGGAGGTACAGCGACACCATGCACGAAGCAGCAAGGCTGGAACCCGAACCACGAGGGCCGGGCGCTCCCGCTTCCTATCTGGCGGGGACTGTCGTCGGCGTCGGTATGTGGCCACCCGCGGTCAACGGCGACGGGCGGGAGGCGCGGCTGCGCGCGCGGCTGGTGTCCAGTGCGGACGGTACTGCCGTGGTCGAGATCGGCACCCGGCGGTGCCGCGTCCTGGTGTCCCGGCTGCTGCCCTGGGAAGGTGCGTGAACCACATGGTCTCGCCACTTCGGCGCCTCACGGCGGAGGACCGCAGCCGAGCCGCTGCGGCTTTGGACGACCTGACGGACGCACTCGACCGGGCGCAGGTCCGCCTGCCCTCCGTCGCCGTGGACTGGCGGTCGGCGAACACGACCGGCGTCGTCCTCGTCGACCTCGGTGCTGCTCGCCCCGACGCCATCGAGGCGCTCGCGGCGGTCATCCGCCGAGGCTCGGCCCGGTGAGCCGTCGTGGGCGGCGGGCAACGGCGTCCGCACTCGGCGGCGCCGTCCTCGCCTTCGGGTTCAGCGTGGGGTTGGCGGCGGCAGCCGTCTACCCACTGCGCGGCGGCCAGCCCTCAGTGCTGAGCCTGGTGTTCCTCCTGGTCTTCTGCAGCTGCGTGACCGCCACCGGCCCGGCGCTCGTCCGCCTCTTGCGCCGGCCCGGCCGACGCACCGAGGACGAACTCACCCGGCCTCCTCAGACTCCCACCTGCGACAAAGCGGGGGCCGGCAACCCAACAACGGCGGGCGGAACGTCCCGGCCGCACCCACCCGGAGGAGAGCAATGACCACCTCTGACGAACTCCGCGCCACCCCGGTGGAACAGCTCACGCACAAGGGCACGCGCGGGCCTTGCCGGTACCAGCGCCTGGGTCGGCTGGCCGAACGGGCCGAGGAGTCCTGGTTGAACAGGCTGGCCGATGAGGCTGCCAGGTAGTTCTTATACCTGGATAACGACACTCTGGTACCAGGGTGAGCGGCGGACCATCGTAGAGTCCGTGACCCAGCATCTCGAAGCCGTCAAGGCCACCGCCGCTCCCCTACCGCCCAGGACCGCCGCCGCACCGACCACCACCCCAGCCACCGCCAGAGCGGCCGACACCGTCCTCGGGACGGCCGGCCTCGTCACCGTGCTGCTCGGTGCGTTCCTGCCGATGCTGGACTTCTTCATCGTCAACGTCGCGCTGCCGACGATCGATCACGACCTCGCCGCCGGCCCCGCCGTGCTGGAGCTGGTCGCCGCCGGCTACGGCATCGCCTTCGCCGTCCTGCTGGTGCTCGGCGGCCGGCTGGGGGACATCTTCGGGCGCCGCCGGCTGTTCGTCGCCGGCGCGGTGGCCTTCGCTCTCACCTCTCTCGCCTGCGGGCTGGCCCCCGGCGCCTGGAGCCTGGTCGCCGCCCGGGCCGCGCAGGGCGCCTCGGCCGCGCTGCTGATCCCCCAGGTGCTCGGCACCATCACCGCCGCGACCACCGGCGCCCGCCGGGCCAGGGCGCTGAGCGTCTACGGCGCGGTCGGCGGGATCTCGGTGGTGGTCGGCCAGGTGCTGGGCGGCATGCTGGTCGCCGCCGACCTGTTCGGCACCGGCTGGCGCTCGGTCTTCCTGCTGAACGTCCCGTTCGCCCTGCTCACCCTCGTCCTGGCGCTCCGGTACGTACCGGAGAGCCGCTCACCGCAGCCGGCCCGGGTGGACATCCTCGGCACCGTACTGCTGACCGCCACCCTGCTGGCACTGCTCGTCCCGCTGATGGAGGGCCGGGCCGTCGGCTGGCCGCTCTGGACGTGGCTGCTGCTCGCCGCCTTCCCCTTCCTCGCCGTCGCCTTCGTCCGGGCCGAGCGCCGGGCGGAGCGCTCCGGCGGGGCGCCGCTGGTGCCGCCGTCGCTGCTGCGGATTCCCGAGATGCGGCGCGGGCTCGGCATCGCGCTGCCGTACTTCGCCGGCTTCGGCGGGTTCATGTTCGTGATCGCGGTGGCCCTCCAGCAGGGGCTGCGACTGGGGCCGGTGGCGGCCGGGTGGGCGCTGGTGCCGATGGCCGTCGGCTACTTCTTCGCCTCGCTCTCCGGGCCGCGCCTAATCGGGAGGTTCGGGAGCCGGGTGCTCAGCGCCGGCGCCGTCGTCCAGGCCCTGGGCCTGGCCACGCTGATCGCCACCGTGCTGGCCGACTGGGCGCACTTCTCGCCGCTGCGGATGGCCCCGGGGGTCGCGCTGGCCGGAATCGGGCAGGGCCTGATCGGCACCCCGCTGTTCCGCGTGGTGCTCTCCCAGGTGCCGCCGGAGCGGGCGGGCGTCGGCAGCGGTGTGCTGGCGACGGGTCAGCAGTCCAGCCTGGCGTTGGGTGTGGCCACGCTCGGCACCCTCTACCTGTCGCTCTCCCCCACCCTCGGCATGGCGCACGCCCTCGCCGTGACCCTCGGCCTCCAGCTGCTGGGCTCCTTCACCATCCTCGCCCTGAGCACCCGGCTGCCGCGCACGGTCGGCTGAGGCGGGCCCGGGAGTGGACGACGGTCGCGGCGACAACCGGTGTCCACCGCCCGGCACGGGCAGGCGAGGCGCAGCAGGCCTGCGGTCCCCCCGTTCGCGGTCCGGGTGGCGGGCGCTCGGGTGCTCCTGCCCCCGGTCACCGCGGCGCCCGGAGCCTGCGGCGCCGGCGGAAACGGGCCCCGGGGTGAAATCCGGCGGCGGGCGGCAGGCGTCGGGTGCCAGGATGGGCCCATGACGACGACCCAGCCCATGACCCCCGCAGAGACGCGCAGCCGGGCGGAACTCACCGCGCTGGTGGCCGGCGGCGCCCGGCCCAAGTACCTGATGTTCTGGGGTCACCGGCCTGAGCACGACGGGCGGATCGGGGCCGGGGCACTGAGCCAGTGGTGGCCGGCCCGGTTCACCGTCGACGGGCAGGAGTACGCCTCCGCCGAGCACTGGATGATGGCCGGCAAGGCCCGGATGTTCGGGGACGAGCAGATCCTGCCGAGGATCCTGCACGCCCGTACGCCCGCCGAGGCCAAGGCACTCGGGCGCGAGGTGCAGGGCTTCGACACCGAGCAGTGGGAGGCGGAGTGCTTCGAGCTGGTGGTGGAGGGCAACGTGGCCAAGTTCGGGCAGGACCCGGCGCTGCTGTCGTACCTGCTGGGCACCGCGCACCGGGTGCTGGTGGAGGCCAGTCCGCTGGACCGGGTCTGGGGCATCGGGCTGGCGGCGGACAGTACGGACGCGCTGCTGCCCGGGCGCTGGCGGGGGCTCAACCTCTTGGGCTTCGCGCTGATGGAGGCGCGGGCGCGGCTGTCCGGGTGAACCGCCGGGATTCCGGGGCGGGTACGGCCGTCCGGGTGAGGCCGGGACGGCCGTAACACCGGGACGGCCTCCGGACCACCGCGGCGCCCGGACACCCGCTCGCCGTACCCTCGGGCCTGAGGTCACGCCCGGTGTGACGTCGCACCGGGCCTGACGTCACGCCGGGCGGTGCGGCATCAGGTAGACGTCGATCGCGACCTGCCGCTCGGGGTGCGCCGAGGGGAAGGAGGCGAATTCCAGGTAGTACGGCAGCGGCGGCCGCTCGGTGCGCTGCATCCCCTTGGCCGCGGCGCTCACCGCCAGATGCATGTAGGTGAACGGGATCAGCTCGGGCGGTCCGGTGTGCCGCATCGCCAGACCGCTGGAGGCGGGCACCACCTGGACGCCCATACCGGCCTTCTCGGCCGGGTCGAAGCGGTCCGGTACCGGGACGCAGATGTCGTGCCTGGTCCGGGCGCCCATGAAGAAGTCCGGGTCGTCGTAGGAGACGCCGAGGGCCTTGGAGCGGGCCGGACAGTGCCCCTGGGTGGTGAGCCAGCCGCGCAGCCGGTCCCAGGCGGTGTTGGCGCTGTCGATCGGCCCCAGGTGCTGGTAGAACGCCACTCTTCGCTGCGGGATGGCCGCCGGTCTGATGTCCGTCCCGGCCGGCCCCGCCGTCGGCCAGCAGGCGGTCTGCGGGCTGGTGCGCAGGTCGGTCGGGCAGACCCCGTAAGCCGACCGGAACGCCCGGGTGAAGGCGGCGTGCGAGTTGTAGCCGGCGTTGACCGCGATGTCGATGATCGGGCGGTCGCCGTAGACCAGCCGGTAGGCGGCCAGCGAGAGCCGCAGCCGGCGGACGTAGCGGTGGATCGGCTCCCCGACCTGGTGGCGGAAGACCCGGCGCAGGTAGTCGGGCGAGGTGTTGGTCGCCATCGCGAGGTCCTCCAGCGAGACCGCGGCCTCCCCGTCCCTGACCTGCGCGACGATGTGCGGGATCGCGCGGCGAAGGCGCTCGTCGTGGCTGCTGAGGGTGTCGATCTTCATGGCAGGCCGAAGCCCTCCGATCCCTTGGGTCCAACAGCGATCGGGCACCCACCCCGATGGACCGGGAACCCTGGTGCCCTCGGATCGACGCACCTCCACGGACCCGGCGCAGCTGCTCCCCACGGTACGCCGCCAGACCGTGAACTCCGGTGCCACCGCCTGCGGGTGACTTCGGGAATGCCTCGTAGTGGGCCCCCTGCCCACCCGTCGATGGTAGGAACGTCACAGAGCCCTGTCCAGAGCGCCACCCGGCGAGGACGACGAGCCGGTAACGCGCCGGCGCAGCGCGATCACCGGTCCGTCGCACGGTGGTGGATCAGTGCGCCGTCACACCACCGGCTGGCGCAGGATGGTGCGCCGCCGCTCAGGGGCCGTCCGGGTCGGGTCGGAGAGGTACACCTCGTGGTGGCGGCCGCTCTCGGCCAGCCGCTCGGTGACCAGGTAGTCGTGCAGCAGCTTCACGGTGTGCGGCTCGGTCTCGTACGGGCCCTTGTGCAGCACCTGGACGCTGCGCCCCTCGGCGAAGCGCTCCTCGCGCAGCCGGCCGGCCGCCTCGGGGCCGGCCTTGGCCGCCGCCTTGTCCACCGCGGCGGCGAGCTGCTCCGGCGAGTACGGCACCGGCTGGCGGATCAGCAGGGTCCACTCCCAGCCGGCCCGGGCGCCGGGGCCGTAGGAGTCCGCCGAGAAGGCGTCGAAGGCCGGGTCGTTGCTGCGCCAGAGCCCCTCCAGCGGCATCACCGAGTAGTCGAGCCCGGTGTCGGCGCGGACCGCGAACTTCAGGGCGTACGACGCGGCGTACAGCGCCGCGATGGCCGGTCCGAACTCGGGGCTCTGCCGGGGGTCGCCGACCCCGTCCACGGCCAGGAATTCCAACTCGGGGACCACCACCTCCTGCGGGACGGCCTTCGCGCTGTAGAGCGGGGCGTCGAGCGTGCGGTGGTCGGTCTTCTGGGCCTTGCCGGTGGTGCTCATGGTGCTGGGATCTCCTGCGGTGCTGTGTACGGGGCCTCACCCACACCCCCAGGGGGAACGACTGAGCGATCCGGCGGTCACCCCCGAGGAGCTGCCGACCGCGGGCGAGAACGACCCGGCCACTTCCCGACCGTTTCGGTCAAGAGATGACGAGCCGATCGGCCGAGAGCTTGACCGGTCCGGTCAACAACGCTCTGCGCGCTTCTCACCCGACCATACGCCCGCCAATGCTTGTGCACGCGGCGCCGCACCGCGGCCCACCGGCCGGGGAGAGCCCGGCGCAGCTCCCCATCCGGCTGACGAGAGGGAAGCACGTTGACCCGTTCCGCGCAGTGGACTCCCGTGCCGGTACCGGCCGGGACGGACCCCCACACCGTGCCCTCGCACTGGTTCAACCTCGTCCCCAGCCTCCCGGCACCCGTCCCGGCGCCCGTCGAGCCCGAGGACACCGGCGACCAGGACGCCTGGGGCCCGCGGATCGCGCTCCAGCAGCGCATCCGACTGGACGCCGTCCGCGCCCAGGACAGCGCGAGCGAGCCGTTCCTGGCGATCCCCGAGCGGGTCCGCGAGGAGCTCGCCGCGATCGGGCGCCCCACCCCGCTGCTGCGGGCCAGGGCCCTGGAGCGCTACCTGGAGACCCCGGCCCGGATCTACCTCAAGCGCGAGGATGTGCTGCCCACCGGCAGCTTCAAGCTCAACTCGGCCGTCGCGCAGGCCTACTTCGCGGCCGAGCAGGGTGTGGACACCCTGGTCACCGAGACCGGCGCCGGCCAGTGGGGCCACGCGGTGGCCTGGGCGGCCCGGCGGTTCGGCCTGAAGGCCGTCATCTACTGGGCCGGCGTGTCGGCCCGTCAGAAGCCCGGGCGCAAGGCGCTGATCGAGATGCTCGGCGGCGAGGTGTACTCCTCGCCGAGCGACCGTACGCCGGTCGGCAAGGCGCTGCTGCGCGACGGCAGGCACCTGCTGGGCTCGCTCGGCACCGCGATCGGCGAGGCGATCTGCCACGCCGCGCAGCACCCGGACACCCGCTACATCTCCGGCAGCAACCTGCCGCACGTCCTGATCCAGCAGACCGTCATCGGGCAGGAGACCAAGGCCCAGCTGGCCGCCCTCGGCGAGCGCCCGGACACCCTGGTGGCCTGCGTCGGCGGCGGCAGCAACCTGGGCGGCTTCATGGGCCCGTACCTGGCGGAGAAGGCCGAGCGCGGCGAGGAACTGCTGCTGCTCGGCGCGGAGTCCGCCAGCGCGCCCCGGCTCACCGAGGGCACCCTGCGCTACGACCACGCCGACCCGGAGGGCATCACCCCGCTCACCAAGTCGTACACCCTGGGCCGGGACTACGAACTGCCGGAGACCCACGTCGGCGGGCTGCGCCAGCACAGCGGATCGCCGATCATCGGCGTACTGCGCGGCGAGGGGCTGCTGGACGCCGTGGCGTACCAGGAGGCGGACGCCTTCGAGACCGGCCGGCTGGTGCTGAGCACCGAGGGGATGCTGATCGCCCCCGAGTCCTGCCACGCCCTGCGCGCCGCGGTGCAGCGCGCGGTGCAGGCCAGGGAGAGCGGCCGCGAGGAGGTCATCGTCGCCTGCGTCAGCGGCAACGGCGTGCTCGACCTCGACGGCTACCTCGCCCACCGCTGAACCGGACCGCGCGCAGCCCCCGACACCCTCGTGCGAAAGGACCGACGTGTCCGACGGAAGCATCATCGAACTGACCAACGGCACCGCCGCCGGCTGCCCCTTCCACCTGGGCGAGAACATCGGCGGCCGGCTGCCCGAGTACCTGGGCCGGCACGACTTCGACGAGTTCTACCTCGTCACCAGTGAATCCCTGCACGAGCTGTTCGGCCGCAAGCTGGTCTCGCAGCTCACCAGGGCCGGCATCTCGGTCAACCTGATCACGGTGGCCGAGGGCGAGAGCGTCAAGAGCTGGCCCCAGCTGACCGCCCTGTGCGAGCGGCTGGTGGCGGCGGGCGCCACCAAGGACTCGATCGTCGGCGCGCTCGGCGGCGGCATGATCAGCAACCTGGCCGGGCTGGCCGCGGGGCTGGTCTACCGGGGCCTGCGCTTCGTCGAGATACCCACCACCATGCTCAACCTCACCGACGGCGCGCTCAGCAACAAGCAGGCCATCAACGGCGCGCTGGGCAAGAACCAGTTCGGCGTCTACCACGCGCCACTGTTCGTCTGGGCGGACGTCGCGATGCTGCGGCGCGAGCCGGAGCGCCAGCACCGCAGCGCGCTGGTGGAGGCGCTGAAGAACGGCCTGGTCAACGACGTCGCCTGGTTCGACCGGATGGAGCAGCTGCTGGCCGACGGGGTCGGCGCCGTCCAGGACGACCTGCTCGGGGTCTGCCACGAGATGATCCGCAGCAAGCTGCGCATCCTCGCGCTGGACCCGAGCGAGCGCAAGGCCGGGATCATCCTGGAGTACGGCCACACCGTGGGCCACGCGGTGGAGTTCCTCGCCCAAGGGTCGCTGCTGCACGGCGAGGCCGTCGGCATCGGGATGTGCGCGGCGGCCAAGGTCGGCATCCGGCTCGGCGTCACCGCGCCGGAGGTGCTGGAGCGTCAGGAGCACGTGCTCGGAAGACTGATGGGCGCGCCGGTCGCCGTGCCGGAGGAGTTCTCGCCCGAGCGGATCATCGAGGTGATCCTCAGCGACAACAAGCGCCGGGCGGGCAGCGCGGTGCGGTTCGTACTGGTGCCCGAAGTCGGCCGGGTCCACCTGGTGGACGGCGACTACGAGACCCCCGTGCCCGAGCCGCTGCTCAAGAGCGCCCTCGCCGAGTCCTGAGCCGGCGCCGCCGGACGCCCGCGACGGCCCCGGCGGCCGAGAGCCCGCGGCCAGGAGCGCACGGCTCGACACCGGCGGCCGAGAGCCCGCGGCCGGCCCCCAGTGACCTTGATCCCTTCGCCGAACACGGGAGTTCTCCCATGACCACCGCACAATCCCCCGAGATCGCCGAGACCATCTACCGGCTCGACGGACCGCTGCGCTGGGCGCTCGGCGAGGTCCAGGAGCTGCTGCGCGACGCCGGCGCCGCCCCCGGCCAGCAGGTGCTGGACGTGGGCGCCGGCACCGGCTACGCGGCCGTACCCGCCGCCCGCGCCGTCGGGCCGCAGGGCTCGGTGCACTGCGTGGACGGCAGCGCCGAACTGCTGGACGTCCTGACCGCCCGCGCCGCCAAGGAAGGCGTCGCGGACCGGCTCAGCCACACCGTCGGCCCGGTGGTGCCGCTGCCCGTCGCCGACTCCTCCGTCGACCTGGTGCTCTCCACCTACGTGCTGCACGAACTGGCCCAGGACGCCGGCGCCGCGATCGCGGAGATGCACCGGGTGCTGCGCCCCGGCGGCAAGGTCGCGCTGGCCGACTACCGCAAGACCGCCGACCGGGCGCGCAACCGCGAGATCGAGGCCTGGTACGCCCGGCAGCCCGACGGGGCCGGGCCGGAGGAGGTGCATCTGCGCTTCACCCTCGGGGACATGGAGGAGATGCTCCGCGCCGCCGGCTTCCAGCAGATCGAACTGCGCACCTGGCACGACTTCCACGTGCACGCGATCGCGAGCAAGTGACGCCCGCCCGAACCCCCCGACGGAAGGACTCGCCCGTGTTCCCGCTCAGCTACAACGCCAACGGCCTGCGCAACATCCCGCTCGAACGGGCGATCGCGGAGGTCGCGGACGCCGGCTACCAGGCGATCGAGCTCTCCCTGCACCCCTCCCACCTCGACCCGTTCGAGTTCGGCCCGGCCGAGGCCGCGCCGATCCGCAAGGCGCTGGAGCGGGCCGGCATCGAGGCCTGCTGCCTGGCCGCCGGCGCCGACAACCTGCTGGGCGAGGAGCGCTTCGAGCCCTCGCTGATCCACCCGAGCGCGGAGGGCCGGGCCCGGCGCGTGGACCTGGTGCTGCGCGCCGTGCGGATCGCCGACGAGCTGGGCGTGCCGCTGGTCAACTTCGCGACCGGCAAGCGCAAGGCCGAGGTCCCCGCCGGGCAGGCCGAGCAGTGGCTGACCGAGGGGATCGAGCAGGTGCTGGCCGGCCCCGGCAGCGCCGTACTGGCGATGGAGCCGGAGCCGGAGTTCTTCCTGGAGACCAACGACGGGGTCGCCCGGCTCGCCGACGCCCTCGCCAGCGACCGCTTCGCGCTGGCCCAGGATCTCGGCCACTGCCGGGTGGTGGAGGAGGACTACCTCGCCTCGGTGGAGCGCAACCTGCCGCACACCAGGATCATCCAGGTCGAGGACATCAAGGGCCGGGTGCACCACCACGAGATCCCGGGCGACGGCGACATCGACTTCGCGGGCTTCTTCACGGTGCTGGAGCGCGGCGGCTACGACGGGTACGTCAGCGTGGAGCTCTACAACCACTCGGACAACCACCGCTACGCGCTGCGCCGCAGCCACGAGGTGCTCACCGCGGCCATCGAGGCCGGCACCGGCCCGCGGGGCTGAGCGCCATGGCAGCCGCACGGCCGGCCCCCGGCCCGCCTCCGCCGCCACCGCCGGTCGCGCCGCGCGCGCTGCACGGCCCCGGGCTGGTCCCGCTCTTCGACCACCACGTCCACAGCGATCTGCGCAACGCCGACGACTACGAACTGATGGCCGTCAGCGGGGTGCTCACCGCCCTCGCACCCTGCTCCGCCTCGCTCGAACCGCGCGCCAGCGGTGCCTCCTTCGCGGCCCGCTTCGAGCGGCTCGCCGTGGTGGAGACCGCCCGCGCGGCGGCGTACGGGGTGGAGCTGTTCGTGGCGCTGTCCGTGCACGCCGCCGACCTGGCCGGGCTGCCGGGGGCGCTCGCCGGGATCGAGGCGCTGGAGGAGCACCTCTCGCACCCCGCGGTCCGGGCGCTCGGCGAGCTCTCGCTGCGCGGCGGCGGCCCGGACGAGATCGAGGTGCTGGAACGCCAGTTGAAGCTGGCGGCGGCCCGGGAGCTGCCGGTGATGGTCGAGTCGCCGCCCGCGTTCGAGGGCTTCCGGGCGATGCTGGCACCGCTGGCCGGAGCGGTCGAGCGGGCCGGCATCGACCCGGCCTCGATCGCCCTGATGGACCTGGACGAGCAGCGGATCGAGCTGCTGGCCGGCCACGGCCCGCTGCGCGACCTCGGCGGCCTGGGGCTGGCGGTGGCACCCCGCCAGGACGCGCTGTTCCAGGTCAGGGAGAAGCTGACGCACCGCGAGGTGCTGCGGGTACTGGACCGCTTCGGGCCCGACCGGCTGATGCTCAACACCGGCCTGCACTTCGGTTCGGCGGACCCGCTGGGTCTGTCCAGGACGGTGCACCGGCTCCGACTCCACGGTGTCCCCGAGCAGATCGTGAGGACTCTCGCACATGGCAACGCTGCCCAGTTCTTCGACATCCCGCACCGCGTCCCCACCGGGGCCTGAGCGCGGACCGCTGCTCCCCGCCCACGGCGCGGGCGAGGAGCGGGTGCTGGCCGAGCTGGCCGAGCTCTGCGCCGAGGACCACGGCTACCGGGACGGCACCGTCTTCAACTCGATCTGCTCGACGCCGCTGCCCGTCGCCCGGCAGGTCTTCGCCGCGTACCAGGAGAGCAACCTCGGCGACAACCGGATCTTCCCGTCCCTGGCGCGGGCCGAGGCCGCCGTGACGGGCATGCTGGCCGACCTGATGGGCGCCGCCGACCCGGCCCGGACGGCGGGGGTCGCCACCTCCGGCGGCACCGAGGCCAACCTGCTGGCCGTGCTGGCCGCCCTCGGCCGCCACCGGCGGCGCTTCGGGGCGGACGTACCGGCCAGGGTGGTGCTCGGCGACAGCGCGCACTTCTCCTTCGACAAGATCGCCTCGATCCTGCCGGTGGAGATCGTCCGCACCCCCGCCGACGACCGGCTGCGGGCCGACGTGGACCGGCTGCTGCCGCTGGTGGACGAGCGGACGGCCCTGGTGGTGGCCACCGCCGGCAGCTCGGAGTCCGGCGCCGTGGACGACGTCCCGGTGATCGCCGCGCACGCCGCCGCACTGGGCGTACCGGTGCACGTGGACGCCGCGACCGGCGGCTTCCTGGTGCCGTTCGCCCGCCGGCTCGGCGATCGGCTGCCGCCGATCGGCCTGGACGTCCCCGGGGTCACCTCGGTGACGCTGGACCCGCACAAGTACGGCGGCGCGCCGATCCCCTCCGGGCAGGTGCTGTTCCGCGACGGCTCCGACCTGGACGCGCTGCGGGTCGCCTCGCACTACCGCGGCACCCATGACCACCACGGGCTGCTCGGCACCCGCCCCGGCGGCGCGCTGCTCGCCACCTGGGCCGCGCTGCGCGCCCAGGGCCGGGACGGCTACCTGGCGACGGTGGCCGGCCTGTGGGAGCGGCGGGCCCTGCTGGTGCGGCTGCTGACCGAGGCCGGCTTCACGGTGGCCCCGCAGCCGGAGCTCACCGTGGTGACGGTCCGCCATCCCGATCCCGCCGGGCTGGTGGACGGCCTGGAGCGGCACGGGCTGATCGCCTCGGTGGCCCGCCGGCTGGGCCTGCTGCGGCTGGTCGTGCACTGGCACCAGAGCGAGGAGCAGCTGCGGCAGCTGGTCGCGCTGATGGCGAAGCTGGACGGGGGGCGGCCGTGAAGGTGCTGTTCATCTCCGTCAACAAGCTGAAGTCCTTCCGGCCGGTGCTGCCGATCGGCATGGTCACCATCGCCACCCAGGCCCGGGCGGCCGGCCACGACGTGCGGACGCTGGACCTGATGTGGGAGGAGGAGGACGAGGACGTGGTCCGCGCCGCGGTGGCGGACTTCCGCCCGCAGGTGGTCGGCATCTCGATCCGCAACGTGGACTCGCAGAGCATGCTGGAGCCGGTCATCTACACCCCGCTGGCCCGCGAGGTCGCGGACTGGTCGCGCTCCGAACTGCCGGGCGTGACGGTCCTGCTGGGCGGCCCCGGCTTCTCCACCGTGCCGGACGACCTGATGGACTTCGTCCAGGCGGACTACGGGATCACCGGCTTCGCCGAGGAGTCGATGAACCCGCTGCTGGAGCACCTGGCCAGGGGCGAGGAGCCGGAGGGCGTGCCCGGGGTCATCTACCTGCGGGGGGACGGCACCTTCCATCGCAGGGACCCGGTCTTCAAGATCGACTACCGCAAGGCCGCCCGCCCCGACCCGGCGCTCTACGACCAGCGGTACTTCAGCTACTCCTACGAGACGCACGACCGCAGCCTCAAGGTCCCGGCGACCATCCAGACCAAGAAGGGCTGCGTCCTGGAGTGCGTCTTCTGCAGCAACTTCCTGGTGGACGGCACCGGGGTGAAGTTCGACGAGGTTTCCCGGGTCGCCGACGAGGTGGAACGGCTGCGGGACGAGGGCCTGGAGGTCCTGGAGATCGTCGACGGGGTGTTCAACCTGCCGCTGAACTACTCGCTGGAGGTCCTGCGGGAGTTCGTCCGGCGGGGCATCGAGATGCCCTGGTCCTGCATGGTCAACCCGGGCAACGTCACGCCCGAGCTGGTCGACCTGATGGTGCGCACCGGCTGCTACTACGTGGAGTTCGGCACCGACTCGGCCTGCGACCGGATCCTGCGCGGGCTGAAGAAGAACTTCCGCCAGCGGCAGATCATCGAGTCGCACAAGATGTTCGAGCAGGCCGGCATCCGGGTCGAGCACTGCCTGTTCATCGGCAGCCCGGGCGACGACCGGGACTCCGTGCGGGAGACCTTCGACGTGATGTCCGAGCTCGTCCCCCCCGGCGACCACCCCGAGGTGCACGCCTTCTGGACGCTGGGCCTGCGGGTCTGCCGGGGCACCTCGCTGCACGCCACCGCCCTCGCCGAGGGAATGATCACCGGAGCGGAGCGCTTCATCGTGCCCAAGTACTACGTCTCACGCGCCGTCATCGACGACGACTCGATGCTGGACGAGATCCAGGAGCGGGTGCTCGCCAACGACAACTGGTACCTGTGGTGGGGCCTGACCTCGATCAGCCTGCGCGAGCGGATCAAGATGGCCCGCTCCGAGGCCGAGCGGATCGAGGCCGAGCTGATGGCCCACCTGCCACCTCCCAGGCCCGCGCCCGTACCCCTCTCGCTGACCATGCCGCGCCCGCGCACCGCCGGGGAGGCCCGATGAGCGACCTCGGGGTGGACCTGCGCCTGGACGGCCCCGGCGCCCTGCGGATCACGCCCGCCGAGCGGCCGGGCGCGGCCCTGGGCCCGGACGAGGTGCTGGTCGAGGTCGACCGGGTCACCCTGTGCGGCAGCGACCAGGCCCTCTATCAGGGCAGTTACGGCGGCCCGAGCAGCTACCCGCTGCGCTTCGGCCACGAGTGGGCCGGGCGGGTGGTGGACACCGGCCGGCGCGGTACGGCGCTGCTCGGCCGCTGGGTCACCGGCGACTGCTCCCGCTGGTGCGGCGACTGCCCGCGCTGCGACCAGGACCGCAACGTCTGCGGCCGGATCGAGAAGTTCGGCCTCACCGTCGACGGCTTCTCCACCCGGCTGCGGGTGGTGGACCGGCGCTACCTGTACCCCGACACCCACGACCTCGGCCCGGGGCTGCTGGCGCTCTCGGAGTTCTTCGCCGTCGCCGAGCACGGCCTGCGCCGGGTCCGCCCCGCCGCCGGGGACCGCACCCTGGTGGTCGGCGCCGGCGCCCTGGGCCTGGCCTCGTACCTGCTGCTCACCGGCTCGTACCAGGCCACCGAGCTCGACCTGCTGGAGCCGGACCCGGCCAAGGCGGCGGCCGTCGGCAAGCTGTTCCCCAGCGCCCGGGTGTACACCGAACTGCCGCAGCCGCCCGCCGCGGCGCGTGCGGCCGGCGGCTACGCGGCGCTCACCGCCGCCGCCCGGTACGCCCTGGTGGTCGACTGCTCCAGCGGCGCCGCCGGGCTGGACACCGCACTGACTGTGGCCCTGCCACTGGGCCGGGTGCTCTGCTTCGGGCTGCGCCAGACGGCCTCGGTGCGCACCGACCTGCTGGTGGCCAAGGGCCTCACCCTGACCGGCTCGATCGGCGGCACGGGCAGCTTCGCCCAGGCCCAGGCCTTCCTGAGCGGCCACCGCGAGCAGGCCGGCCTGCTGGTCACCCACACCTGGCCGGCCGAGGAGGCCGCCGCCGCCTTCGAGTCCGACGACCGCACCCGGATCAAGACCCAGCTCACCTTTGGAGAGGATGCCCGGTGACGAGCACCGACGACCACCCCCCGCACCGGCGGTACGCCGAGATCCGCGCCGCCGCCCTCGCCGACCTGGCCGCCTTCGAACGGCTGAGCCGCGCCGAGGTCCCCGGATTCCAGTTCGAGCTACTGGGACGCCAGCTGGCACACGCGTTCGCCAACTCGCCGTACTACCGGGAGAACTGGGCCAAGGAGTACGGGGACCTGCGGCCGGCCAGTGCCGAGGAGCTGCGCGAACTGCCCTTCACCACCAAGCGGGACCTGCGCGCCGCGTACCCCTTCGGACTGCTCGCCGTCGGCCGCGAGGAGCTGATCCGCTACGGGGAGTCCACCGGGACGACCGGCAGCCCGACCTCCTCGATGATCACCTACGAGGACTGGATCCGCGGCAACGTCGCGGTCGAGCAGTCGGTGGGCCACCTCTTCGGCCCCGGCGACCTGGTCTTCATCGCCATCCCGTACGAACTGGCCTTCGCCTCCTACGACCTGGACCGGGCGCTGGAGCAGGGCGGGGCCGCGGTCGTGCCGGTCGGCACGCTCAGCCTGGTCTGCCCGTTCGAGCGCATGGTCGAGATGATGTGGACGGTCCGGCCCACCGGACTGGTCTGCACCCCCAGCCGGGCCCTGCGGCTGTACGACATGCTCAAGGAGACCGGCCGCGACCCCGCCGAGATCGGCCTCAAGACCTTCCTGTACGTCGGCGAGACCTGCTCCCAGGCCAAGCTGGAGAAGATCGCGAACCTGTGGGGCGTCCGGCTGTCCAACGCGTACGGCTCGACCGAGACCAACTCGCTCGCCCTGGTCTGCGCGCACGGCGGCCTGCACCTGACCGAGGACCGGCACCTGTTCGAGGTGATCGATCCCGCGACCACCGAGCCGGTGCCGGACGGCACCGCGGGCGAGCTGGTCATCACCGCCCTCAGCGGCCGGGCGACGCCGCTGCTGCGCTACCGCAGCGGGGACTTCGTCACCATCGGCACGGAGAGCTGCTCGTGCGGCAGCCCCCGCCGTACGGTCCGCCACCACGGGCGGGTCAGCGAGCAGCTGACCGTCGGCGGGCGGCGGATCAACAAGCTGGCGCTGGAGCAGACGGTGCTGGCCACCCCGGGCGCCGGGCTGTACTGGGCCGCCGGGGTGTCCGGGCCGGGCCTGGAGATCCGGGTGGAGGCCGACGGCGCCGACCCGGCCGTGCTCTGCGCCGCCGTCACCGCGCGGGTCGAGGCCGAGTTCGGCGTACCGGCCTCGGTCGCGCCGATCGACCGGGCCCAGGTCCGCCGCGCGATGGACCGGATGCTCAAGCCCGGCAGCCTGACCATCGAGGACCTGGAGGCGGTCTCATGACGGCCGACGGCACCGGGCTCGGCGGGGGCGGCGGCCCCGCGATACCCGGCAACCCCGACCCCGGCACGGTCGCCGTGGTGGGTCTGGGCCGGCTCGGCGCGGTGCTCGCCGACCGGATCGGCGCGCGCTTCCCGGTGGTGCTGCACGACAGCGACCCCGGGGTGGCGCGCCGGATCGCCAGCGAACTGGTGCTGCCCGAGGTGAGCAGCGAGGAGCTGCTGATCGCCGCCGACACCGTACTGCTCTGCGTACCGCCGCAGGAGACCGGCAAGGCGCTGACCACGCTGGCCACCACGGCGCAGCACCTGGGCCGGCAGCCGCTGTTCGTGAACCTGGCCACCAGCGTGCCGACCTCGGACCTGCCGCCGGTGCCCGCCGAGGTGGTCGGGCTGAAGCCGGTCTGCCAGTTCACCGCGGTGGCGCTGGGCCTGCGCACCGTCCTGGTGACCGCCTCGGCCCGGCGGATCGGGCTGCTGCGCACGCTGGCCGCCGACCTCGGCGAGGTGGTGCTCGGCAAGGAGGAGGTGGTCGGCCCGGCCAACCGGGCGGCGACCAAGGCCGCGCTGCGCGCCTGCGCCTCGCTGGCCGCCGAACTCGCCGGCCGCGGGCTCCCGCCGGACCTGGTGCACGCGGCGATCAGCAACGTGCTGGTCGGCACCGCGCTGGACTACCCGCCCGCCGACGACAACCCCTACACCAGCTCGGTGCTCGCCGAGCTCGCCGCCGAGAGTGACCAGGCGCAGCGGGAGGCGGGTGAGGCCCTCGGCTGGGCCGCCTGGGCCAACCGCCCCGCCACCCCGGGAGGACCCGCATGACGAGCAGCCCCACCGGCCCGGCCGGGAGCACCCCGCCGCAGCCCCGCCCGGACGGGCGGTTCGGCGGCGAGCACTGCGAGACCGCCTCGCTGCGCAAGCAGCTCGCGGCGCACGGCACCCCCGTCAGCGAGGCGATGCTGTTCGGCCTGGCCGGCGGGATCAGCTTCATGCACCTGCCGCCGACGCCCGGCGGGCGCGGCTTCACCGGCGGGCGCAACGGCCCGTTCCCGGAGTTCACCCGCCGGATGGCGGCCGGCGTCGGGCTGGACCTGGACGTCGCGGTGACGGACGACCCGGACCACGCCTGGCAGGAGCTGCTGGCGGAACTGGCCGCCGGACGGCCGGCCGTGATCTACGCGGACCTCTTCCACCTGCCGTACTTCCAGGCCACCCGGCACTTCGGCGCACACGCCATCGTGGTGCTGGAGCACGACGCCGAGGCCGGCACGGTGACGATCTCCGACCGCCCCGCCCGGCCCCAGACCATCACCACCGCCGAGCTGGCCACCGCCCGGGCCTCCGCCCACCAGCCGTTCCCGCCCCGGCACGCGCTGCTCAAGGCCGACTGGACCAAGGCCCGCCACCCCGGCGAGGAGGACATCCGCCAGGGCGTGCGGTACTCCTGCCGGGCGATGCTGCAACCGCCGGTGCCCACCTTCGGGCTGCGCGGTCTGGAGTCCTACGGCGCGGGCCTGGACCACCTGCTCCAGCACGCCAAGGCCACCGAGGCCGTCGACGAACTGGCCGGCTCCTTCGTCGACTTCGAGCTCGCGGGGACGGGCGGCAACGCCTTCCGCAACCTCTTCCAGGCCTTCCTGTCCGAGGCCGCCGAGCTCACCGGCGACCACCGGCTGGCCGACGCGGCCCTGCTGTGCGCCGACAGCGCCGAACGCTGGGAGCAGCTGGTCGCGCTGCTGCTGCCGGCCTGGACCCCGGCGTTCACCGAACTCGCCGACACCTACCGCGAGCGCGAGCAGCAGCTGCTGGACGGCAGCGGCCCGGCGCTCGCCCGGGCCGGAGTTCTCGGCAGCCGGCTGCCCAAGCTGAGGGCGGCGGCCGCGACCGGGCTGGACCCGCTGCGCGAGCGGCTCGGCGGCGAGCTTCGGGCCACCCTGCGCGGGATCGCCGAGACCGAGCGGGAGCTGTTCGCCGTGCTGAGGGAGGTGTGATCCGGTGACCACCGGGCTGCTGCCGGCCACCCGGGTGCCCGCCGCGCACCCGCTCGACACCGCGGCGCAGCGCCTGGCGTACGACGGGTACCTGGCCGCCCGCAACCAGTACAAGGAGGAGTTCCTCGACCGGCTGGCCGAGGAGTGCGGCGAGGGCCCGGTGCTGGAGGTCGGGCCCGGCTACGGCGGCTTCGCCACCGGGCTGCTGGCCCGCCGGCCGCTGGAGCTGCGGCTGCTGTGCACCGACCCGGGCGCGGTGGAGCTGGCCCGCGGCCGCCTGGGCACTGCGGCCGAGGTGGAGTACTGGGCGCCCGGGCAGCCGCTGCCGGCCGCCCTGCTGGGGCGGTACGCGCTGGTCTACGGCGTGCACCTGCTCGGCGGCGACGGCGACCCGCTGCCACTGCTGCGCGAGTCGGCCCGCGCACTGGCGCCCGGGGGCCGGCTGCTGGTCAACGACCTGCGCCGGGACCCGGACCCGTTCATCCTCGAATACACCCTGCGCGAGATGGCCGCCGACGACTCACCCGAGGGCGGCTACCGGCTGCGCACCTACCTGCACTCGCTGAACGGCGCATGGACCAGCGCCGAGCTGCGGGAGCGGCTCGACGCGGGCGGCCTGGCCCACTGGCCGGTCACCGCCGAGGGCCCGATGGCACTGACCGTCGAGCACCGGCGGGAGTCCGAAGCGGCATCCGAACCGACCGGCACCACCCCCCATCGAACGGCGACCGGAGAGGCACCATGACCCAGGAGTCGATCACCAGGAACTTCCTCGACACCCCCAGCTACTGGCGGGAGTACCCCGAGCGGGACATCGAGTTCGTCCGCTGGTACCCCTGCGACGTCCAGCCGCTGACGGCGGAGCAGATCTACGCCAAGCGTGAGAAGTTCCCCAAGACCAGCTCGTTCTACGTGCACATCCCGTTCTGCAACCAGGTCTGCACCAGCTGCCCGTACAACAAGTTCAGCACCCGCAACACCCTGGTGCAGCGCTACATCCACGCGCTCAAGGCGGAGATCGACCTCTACTCCAAGCTGCCGCACGTGAAGGACACCGTCTTCACCTCCGGCTACTTCGGCGGCGGCACCCCGACCACGCTGCGCGCCGAGGAACTCGACGACCTGCTCGGCTTCATGAAGCAGCGGCTCAACTTCAGCCCGGACTGCTCGATGACCATCGAGAGCACCCCGGTCGACGTCGACCAGTACAAGCTGGACGCGCTGCTCAAGCACGGCGTCAACCGGATGAGCCTGGGCGTGCAGACCTTCCACGACCCGCTGCTGCGCTACCTGGGCCGGGCCCGCGCGCACACCGGCGAGTCCGCCACCAAGACCATCGAGCTGATCGACCGCAGCGGCATGGAGAACCTCTGCATCGACTACATGATCGGCATCCCCGGGCAGACCCACGACCTGTGGGAGCAGGACATCCGCACCCTGATGGACCTGCCGGTGACGTCCTTCTCGGTCTACAACTACGCCGTGATGCCGGGCTCGGAGGTGTTCTTCGCGCTGCAGAGCGGCGCGACCCCGCCGTGCCCCAGCACCCGCGAGGCCGACGAGATGTACCAGTACCTGCACACCACGCTGATGGACGCGGGCTACCTGGCGCTGACCTACAACGACTTCATCGAGCCGATGCGCCCCGAGTGGGCGGCGGCCGGCGTCAAGACGTACCCGGTGCTCAAGGACGGCAGCAAGCCGTACCTCGGGCTGGAGACGGACACCTTCTACCTGACCGACCACCTGTCCCAGATCTGGGGCCGCTGCGGCGACATGGTGGCGATCGGCTCCGGGGCGTACGGGTACCTGAACAACCACATGTACCTCAACGAGCCGGACATCGAGAACTACATCGCCACCTGCGACTCGGGCCGGCTGCCGGTGGTCATGGGTGCCTACACCGACGAGCACGAGCAGCGCTGCCGCAGCCTGGTGCTGGGGCTGAAGCTGCTGCGGGTCAAGCGCGCCGAGTACAAGCTGCGCCACGGCGTCGACCCGTACGAGTACTTCAAGGACAAGATGGACGACCTGGTCGCCAAGGGGCTGCTGGAGATCGACGCCGACGCGATCCAGGTGACGTACCCGAAGGGCTGGTACTACATCGACAACATCTCCAAGACGTTCTACTCGGACGCCAACCACCGGCTCCCGCAGCCGACCTCGGCGAGCACCGAGATCCTCAAGTGGCAGATCGACCGCACCGACGGCCGGAAGGGGCTCCCCCTTGTCCAGTTCTGAGACCACGACCACCGGGCCCACCACGCCCCGCCGCGCCCGCCGGGGCCGGATCTTCGACCTCGCCGAGCGGGTCCCGCAGGGTGACCCGTTCGAGGACACCGACGAGTGCCGGGCCTACGACCGCAGCGTCCGCACCTCCATGATCATCCCGATGCAGCACATGATGAAGCTGATCGGGCCGGACTGCGGGCCCGAGAAGGATGTGCTGGAGATCGGCTGCGCCAGCGGGCTGCTCTCGCTGCGCCTGGCCGCCCAGCACCCCGACTCCGTCTTCACCGGGCTGGACACCAACGACGCCTTCCTGGAGGTGGCCCGGGAGAACACCATCTTCGCCAACCTGGTCTCCTACGGCGGCGACTTCTCCTGCGACTGGGCGCGCTACACCCGGCTGCCCTACGAGGACGACAGCTTCGACGTGGTGTTCAGCTTCTGCGCGATCAACCGCTGGGACAAGCCGGAGCGCATCCTGCCCGAGCTGGCCCGGATCTGCCGGCCGGGCGGCAACGTGCTGCTGTACGACCTGGCCCGGGACGCCGACGAGGGCATGGTCTCCTTCGTGCTCCAGTACGCGGGCGGCGACTCCAACGCCTTCATGCGCTCGCTGCGCGCCTCCTACAGCAGCGACGAGATGCGGGCGCTGCTGGACGAGCTCGGCCTGAACCACTGGAGCGTCTCCAAGGAGGGCATCAACCTGGTGATCTCCTCCCGGGACCGCGACACCGGCTACTCCGTGGGCGAGCCCGGCATCTACGACCGGATCTTCGACTGACGGCTGCCCGAACCCGATCGAACGGGCGTGGGGGGGGGGGGGGGGGGGGCCCCCCCCCCCCCCCCCCCCCACCCCCCCCCCCCCCCCCCCCCCCCCCCCCCCCCCCCCGGGGGCGCCCGCGCCCCGGGGGGGGGGGGCCCCCCCCCCCCCCCCGCCCCCCCCGCCCCGCGGCCGCCCCCCCCCCCCGGCCGCGCGGGGGGGGGGGGGGGGGGGGCCCCCCCCCCCACGCCCCTCACCGGAAGGACCGCGCCATGCCCAACGCTGACCTCCGCAGGTACCGGGTCGGCCTCGTCCAGCTGTCGGTGGCGACCAACCGCCGGCCGGAGAACCTGGCCCGCGCCGAGAAGCTGGTCCGGGCCGCGGCCGACGAGGGGTGCCGGCTCGTCGTCCTGCCCGAGGTGTTCGCCACCGCGCTCAACCTGCCCAAGAGCCACGAGATCGCCGAACCCGTCCCCGGCCCGCTCACCGAGTGGCTCGCGGACCTGGCCCGCGAACTGGGCATCTGGATCGCCGCCGGGGTGCTGGAGCGCGCCGGGGACGAGGTGCACAGCGCCGCCGTGCTGCTGGACGACACCGGCCGGCTGACCGGCACCGCCCGGCGCACCATGGTCTACGACCTGGAGGCGCACTTCCTGACCGGCGTCACCGACGCCCGGGTCTTCCCCACCCCGCTCGGCCGGCTCGGCTTCGCGGTCGGCTACGACGTGCAGTTCCCCGAGGTGCTGCGCGGACTCTTCGCCGACGGGGTCGAAGTGATCATCGCGCCGTCGCTGCTGCTGCGCCCGTTCGCCGAGCCGGTGCGCCAGATGCTGCTCGCCCGGGCCGCCGAGAACTGCGCCTACGTGCTGTTCGCCAGCGCCACCGGCGAGAACACCCTCGCCGGACTCACCTACATGGGCCGTAGCGCCGTCCTGCGCAGCCCGCTCGCGATCGGCGCCTACTCCCGCGACTTCCGCAAGCAGCAACCGGTGCTGGCCGAGGCCGAGCGCGAGGAGTGCCTGATCACCGCCGACCTGGACCTGTACGAGCTGCGCCGGATGCGCGCCGCCGCGCCGTTCCCCGCCGACTTCCGCCGTTCCCCGCTGGGCCTGGCGCTGACCGCGGCCACCCGGCCCGGCCGTCCGCTGCCCGACTGGACGGACGCCCCGACCCCGGACGGAGCCCCCGCATGAAACCCACCAACACCCCCCGGGTAGCGCTGCTGCAGACCCTGTGGGACCTCGACCCCGCGGTGAACCTGGCCCGCACCCTGGCGCTGCTCGACACCGTCCAGGACGTGGAACTGATCATCCTGCCGGAGTTCTTCCTCGGCCCGCCGTTCTACTTCCCCGGCCGCGCCCATCTCAAGGGCGTCATCGACCAGCCGGTGCCGGGCCCGGTGATCGACCAGCTGGCCGAGGTGGCCCGCGCCAAGGGCTGCTACATCCTGTGCGGCACGGTGATCGAGCGCGAGGAGGACCGCTACTACAACACCTCGGTCCTGCTGGACGACCAGGGCCGGATCGCCGCCAAGGCCCGCAAGACCCACCGCTTCGCCGCCGAGATGGTCACCGTCTCGCCCAGCGACGAACTCGTCGTGCTGGACACGCCGTTCGGCCGGCTGGGGATCTGCGTCTGCTCCGACTTCTGGATCCCCGAGGTGCCGCGGACACTGGCCATGCGCGGCGCCGAGATCATCGCCGTCCCCGGTGCGGCGCTGCGCGGCAACATCCAGATCACCCGGCCCTGCCTGCAGGCCAACTCCTCCTTCAACGTCTGCTACACCCTGCTGGCCAGCGCGGTCGGCGAGGTCTCCGGCGAGCGGGCCGGCCGCCAGGTCTCCATCGCGGTCGCCGGGCACAGCACCGTCGCCGCGCCCGAGCAGCTGCTCGGCTCGCTGGACGAGGAGGAGGGCGTCCTGCTCGCCCAGCTCGACCTGGAGCGGATCCGCGAACTGCGGGAGGTCGACCTCTCCTTCCGCAACAGCCTCTACTTCTGCCTGCACGGCCGCCGCCCCGAGCTCTACCAGGAGCTGCTGAAGCCCTACACGGGCCACCAGGACCTGGAGAGCCTGATCACCGACTACCTCACCAGCAGGAGTTGAGCCGCCATGCCGTCCACGCTGCTGTTCCCCGCCGCCGAAGTGCTGCCCACCGGCGCCCAGCGGGCCCCCTACCTCAAGGAACTCGTCGACTGGGCCGATGAGTTGGCCGCCATCTCGGTCGAGCAGGCACTGACCGCCTTCTTCGGCCAGCCGCTGGACCCGCGCACCCTGCGGCTGACCGGCCTGCACCACGTCGCCGCCTACCTCGGCGACTACCGCGCCGAGGAGGAGTTCGAGGCCTGGCTGGAGGCGGTGCGCGAGAGCCCGGGCGTCAGCCGGGTCAGCACCGGCCCGTCGCACATCGCGCCCCGGGTGCACGGCACCCCCGGGCACTGGATCAACCTGCACACCGAGCGGGGCACCGAGGTCGAGTTCTTCACCTGCCGCAGCTACGGCCGGTGGGCGGAGCTGGAGCCGGAGCGCAAGTGCTCGCTGATGTCCCACCTCGGGCTCAGCGTCGACACCCCCGACCAGGTCGGCCGGCTGCTGGACTACCTGGCCGGCTTCGACGCGATCGAGCTGCTCGCGTACGCGCCCGAGGACGAACTCGGGCACACCTACGGCCATCTGCTGCGCACCGACACCGAGCGGGTGCTCGAACTCGTGCACGCCGGCCGGCCCGCTCCCGGGGAGACGCCGTGACCTCCGGCTTCCCCGTCCCGGCACGGCTGCCGGAGAACGCGCCCGGCCGCTTCTTCGTCAACGCCGAGTGCACCGACTGCGACACCTGCCGGTGCATCGCCCCCGAGTTCTTCACCCGCAACGACGAGGCGGGCTACACCTACGTCGCTCAGCAGCCCGAGAGCGACGCGGACGAGGACGCCGTGTACGAGGCCATGGACTGCTGCCCCGCCGACGCCATCTGCGAGGAGAGTTGAGCACCGCCCGGCCCCGGATCCTGGGCCTGGGCGGCAGCATGCGGCCCGGCTCCACCAGCCAGACACTGCTGCGCCGAGCCCTGGCGGTGCTCGACGAGGACGGCCACCGGACCTCCCTGCTGGACCTGCGCGAGCTCCAACTGCCCTTCTGCAACGGGGACAAGAGCGAGCCCTGGCCGCACTTCCCGGACGTCCGGATGCTGCGCGAGGAGTTCCGGGCCGCCGACGGCATCATCCTGGCCGGCCCGGAGTACCACGGCACCATCGGCGGCGCCCTGAAGAACGCCCTCGACCTGCTGGACTTCGAGCACACCGAGGGCCGGGTGTTCGGCGCGATCGTCGCGCTCGGCGGGCGCAGCAACAGCAACGCGCTCAACCACCTGCGGCTGGTGGCCCGCTGGTACCGGGCCTGGATGGTCCCGGAGCAGGTGGCCGTCCCCGGTGCCCGCACCGCCCTGCTGGACGGTGTCCCCAAGGACCCGGAGCTGGGCACCCGGGTGGACGAGCTCGCCCGCAGCGTCGCCCGGGCCGCCGGCCAACTCCGGCGCGAACATGTCCAGGACAGTCAAACGCGCCAGGTGGCCCGTTGATAACGTCACAGGCGTGAAGCAGCCGCACACTAAGTATGCGCCTTCCCAAGAATCATCCGAATGGGCCCTGGTGCTCACCGAACCGCTTCTGGTCATCAGCCTCCGGCACCCCTGCAACGGAACTCCGCGGGAGAGCACCTGGCTGCGACTCACCGCATTCCTGTTCAACCGTGGGATTTCCGACGAGCGGACCACCGGCGTGGAAATCCACTATGACGACCCGGAGTCGACCGCGCCCAACCGGCGCCGGTTCGACGCCTGCCTCTCCGTCCCCCCGGAGCGGCTCGCCGGGCTGTCCCTGCTCGACGCGCGCAGGGACAGCCTGGGGATCCGGGTCATCTCGCTGATGGGCGAGCGGCCGCTGCTCTGGCGCGACTGCCTGCCCAGGCCCGGCGCGGCGCAGCGCCCGGACGGCGCCTGCGCGCGCCCGTACGGCGTGCGCCACCGCCGGGTGCAGCCCGCCGCCGGGGCCTCGCCGCGCGCCAACTGGCCCAGGTACGAGCTGTACCGGGGCTCCCCCGTGCTGACCCCCGGACACCCGGAGGTACTCGGCTGGTACGCGACGGCCGACCAGCTGACGCCCGGCCGCCACCTGGCCCGGCGTACGCCCCCGGGCGGGCGGCACCACCCGCACGACGTCAACCGGCCAACCACCGGAAGGATCCAGCGGCCATGACCGCCATCACCACCACCTTCGACTGGGACCGCGCCTACCGGGTCGGCGACCACCACCAGTACTGGGAGCTCAGCGCCCCCTCCCCCGACCTCGTCGGCTTCCTCGCCTCCGCGCCGGTGGCCGAGGGCGCCGCCGCACTGGACCTCGGTTGCGGCAGCGGCTGGGACACCGTCGCGCTGGCCCGGGCCGGCTACCGCGCCACCGGCGTGGACATCAGCCCCGAGGCCATCCAGCTGGCCAAGGCCCGGGCCGAGGCCGAGGGCCTGGAGATCACGCTGCTGACCGGCGACGTCCGCCGGCTCGAACTGCCCGACGAGGAGTTCGACCTGCTGGTCGACCGGGGCTGCTTCCACCACCTGGGCCCCGAGGACCGCGACCGCTACGTGGCCGAGGCCACCCGGCTGCTGCGCCCCGGCGGCCTGCTCTACCTGCGCGGCAGCAGGCAGGAGAGCTTCCCCTTCAAGGCGGTCGACGAACCCGCGATCGCCCGGCACTTCCCGGCGGGCGAGTTCACCGCCGGGCCGCTGCTGCCGTTCCAGCTGCACACCGACGTGCTGAAACTCGACGCCAACGCCGTACTGCTTCGGCGCACCCCGTGAGCGCCCCCGCCGGCCGCGGAAGCCGCAAAAGAAGAAGACCGGCCCGAACCGCCGAAACACCCGCTTCCGGCCATTCAAGAAAAGAGCCTCCATGCCTGCCTCGAAGGGCCAGGACAAAAGTCCCTGGCTGATTCTGGGAGTCCTCAGTCTGGGCTTCTTCATGACGCTGCTCGACATGACGATCGTCAATATCGCGCTGCCTCATGTGATGTCCGGCGTGCACGCCTCGCTGGACGAGGGCCTGTGGGTCTTCAGCGCCTACATCCTCGGCTACGCCACCCTGCTGATCGTCGCCGGCCGCCTGGGAGACCTCTTCGGCCCCCGCCGCGTCTACCTCTTCGGCCTCGCGGGCTTCGTCCTCGCCTCCTGCGTCTGCGGCATCGCGCCGAACGCGGGCGTGCTGATCGCGGCCCGCGCCGTCCAGGGTGTCAGCGGCGCGATGCTGGCCCCCCAGCTGCTGCCGATCGTCACCATGGTCTTCCCGCCCTCCAAGTGGGGCGCGGCCTTCGGCTTCACCGGCGCGCTCTCGGGCCTGGCCGTGCTCACCGGCCCGACCCTGGGCGGCGTCCTGGTCAGCTACCTGGACTGGCGCTGGATCTTCTACCTCAACGTGCCGATCGGCATCGCCACCGCCTACCTGGTGATCCGTCACGTGCACGACTACCGGCCCGGCAAACGCCAGCCGCTCGCACTGGCCCCGACCGCCCTGCTGATCCTCGGCCTCACCGCGCTCGCCTTCGGGCTGATCGAGGGCGAGCGGCTGGACTGGAACGGCTGGGCCTGGGGCTCGGTGACCCTCGGGGTGGCGCTGCTCGCCTACTTCACCTTCGACCAGCGCAGGCACCAGCGTTCGGGCCCGCTGCTCCCCTTCGACCTGCTGCGGCTGCGCAACTTCGCCGCCGCCAACACCATCGCCGCGATCATGGGCTTCGCGATGCTCGGCGCCTTCCTGCCGATCTCGCTCTACCTGCAGACCGTGCTGGGGATGACCCCGCTGCGGGCAGGCTTCACCATCGCCGCGATGCCGCTGGTCTCCGCCCTGGTCGCCGGGGTCGGCGGCAAGCTCGCCGACGGCGGCTCCGGACGGGCCGTGATCCTGACCGGACTGGCCTGCTTCACCGCGGGCCTGGGCCTGTTCGTCCTGATCACCGGGACGGACACCGGCACCTGGCAGCTGATCGGGCCGTTCGCGCTGGCGGGCCTCGGCATGGGTCTGGTCTTCTCCCCGCTGTTCAGCATCGGGATGCGCCAGGTGCCGCCACCGCAGGCCGGGGTCGCCTCCGGGCTGGTGAACACCGCCCAGGAGGTCGGCGGGCTGCTGGCCAGCGCGGCGGTCGGCGCGGTGCTCTCGTTCCGGCTCTCCGCCGGGCTGCGGCACTGGGTGGACCAGCAGGCGCTGGCACTGCCCGAGCAGGCCAGGGCGGGCTTCCGGGAGGCCTTCGCGCCCTTCACCGAGGGCGCGCTGAAGATCGGCAGCGGTGGTCCGCCGGCCGGCGCCGGCGCCGACCCGGGCCAGGCCGCCCAGGTGCAGCAGGCCTTCGCGGACGCCTTCGTCAAGGCCATGCACACCGGCCTGCTGCTGCCGGTCGGGCTGCTGGCCCTCGGCTGGGTGGCGGCGTTCGTGCTGGTCCGCGAGAGCGCGCCGGCCGCGGCCGCCCCCGGGCCCCGCACACCCACCCGGCCCCCCGGCCGCAAGTCCTCCGTCACGGAGCCCTCCGTCGAGACCGCCTGACGGACCCGCTGAACACCCGTTGTCCACCGAGCACCAAGGAGCCACACATGTCCCCGTCCCCCCTCGTGCTGTCCACACACATGATGGCGACCTACATGGTCAAGCCCGGCTGCGCCGAGCAGGCCCGTGACGTCATCGCCCGGCACTGGCCCACCCTGCGGGCCCACGGCCTGGTCACCGAGGAGCCCGCGACGGTCTACCACAGCGAGAGCGAGCACGGCCCGGTCTTCTTCGAGATCGTCACCTGGGTCGACGAGAACGCCGTCAGCCGGGCGTTCAACACCCCCGAGGTGAACGCGATCTGGCAGGAGATGGCCGCGCTGACCGAGGCCCGGGAGGGCCGCCCGCCGGTCGACTACCCGATCGTCCACCGGATGGGCTACTTCAAGGACGAGCCCGACCTGCCGGAGGAGGACGCCTTCACCGGGATCGCCCACTACCTGGTCCGCCCGGACGCCGTGGAGCAGTTCCACGACCTGATGAGCCGGGACTGGCCGACCCTGCGGGACGAGAAGCTGACCACCGGCGACCGCGCCGTCGTCTACTTCGGCGAGGACTCCACCGGGCCGTTCTTCCTGGAGATCGTCCGCTGGTACGACCAGCTGGGCCCGAGCGTCGCCTACCGCAACGACAAGGTGAGCGCGATCTGGCAGGACGTGTTCCGCTACACCGAGGGCCGCAGCGGCCGCCCGGCCTCCGAGTACCTGTGGGCCGCGGAGCTGGAGTTCCCCTACCACCAGCAGAGCTGACGTACAGTCAGCCCATCCTGGCTCGTCCCACCGTCCCACCCGCTACACATTCCACCGTTCCACCGCACCAGATCCGCCCGGCCGGCCGGGGGCGCGCGCGCCCCCCCCCCCCGCCCGGCCCCGCCCCCCCCGCCCCCCCCCCCCGGCGCCCCCCCCCCCCCCCCCCCCCCCCCCCCCCCCCCCCCCCCCCCCCCCCCCCCCCGCCGCCCCGCCCGCGCCCGGCCGCCCGGCCCCCCCCCCCCCCCCCCGGGCCCGTACCGACCGGAGTTCCCCGACGTGACCCGCACCCCCCGCCGCCCGTCCGCCGAGGCGACCCCGCCCGCCCCCGTACTCGCCGACCAGCTCAGGTCGTCGCTGGAGGACAGCGCGGTACCCGGCCGGGCCGAGGGCGAGAAGGCGTACCTCAAGAGCCCGCTGGAGCACATCGGGGTCCCGCTGCCCGGGATGCGGGCGGTGGTGAAGACCTTCGTCCGCCGCTACCCCGGGCTGGACCGCGACACCCTGCTCGAACTCGCCGAGGAGCTGTGGGACCCGCCCGTGCACGAGTCCCGCTCCTGCGCTGCCCTGGTCCTGGAGGGCTACGTCGACCAGCTGCTGCCCGAGGACACCGCCCTGCTGGAACAGCTGCTGCGGGAGTGCGCCACCTGGGCCCACGTCGACCTGATCGCCCCCAAGGTGGCCGGCGGCATGCTGCTGCGCCACCCGCAGACCGCCGAGGACTTCCTGCGCTGGAGCCGGCAGGAGGACCAGTGGGTACGCCGCGGCGGCATCCTCTCCTACCTGCTGGCGCTGCGCCAGGTCGAGGAGTTCCCCTACTACTTCAAGGACTTCTGCGACCTGGCGGACCCGCTGCTGACCGACTCCCGGTTCTTCGTCCGCAAGGCCATCGGCTGGGCCCTGCGCGAGGGCACCAAGCACCACCCCGAGGAGATCTGCGACTGGCTGCGGCCCCGGCTGCCCAGGGTCTCCGGGCTGACCCTGCGGGAGGCGATCCGCAACGTCCCCGAGGAGACCCACCGCGAGCTCGTCCAGGCACACGCCGAGCTGAACGGCCGCCGCCCGCGCAGCCGTACCTGACCCGCCCGACCGCCCGCACGGCCCGCCGCCTTGACCGCGCAGCCCCGGAGGCTTCCCAGATGAGCACCCCCAGTCCGCACCGCAGCCGGCTCCCGCTCGTCCGGGTCCTCGCCGAGGACGGCCGCCACCGGACCGTCTGCCGGATGTGCCACGGCGGCTGCGGCGCCATCGTCACCGTCGACCAGGGCCGGATCACCTCCGTCGAGGGCGACCCGGACAACCCCAACAACTACGGCTTCCTCTGCGCCAAGGGCCGGGCCTCCACCGAGCAGCTCAACCACCCCGACCGGCTGACCACGCCGTTGCTGCGCACCGGCCCGCGCGGCAGCGGCGAGTTCACCCCGATCGGCTGGGAGGAGGCCCTCGACCGGATCGCCGCCGCGCTGGACCGGGCCCGGATCGAGTACGGCCCCGAGGCGCTGGTGGTCGCCCAGGGCACCGACCACAACTACCAGGAGTGGCTGTTCCGCTTCGCCAACAGCTTCGGCACCCCGAACGTCCTGGGGCCGGCGCACGTCTGCTTCTACCCGCGGGTGATGGCGGGCATCCTGACCCAGGGCGGCTTCACCTTCTGCGACTACGAGGGCCGCCCCGACGTGGTGCTGCTCTGGGGCTCCAACAAGTCGATGACGCACGGGGACGGGGTGATCGGCACCCGGCTGCTCTCCGCCGTCCGCGGCGGCACCCGGATGATCGTGGTCGACCCCCGGCGCACCCAACTGGCGGGCCGCGCCGAGCACTTCCTCCAGGTCAGGCCAGGCGGGGACGCGGCCCTGGCGCTCGCGATGATCCAGGTGGTGATCGAGGCCGGCGCCTGGGACAAGGAGTTCGTCGAGCAGTACACCGTCGGCTTCGAGGATCTGGCCGCCCATGTCTCCGAGTACACCCCGGAGGCCGTCGAGCACCTCACCGGCGTGCCCGCCGCGCAGGTCAGGGCCGCCGCGCTGGCGTACGCCGCCGCGCCGAGCGCCGCGATCGAGCTGGGCACCGGGCCGCAGCAGCACCGGGACTCCTTCCACACCTGCCGGGCGGTGATCCTGCTCTCCGCGATCTGCGGCAACATCGACCGCCCCGGCGGCGACGTGCTCTGGGACCCGCCCGGCATCGAGGGCCGGCGTGCCTTCCCCCGGGCCGAGCTGCTGGCACCCGAGCAGGCCGCCAAGCGCCTGGGCGGCGATCGGCACCGGATCCTGTCGATGTCCGGCTGGGCCCACCCGGGCTCGGTCTGGGACGCCGTGCTCGACCCCGCCGCCCCGCACCCCGTCACCACGATGCTGGTGCACGGCAGCAACCTGCTGCTCAACTACGCCGACTCGGACCGCATCCACCGCGCCCTCCAGCGCCTGGACTTCCTCGCCGTGGTCGACCTCAAGCTCACCCCGACGGCCGCCATGGCCGACGTGGTGCTACCGGTGGGCGGCTGGCTGGAACGCGACCAGATCGTCGAGCACGCCCACTACATCGCCGCCCGCCGGGCCTTCGCCCAGGTCGGCGACAGCCGCTCGGACGAGTGGATCCTCACCGAACTCGCCCGCCGGCTGGGCCTGGCCGCCGACTTCTCGGCGAGCCCCGAGGACTCGCTGGACGAACGGCTCTCCCCCATCGGCATGAGCTGGAAGCAGCTCGCCGAGGTGCACTACCGGGCCACCGAGCTGCGCTACCACAAGTACCGCGAGCGGGGCTTCGGCACCCGCAGCGGCAAGCTGGGCCTGCGCTGCGACGCGCTGCGGGCCTTCGGCTACCCGCCGCTGCCCGTGCCCGGCCCGCCGGTGGGCAGCCCGGCGGACGGCCCGTACCTGCTGACCTCCGCGCACTCGCCGTTCTTCTTCAACTCCGAGTTCCGCGACCTGCCCTCGCTGCGCGCCAAGGAGCCCGAACCCCGGCTGGAGATGCACCCGCAGGCCGCCGCCCGGGAGGGGCTGGCCGATGGGGACTGGGCCGCCGTCTCGACCTCGGTGGGGCGGATCCGGCTGCGGGTGCGCATCACCGACAAGGTCGCGCCGGACGTGGTGGTCGCGCCGGCCGCCTGGTGGTATCCCGAGCGCGGGCCCGACGGCGGGTGGCGGGAGAGCAACGTGAACGTGCTGACCAGCAACGAGGACGAGAACGCCGAGATGGGCTCGTCCACCTTCCGCGGCCTGCGCTGCTCGATCGCCCCGGTGGCCGAACCGGCGGCCGAGCCCGCTCCCGAGCTCGATACGGTACGCCGGCCGACGCCCGAACCGGCGTGAGCAGCGCGCTCCGTGCGCCCGGCGTACGCCGCGCACCCGTGCGCTCCCGACGCGCCCCGGGCGGCAGAGCCGGAAAACCGCCGGACGCACGTCCGTAACACCACTGCCGTACGGCCCCGGCAGGATGGCCGGTGGCCAGGGATCGGCGGCCGGGATCGGGGGGCAGGGACCAGGGGCACGGCGGAGGGGTCGGGCGACGGATGTCGGTGCACGAGGAATCCGGTCGGACGATGGCGGAGCAGGATGCCCGGGCCCTGCGGACGGAACTCGACGAGCTGCTGCGCGCCCGCCAGTACGCGACGGCGCGCGAGCGGCGGCTGACCGGGGCCGTCCAGGCCACCGACCCACCCGACCGGGAGCTGCTGCGGCAGCTGGAGCAGGCCAGGATGCTGCGCGCCCGGCTGGGCGCCCGCTGCCTGGAGCTGAGCGAGCACCTGCTCACCGTGGAGGACCGGCTGCGCGAGAGCGCACCCGCGCCGCCGCCGGCCGCCACCCCCGCACGGCCGACCGGAGCCCGGTTCGGCGGCGCGTACCAGCAGGCCCCGGCGGCCCCCGCCCCGCCCGCTCCCCCGCCGGCCGCGGCGCCCGTGCCACCCGCCCGGGGTGCCCGCTTCGGCGGCGTCCGGCCCGCCTCCGCACCGGCCCAGCACGCCGCACCCGCGGCGGCCCCACCCACCCCGGCGCCGGCACCCGCCCCGCCACCGCAGGCGGAACGCCCGGTCGCCCCGCCCCCACCGCCGCCCCGCGCCCAGGCCGAACTCGTCGGCCTGGCCGAGCGGATCACCCTCCTGCACGCGCGCGGCTCCACCCAGGAGTCCGCCGCCGTCACCGCCCAGGCCGCCGTCACCCTCGCCCCGCCCGATGTGGCCCGCCTCGCCGCCCTGCTGCGCACCGTCGGCCCGGCCGGCGCCGGCGGCTACCTGGCCCGCGCCACCGCGCACGGCGCCCCCGCCCAGGCCGCGGCGACCCTCGCGGAGCTGCGCCGGAGCGGCCTGGCCGAGGAGGCCGCGGGCCTCTTCCACGCGCTCTGGGGCTACCCCGCCGCCGGCCTGCCCGCCCTGCTGGCCGCCCTGGACGCCTCCGGCCAGAGCGCCGACGGCGTCACCCTGCTCTGGGAGTGGGGCTCCGCCCCGCCCGCCGACCTGGCCGCCCTCGCCGCGCTGCTGGTCACCGCCGGCCGCGCGGCGGACGCCCGCACCCTGCTGCGCCAGGCCGCGGCCCGGGCCGTGCCGGACCTGGCGGCGCTCGCGCTCGCGCTGGAGGAGCAGCTCGCGCCGGTGTTCCTGCGGGAGCTGGTGGGCATGCGGGCGCCCGCCGACCTGGCCGCCCTCGCGGGCGCGCTCACCACCCGTCCGGACCGGTACGCGGCCCTGCTGGCCGCCCTGGCCGCGGGCGACCCGGGCCGCTGCCGCAGCGCCACCGCCGCGCTGCGCTCGGCCGGCCTGCCCACCGCCGTCGACGCGCCGCGCGCCCGCCGCGCCCGGCGCTGAGCCGCCCGCCCCGCACGCACGCGAAGGCCCCCGGACTCCGCCGCTGCGGTGTCCGGGGGCCTTCGGGGTGTCTGCCGGGTCAGCAGCCGATCAGGCGGGCGGCCAGGTAGGACTTCACCTGGTCGAGCGAGACCCGCTCCTGCGCCATGGTGTCGCGGTCGCGGATCGTGACGGCGTTGTCCTCAAGGGTGTCGAAGTCGACGGTGACGCAGAACGGCGTACCGATCTCGTCCTGGCGGCGGTAGCGCTTGCCGATCGCGCCGGCGTCGTCGAACTCGACGTTCCACGCGGTGCGCAGGTCGGCGGCGAGGCCGCGGGCCTTGGGCGAGAGGTCGGCGTTGCGCGACAGCGGCAGCACCGCGACCTTGACCGGCGCCAGGCGCGGGTCGAGGCGCATGCCGACGCGCTTCTCCATGACGCCCTTGGCGTTGGGCGCCTCGTCCTCGAAGTACGCGTCGAGCAGGAAGGCCAGCATGGCGCGGTTGAGGCCCGCTGCCGGCTCGATGACGTACGGGAAGTACCGCTCGCCGGACTCCTGGTCGAAGTACTTCAGGTCCTGGCCGGAGTGCTCGCTGTGCACCTTGAGGTCGTAGTCGGTGCGGTTGGCGATGCCCTCCAGCTCCGAGAACTCGGTGCCGCCGAAGTTGAAGCGGTACTCGATGTCCACCGTGCGCTTGGCGTAGTGGGAGAGCTTCTCCTTCGGGTGCTCGAAGAAGCGCATGTTCTCGGTGCGCAGGCCGAGGTCCACGTACCAGTTCCAGCGCTGCTCGAGCCAGTACTCGTGCCACTTCTCGTCCTCGTCCGGCTTGACGAAGAACTCCATCTCCATCTGCTCGAACTCGCGGGTGCGGAAGATGAAGTTGCCGGGCGTGATCTCGTTGCGGAAGCTCTTGCCGGTCTGGGCGATGCCGAACGGCGGCTTCTTGCGCGAGGTCTGCTGGACGGCCTTGAAGTTGGTGAAGATGCCCTGGGCGGTCTCGGGGCGCAGGTACGCCAGGCCGCCGGCCTCCTCGGTGACACCGAGGTGGGTCTTCAGCATGCCCGAGAACTCCTTGGGCTCGGTGAAGGAGCCCTTGGTGCCGCAGTCGGGGCAGTTGATGTCGGCCAGGCCGTTGGGGGGAAGGTGGCCGTGCTTGGCCTCGTACTTCTCCTCCAGGTGGTCGGCCCGGTGCCGCTTGTGGCAGTGGGTGCACTCGGTCAGCGGGTCGTTGAAGGTGGCGACGTGGCCGGAGGCCTCCCAGACCTCGCGGGCCAGGATGACCGACGAGTCGAGACCGACAACGTCCTCCCGCGCTGTGACCATCGCACGCCACCACTGGCGCTTGATGTTCTCCTTGAGCTCGACACCCAGCGGCCCGTAGTCCCAGGCGGCACGCGTGCCACCGTAGATCTCGCTGCAGGGGTAGACGAAGCCACGGCGCTTGCTCAGGCTGACGATCGTGTCGATCTTGTCGGCGGCCACAGTGCTCTCTTCAGTACGACGGCACGGTCAGGGCACGGCTGGTTGCGCGTACCCGAATACCTCAGGTTACCGGCCAAACGGGTACCCGGTTCAAATCGGTATCCGTCCCGGGTTGCTCGGGCGTCGTTGATCCAATCGGGTGAGTTGACAATCATTTCCACTTAAGATGAGAATGGTTGTCATGATGATCCGACGATCCCTGCACACCTCCATAGCCCTGACCGCCACCGCCCTCACCGCCGCGCTCGCCCTGTCCGCCTGCGGTGGCAGCAGCAGCGCCAAGGGCACGGACGGCAAGCTGGACGTCGTCGCCTCGTTCTATCCCATGGAGTTCCTCGCCACGCAGATCGGCGGGGAGCACGTCAAGGTCACCGACCTCACCGCGCCCGGCGTCGAGCCGCACGACCTGGAGCTCAAGGCCAAGCAGGTCGCCAGGGTCAAGCAGGCCGATGTGGCGATCTACCTCAAGGGCCTCCAGCCCACCGTCGACAAGGCCGTCGGGGACACCGCGCACCTGGTCGACGCCGCCGCGGTGACCCCGCTGGTGGACCACCACCTCGACGAGGGCACCGAGGGCGCCGAGGGCCACGCCGGCGAGGAGCACCAGGGCGGCGACCCGCACATCTGGCTCGACCCGACCCGCTACGCGGCGGTCGCCAAGAGCGTCGGCGCCGAGTTCGCCGAGGCCGACCCCGCGCACGCCTCGGACTACCGGCGCAACACGGACGCGCTGGTCCAGCGGCTCGCCGAGCTGGACCAGGAGTTCCAGGCCGGCCTGAAGGACACCCGCAGCAAGACCTTCGTCACCAGCCACGCCGCCTTCGGCTACCTCGCCGACCACTACGGCCTCAAGCAGGTCGCGATCAACGGCGTCGACCCCGAGGCCGAGCCCACCCCGGCCCGGCTCGCCGAGGTGCAGCGGGCGGCGAAGGAGAACGGCGCCACCACGATCTTCTTCGAGACCCTGGTCAGCCCCAAGCTCGCCGAGACGGTGGCCAAGGACCTCGGCCTCAGGACGGCCGTCCTCGACCCGCTGGAGGGCGTCAAGGACACCGCCAAGGACGACTACCTCAGCGTCATGAGGCAGAACCTCGCCAACCTGCGGGCCGCACTCGGCACCACCAGCTGACAGGACGCCACCCTCATGACCTCCACCTCCCCCGGGGCCGCCGCCCTCACGGACTCCGCTCCCGCATCGACACCCGCCGCCGGGGCCGCGATCGCGCCCGCGAGCTCACCCACGCCCGAGCCGGCGTCGGCGTCCGAGCCCGCCGCCGTCCGGCTGCGCGCGGCCGTCGCCTCGCTCGGCGGGCGGCCCGTCCTGCGCGGCGTCGACCTCCTGGTGCGCCCCGGCGAGGTGGTCGCCCTGCTCGGGGCCAACGGCTCCGGCAAGTCCACCACCGTCAAGACCGTGGTCGGCGCCGTCCCGCTGGAGCGCGGCACCCTGGAGCTGTTCGGCACCCCGTTCGCCAGGTTCCGGGCCTGGCACCGGATCGGCTACGTCCCGCAGCGCACCACCGCCGCGGGCGGCGTGCCCGCGACCGTCCGCGAGGTGGTCTCCACCGGCCGGCTGCCGCAGCACCGCCTGCTGCCCTTCCGCCGCCGCGACCGCGAGGCCGTGGACCGGGCGCTGGCGGCCGTCGGCATGCTCGACCGGGCGGGCGACGGCGTGGCCGACCTCTCCGGCGGCCAGCAGCAGCGGGTGCTGATCGCCCGCGCCCTGGTCGGCGCCCCCGACCTGCTGATCATGGACGAGCCGATGGCCGGTGTGGACGCCGACAGCCAGCAGGTGCTCGCCGACACCCTGCGCGCCGAGGTCGAGCGCGGCACCGCCGTCCTGCTGGTGCTCCACGAACTCGGCCCGCTGGAGCCGCTGATCGACCGGGCCGTGGTGCTGCGCGACGGCTGCGTCGCCCACGACGGCCCGCCGGTGCCCAACACCGGTCTGCACGCGCTGCCCGGCCACGACCACGTCCACCCGCACGCGGACCCCCACCTGACGACCCCTGGACTGCTGGCATGACCGAGATGCTCTCCTACGACTTCATGCAGCGGGCCCTGCTCGCCGCCGTACTGGTCGGCATCACCGCGCCCGCCGTCGGCATCTACCTGGTGCAGCGGCGCCAGGCGCTGATGGGCGACGGCATGGGCCACGTCGCGATGACCGGCGTCGGCCTCGGCTTCCTGTTCCAGACCAGCCCGGTCTGGATGGCCGTGCTGGTCTGCGTGCTGGGCGCCGTCGTGATGGAGCTGGTCCGCTCGCGCGGCAACCAGCGCGGTGACATCGCGCTGGCGATGCTCTTCTACGGCGGCATGGCCTGCGGCAAGCTGCTGGTCTCGAAGTCCGCCCAGGCCGGCTCCGGCAGCCTGGAGAGCTACCTCTGGGGCTCCATCCTCACCGTCTCCCCCGGCGACCTGGCCACCATCGCGATCCTCGGCGCCGTCGTCATCGCCGTCACCGTGGGCCTTCGACGCCAGCTCTTCGCGATCTGCCAGGACGAGGAGTTCGCCAAGGTCACCGGCCTGCCGGTACGCGTGCTCAACCTGCTGCTCGCGGTGATGGCCGCCGTCACCGTGACGGTCGCGATGCGGGTGGTCGGACTGCTGCTGGTCAGCGCCCTGATGGTGGTCCCGGTGGTGGCCGCCCAGCAGCTCACCCGCTCCTTCGCCGCCACCCAGGCCGGCGCCATCGCGCTCGGCGTGGTCGTCTCGCTGGCCGGCGTCACCGGCTCGTACCAGGTGGACGTGCCCTCGGGCCCGGCCATCGTGCTGCTCGCCATCGCCGTCTTCGCACTGTTCAGTGCCATCGCCGCGCCGCTGGCCAGGCGCCGCCACCGGGCCGGGGCGGACGCCGGCCCCAAGGTCTGCGACGTCCAACTGCCCGCGCAGAGCGCCCCTGCCGAGAGCGGCCCGGCGGGGAGGGCGGGGCTGGCACAATGAGGTGCGAGACGCCCACCACCCCAGGAGGACCCACGGTGACCACCGCAGGCCCGTCGCCGCGCGCCCGCTCCACCCGCCAGCGAGCCGCCGTATCGGCGGCCCTGGACGAGATCGAGGACTTCCGCAGCGCGCAGGAGCTGCACGACATGCTCAAGCACCGAGGTGACTCGGTCGGCCTGACCACCGTCTACCGCACCCTGCAGTCCCTCGCGGACGCCGGCGAGGTCGACGTCCTGCGCACCGCCGACGGCGAAGCCGTCTACCGCCGTTGCAGCAGCGGCCACCACCACCACCTGGTCTGCCGGCACTGCGGCGCCACCGTGGAGGTCGAGGGCCCCGCCGTCGAACGCTGGGCCAACGCCGTCGCCGCCGAGCACGGCTTCAGCGACATCGCGCACACCCTGGAGATCTTCGGCACCTGCGCCGAGTGCGCCAAGAAGCTCTGACGCAGACAAGCGCGAAGGGCCCGTGGGAGTACTCCCACGGGCCCTTCGCGCTTCTCACCGGGCTCAGCGCTGCGGCGGTACCTCGGTGGCGAGGTCGGGGGCGGCCACCTCGTTGGGGATCGCCCCGCCGAAGCGGCGGTCGCGCCGCGCGTACTGCTCGCAGGCGCGCCACAGGTCGCGGCGGTCGAAGTCGGGCCACAGCACGTCCTGGAACACGAACTCGGCGTAGGCGGACTGCCAGAGCAGGAAGTTGGAGGTGCGCTGCTCGCCGCTGGGGCGCAGGAAGAGGTCCACGTCCGGCATGTCCGGGTGGTACATGTACTTGGCGAGGGTCTTCTCGTTGACCTTCTTCGGGTCCAGCCGGCCCGCCGCGACATCGGCGGCGATCGCCGCGGCCGCGTCCGCGATCTCGGCCCGGCCGCCGTAGTTGACGCACATGTAGAGCGTGACGGCGTCGTTGTCCTTGGTCTGCTCCTCGGCGACCTGGAGCTCCTGGACGACGCTCTTCCAGAGCTTGGGCATCCGGCCCGCCCAGCGCACCCGCACGCCCATCGCGTCCATCTCGTCGCGGCGGCGGTGGATGACGTCCCGGTTGAAGTTCATCAGGAACTTCACCTCGTCCGGGGAGCGCTTCCAGTTCTCGGTGGAGAAGGCGTAGAGCGAGATGTTCTTCACGCCCAGCTCGATGGCGCCCCGCAGGACGTCCAGCACCACGCTCTCGCCGACCTTGTGGCCCTCGGTGCGCGGCAGCCCGCGCTCCTTGGCCCAGCGGCCGTTGCCGTCCATGACGATGGCGACGTGGTTCGGTACCAGCTCGCCGGGGATCTTCGGCGGCCGGGCACCACTGGGGTGCGGGGTCGGGGGGAGGTACTCGCCCCCAGCCTTCGGCCGGGGGGACCCCCAGCTGCTGTCGCCGCCGCCGAAGAGCCGTCGCGCTGCCATGCTCACTTCTCCACGTATCTCATCGAGCGGATTCCCCGCTCCAGGTGCCACTGCAGATAGGCCGCGACCAGACCGCTGCCCTCCCGCCAGTACCGCGGTTCGCAGGCGTCCGCCGTCTGCCAGTCCCCTGACAGCAGCGCGCCGAGCAGTACCAGTGTCTCAGGGGAGGGTACGGCACATCCGGGCACCCGGCAGTCCGCGCACAGCACGCCGCCGGCCTGGAGGGAGAAGAACCGGTTGGGGCCCTCCAGTCCGCACTTGGCGCAGTCGGTGAAGCTCGCGCCGTACCCGTTGACCGCGAGCGAGCGCAGCAGGAAGGCGTCCAGCACCAGGTGCGACTCGTGCGTCCCGGCGGCGAGCGTGCGCAGGCCGCCGACCAGCAGCAGGTACTGCTGCACCGCGGGTTCGCCCTCGTTCTCGGCGAATCGTTCCGCCGTCTCCAGCATGGCCGTGCCTGCGGTGTAGCGGCCGTAGTCGGTGACGATCGAACCGCCGTACGGCGCGATGGTCTCCACCTGGGTGCAGAGCGGCAGCCCGCGGCCGATCAGCTCGCTGTTGCGGCTGAAGAACTGCACGTCCACGTGCGAGAACGGCTCCAGCCGGGCGCCGAACTTCGACTTGGTCTTGCGCACCCCGCGGGCCACCGCACGCACCTTGCCGTGCTGGCGGGTGAGCAGGGTGATGATCCGGTCCGCCTCACCGAGCTTCTGCGCCCGCAGGACCACCCCGTCATCCCGGAACAGGCTCATGCCGCGACCGCCCACTCGCAACGCCCGCAGGCGGCAGCCCCACACCCGAAGGCGGCACCCCCGCCGTAGGGCGCGCCGGTGTCGAAAGTGACGAACGACAAGCGACGCAGGAGCGCCGGAGGGAGGAGCGTCGACACCGGACCGGAGCGCCCGGAGGCGGCAGGAGAGTGCAGAGGTGTGGACATCCCACCATTGTCGCGCAGCGCGCGGACAGCCGTGCGGCCCGCACCGGGGTCCGTGGGGGGATCACCCTCGGTGCGGGGCACGGCGGGCCCGTGGGGGGAGTCGGGCCCGACCTGTGGGGGCTGTCGGGGTGGTGCGCCGGCGCCGGGGCGCCTTCAGTACCTTCCGCGCCTTCGGAACATCCGGTACGTCCGGTACCTTCAGCGCGGGGTGCTGCGGGTGGCTGCTTCCAGCAGCGCGCCGACCTGGGCGTCGGCCAGGCCCAGGCAGCGGCCGACCGCGGCCAGCGCCTCGCGCTCGTGCGGGAGGTAGCGCCCGTCGGCGAGCGCGATCCAGGCGCCCTGGAGCAGCAGTCGCTCGCGGCCCTGGAGCGCCAGGTGCGGGGCCAGCGGCTCCAGTGCGGCGTGCAGTTCGATGGCCAGGCCGCCGGCCATGCCGTGGGCGTCGTGGAGTTCGCTGCCGAGCCCGGAGAGCGCGGCCAGTGCGGCGAGCACCTGGGCCTCGCCGCAGTCCTCGAAGCCGGCCTCCCGGACGACGGTGCAGGCTGCCTCGCGGGCCGCGCGGCTGCCGGTGCCGCCCGCCGCCAGCAGGGCGAGCGCCACGGTGTACTGGGCGTCGCGCAGCATGCCGGTGAGGCGGACGCAGGTGGGCTGTTCCAGGCTCTGCACGCCGCACCGGCCGTGGCAGGAGGTGCACTGCACGCTGCCGATCACCGGTCCGAGCGGCAGCACCGGGGTACCGAGCAGCCGCAGCCACCGCCGGCCGTGCTGCCGGCGGTAGTTGCGGTCCCCGCCGCAGCCGGGGCAGAAGAACTCACCGAGAACATCGGTCCGCCAGCGCGGGCGGACACCCCACAACCCTGTCACGGCGCCACTCCCCAGACATGGCAGGCGGCCTGCACGGCAATGGGCAGGTCACGCGGCCGGACTCCGCAGGCCGTCCCACCGACCCCGGATTTCCGGTGGGTCGATGTTGCCACGGTTACCGGCACGTGTCAGCACCCCGAACGCGTTCCGGCGCTAAAAAGTGTGGCGCAGGACACACCGGTGGGGCCGGTCCGCCGCGGCCGCCCCGGACCGGCAGCGGCGGGCCGCCCCGAAGGACGGCCCGCCGGCGGTCACGCAAAGAGCACCCGTACGAACTACCCGCGCTGCGACCGGTTGACGGCGCTGATCATCGCCTTCAGCGAGGCCAGCACGGTGTTGCCGTCGATGCCGACACCCCACAGCACCTTGCCGTCCACCGCGCACTCCACGTACGCGGCGGCCAGTGCGTCGCCACCCTCGCTCAGCGCGTGCTCGGCGTAGTCCAGCACCCGGATGTCCACGCCGATGCCGGCCAGCGCGTTGCCGAAGGCGGAGACCGGGCCGTTGCCGGTGCCGGTCAGGTCGGCCTCGACGCCGTCCACCACGGCGGCGGTGGTCAGCACGTCCCGGCCGTCCTCGGTGGTCAGGCTCTGCGAGCCGCGCAGCGAGATCCGGCCCCACGGGTTGGCCGGGGTCGGCAGGTACTCGTCCCGGAAGACCGCCCAGATGTCGGCGGGGGTGACCTCGCCGCCCTCGGTGTCGGTCTTGGCCTGGATGATCCTGGAGAACTCGATCTGCATCCGGCGCGGCAGGTCCAGCTTGTGGTCGTTCTTCAGGACGTACGCGATGCCGCCCTTGCCGGACTGGCTGTTGACCCGGATGACCGCCTCGTAGCTGCGGCCGACGTCCTTGGGGTCGATCGGCAGGTAGGGGACGCCCCAGGTGTGCTCGCCGACCGGCACGCCGGCGGCCCGCGCGTCGGCCTCCAGGGCGTCGAAGCCCTTCTTGATGGCGTCCTGGTGCGAGCCGGAGAAGGAGGTGTAGACCAGGTCGCCGGCGTAGGGGTGGCGCTCGGGGACGGCCATCTGGTTGCAGTACTCGGCGGTGCGGCGGATCTCGTCGATGTCGGAGAAGTCGATCATCGGGTCGACGCCCTGCGAGAACAGGTTCATCCCGACGTTGACCAGGTCCAGGTTGCCGGTGCGCTCACCCTGGCCGAACAGGCAGCCCTCGACGCGGTCCGCGCCGGCCATGATGGCCAGCTCGGCGGATGCGACGCCGGTGCCGCGGTCGTTGTGCGGGTGGGTGGACAGCGCGACGAACTCGCGGCGCGACAGGTTCCGCGACATCCACTCGATCTTGTCGGCGTAGACGTTGGGGGTGGAACGCTCCACCGTGGTCGGGAGGTTCAGGATGATCTCGCGGCCCTCACCGGGCTGCCAGACGTCCATCACCGCCTCGCAGACCTCCAGTGCGAAGTCCAGCTCGGTGTCGATGAAGATCTCCGGCGAGTACTCGTAGCCGAAGACCGTCTCCTCGCCCAGGATCTTCTCGGCGTACTCCATCACCAGGCGGGTGCCGTCCACGGCGATGCCCTTGATGTCGTCCTTGCTGCCCTTGAAGACCACCCGGCGGAACAGCGGCGAGGTCGCGTTGTACAGGTGGACGGTGGCGCGCGGCGCGCCCTTCAGGGACTCCACGGTGCGCTCGATCAGGTCCTCGCGGGCCTGGGTCAGCACCGAGATGGTGACGTCCTCGGGGATCGCGCCCTCGTTGATCAGCGAGCGGACGAACTCGAAGTCGGTGGCTCCGGAGGACGGGAAGCCGACCTCGATCTCCTTGTAGCCCATCCGCACCAGCAGGTCGAACATCTTGCGCTTGCGGGCCGGCGACATCGGGTCGATCAGCGCCTGGTTGCCGTCCCGCAGGTCGGTGGAGAGCCAGCGCGGAGCCTGCGTGATCACCTTGTTCGGCCAGGTGCGGTCCGGCAGGTCGACGGTGCCGAACGGCACGTACCGCTGGAACGGCATCCCGGACGGCTGCTGGCGCACGCCGGCTGCGGTGATCGGGGTCGGGCGGTCGACGAACGCGCGCGCGATGGAGCTCTGCTCGGTCATGGTGATGACTCTCGGCTTCCGTGTGAGGTGCGGGCTGGTCGGGGTGAGTGGACACCCGACGGCCGACTACTGCCGCGACTGGCGTTCATACGCGCACAGCACAGATCCCCGCGGCAAGGGAGCCGGCCTCTGTGTGGTCTACAGGCCCTCGCCGCGGCAGCTAAGAAGAAGCAGTCCATAACGCATGATGGGCTCAACAGTAACCCAGCTCCGCGCGACCCCGAAGTGAGCCGGGCCAGCATTCCACCCATTGAGACAACACCACCCGGTGACAATTTGTCATTGATGCGTCACTCTTGGCGACATGACTGTCGCTGCCCCACACTGCGCGATCATCCCCCCGTTCATCCTCGACAAGCTCGCGGACGACGGACACGAGCCCGCCGTCCGCTCCCTCGCCCTCGACGCCGCACACCGTGACGCCCGCCGCAGCACCGCGACGGCCGGCCCCGCCGACCCGGCCGCCCCGGCCGTTCTCGGGGCCGCCCCGCTGGAACGGGTCATCCGCGACGCCCGGCACACCGAGACACTCCCCGGCCGTACCGTCCGCCGCGAGGGCGCCGTCCCGGTGTCCGACCGATCCGTCAACCAGGCCTACGACGGCCTCGGCTCGACCTTCGCCCTGTTCGCCGAGGCCTACGGCCGCCGCTCGATCGACGACGCCGGGCTCCGACTGGACGCCACCGTCCACTACGGACACAGCTACGACAACGCCTTCTGGGACGGCTCCCGGATGGTCTTCGGCGACGGGGACGGCGTGATCTTCGGCGACTTCACCGGCTGCCTGGACGTCATAGGCCACGAACTCTCCCACGGCGTCACCCAGTTCACCGCCGGCCTGGAGTACCACGGGCAGTCCGGCGCCCTCAACGAGTCGCTGTCCGACGTCTTCGGCTCACTCGTCAAGCAGTACGCGCTGCGCCAGGACTGCGAGCAGGCGGACTGGCTGATCGGCGCCGGCCTGCTCGCCCCCGGCGTGCACGGCGTGGCCCTGCGCTCGATGCGGGCCCCGGGCACCGCGTACGACGACCCGCGGCTGGGCAAGGACCCGCAGCCCGCGCACCTGCGCGACTACGTGCGGACCGAGCAGGACGCGGGCGGGGTGCACATCAACTCGGGCATCCCCAACCACGCCTTCTACCTGCTGGCCACCGCCCTCGGCGGCCACGCCTGGGAGCGGGCCGGCCAGATCTGGTACGACACCCTGACCCATGGGCGGTTGCCCGCGACCGCCGACTTCACCACTTTCGCCCGCGCCACGGTGGCCGCGGCGCGCTCCCGCTTCCCGGACGAGACGGTGGCGAACACCGTGACGGCCTCCTGGGCCACCGTCGGTGTCAGCGTCGGCTGAGCCGGGCCGGGCACCGGCCGGGGCGGACCCGCCGGCCGGTGCCCGGCGACGCGCCGAAGGTCAAGGTCTTGGAAAACGTGGGCAAATCCCACCCCTGCGTAGCACGATGGGCACCATGCGCATCCAGGTGATCCGGACCGGCGGCCTCGCGGGCCTCATGCACCGCGCGGAGCTGGACACCGCCGACCGTACGGACGCCCCGCACGTCCACGCCCTGGCCCGCGAGGCGGTCGCGGGCGCCCTGCGCGCGCCCTCCTACGGCGTGCCCGACGGCTACCACTACGAGATCACCGTCGACGGCCGGACGGTGTACTGCGCCGATCCCAAGCTGACGGAATCCCAGCGCGAACTGGTCTCGCTGGTCCTGCGCGAAGGCGCCTGACTCCCCGCCCCGCCCTCCGGGGGACGGGCGGACCCTCGGCGGAGCGTGAGAGCGGCCCCGCCCGGCGGTGCCGGGCGGGGCCGCTCTCACGCCAGTCCGATGACGCGCCGTCAGAAGCCGAGCTTGCGCAGCTGCTTGGGGTCACGCTGCCAGTCCTTGGCGACCTTGACGTGCAGGTCAAGGAAGACCGGGGTGCCGAGCAGCGCCTCGATGTGCTTGCGGGCCGTGGTGCCGACGTGCTTCAGCCGGGCGCCCTTGGCCCCGATCACGATGGCCTTCTGGCTCTGCCGCTCGATGTACACGTTGGCGTGGATGTCCAGCAGCGGGCGGTCCGCCGGGCGCCCCTCGCGCGGGATCATCTCCTCGACCACGACGGCCAGCGAGTGCGGCAGCTCGTCCCGGACGCCCTCCAGGGCGGCCTCGCGGATCAGCTCGGCGACCATGATCTGCTCGGGCTCGTCGGTGAGGTCGCCGTCCGGGTACAGCGGCGGACCGGCCGGGAGCAGCGGGGCGAGCAGGTCGGCCAGCAGGTCGACCTGCTTGTCGCCGACCGCGGAGACCGGGACGATCTCGGCCCACTCGATGCCGAGCTCCTGGCCGAGCTGGTGGATGGCGATCAGCTGGGCCGCGAGCGCCTTGGAGTCGACCAGGTCGGTCTTGGTGACGATGGCCACCTTCGGCGTCTTCTTGATCTCGGCGAGTTCCTTGGCGATGAACTTGTCGCCGGGGCCGAGCTTCTGGTCCGCCGGGAGGCAGAAGCCGATCACGTCGACCTCGGCCCAGGTGCTGCGGACCAGGTCGTTGAGCCGCTCGCCCAGCAGCGTGCGGGGCTTGTGCAGGCCCGGGGTGTCCACCAGCACGAGCTGGGCGTCCGGGCGGTGCACGATGCCGCGGACGGTGTGCCGGGTGGTCTGGGGGCGGTCGGAGGTGATCGCGACCTTCGTCCCCACCAGGGCGTTGGTCAGGGTCGACTTGCCCGCGTTGGGGCGGCCGACGAAGCACGCGAAGCCGGATCGGAAGGTCTCGGCCTGGGAGGGGGAAGTAACGCTCATGGGGACCATTCTCCCTGATCACCCGAGCGCCCACGGACATGGTCGCCCGGTCACCCCTTCTTGGCGCCGCCGAGCGAGGCCAGACCACTGATCATCACGACCAGGAACAGGGCGATCGAGCCGGCCAGCCAGAACGGCGATCCGCTCTCCTGCCACTTGCCCATGCCCATCACGGTCAGCAGCAGCCCTGCGAAGAACGCCCACGGCCCCATGTGTCCCGGCTCCCCCCGGTCATGAGCTCTCCCGAGCTCTCCCAGTGAGATTATCCGCCAGTCAGATGGGCATGGGCGCCCCATCGCCCCGGGCCCGGCCCAGCGTGGCCGCGGTCGGCACCGAAGGCCTCAGCGCGCCTCGGCCGCCACCCGCAGCGCCCCGTCCGGACCGGCCAGCAGCACCGGCGTCCCGGCGCCGCCCAGGTCCCGTACGGCCGCGAGATCCGCCTCGGCGGGCCGCTCGGCCTCGGTGACGACGGCCGCCGCCTCCAGGCTGCGGGCCCCGCTGGCCACGGCCATCGCCACGGCCGTCTGGAGCGCGCTGAGCTTCAGCGACTCCAGCGCCACCGTCCCGGCGACGTAGGTGCGGCCGGTCTCGTCGCGCACCGCCGCGCCCTCCGCCACGCCGTTGCGGGCGCGGGCGGAGCGGGCCAGGGTGATGATCTTCTTGTCTTCGGCGTCAAGCTCGGTGAGGTCACTCATGCCGCTGAGCATAGGCGGCAGTGATCGCCGGAGGTCGGCGTGTCCGGCAGCGGGACGGACGCCGCCCACCCATCGGACGGGGACGCCCCGGACGTGCACGGCCGGGCCGGCCGCCGCGTTCGTCCCGCGCGGCGGCCGGCCGGGCCGACACCTCGTCGAGGCCGGTCCCCAGGCTCCCCGGGGCCGGCCTCGGGCCACGGGCTCAGTGCCCGATCGGGTTGGGCGGCCCGGGCTTCAGCACCTTGACGAAGACCGGCGGGCCGGAGGGCATCTCGGGCTGCTCACGGTGGCGCTTCTGCCAGTACGGGTTGTCCAGTGGCAGATGACTGCTCACCCGGCCGTACATGCCGAAGGTGAGCACCACGAACCCGAAGATGAAGGCGAACAGGATGTTGGACATCCGGAAGTTGAGGATGTTGGCGTCCGGGCGGCCGAGCACCGCCAGGCCGTAGAACCCGGACAGCACGAACAGCACGCCCACGATCATGTTGAGATTCGAGGCGAAGTTGCCGCCGATCACGGCCCCGCCCATCAGGACCACGCCCATCACCACCGACAGCACGCTCAGCGCGCCGTTGGTGGACAGCCCGACGACGTGGTCCCCGGAGGTGGACAGGAACCCGGAGTGGCCCGCCAGCCCGAGAATCCCGAAGACCAGCAGGAACACACCGCCCAGCCCCGCGCCGATCCGGTACACCGTGGCGAGCCGGTGGTCGACGGGCAGTTCGTCTTGGAGCTTCATGGCGACCTCCACCACGCAGGTCAAGGCAACGGAACCCCCGCACGGACGGACCGCCCGTGCCGTCATCAACGCTACTGACTCCTACCGACGCGTGCACGGCGGGCGGGCGGCGCGCAGGGCGCGGCCCCGGGGCCCGGCTAGCTGTGGTTGCCCGGCAGGAAGGGCGCCTCGTGCAGGTAGAGCGAGCCGCACTGCTGGCAGGCGGGCCGCTCGGTCTTGCCCCAGTCCTCCTCCGGCCGGGCCTGCGCGTCCGGATCGATCGCGCGGCCGCACATGGCCTCCGGTGCGCCTTCGGTCCGTGTGATGTGCCAGGTCTTGACCCCGCCGGCGCGACCCCGGGGGCCGTACTCCGCGCGCAACTGATGTGTCATGACGTCATCGTGGTGACGCCCGCGACGGCCGGGCAATTCCTGCTAGGCCTTCCGGGGCATCCCCGCGGCCCCCGCCGCGGGCCCGCTCGGCGGGTCCACTCCGGGGGCCGCGGCCGCCTTCAGTCGCCCTGCTCGCCGTCCTGCGGCTCGGCCGCGCGGACGGGGGCGGCGACCACGCTGCCGATCCGGTTGCGCCGCCCCGCCGAGCTCTCGGCGGTCAGCAGGATCGCGCTCAGGTCGCTGGAGCCGTCGTCCGGCACCGGGATCTCGCAGGCGGAGCCGGGGATCGGCACCCGGCCCAGGTGTTTGGCGAGCAGGCCGCCGACGGTCTCGACGTCCTCGTCCTCCAGCTTGATGCCGAAGAGCTCGCCGAGGTCCTCCACCAGCAGCCGGGCGGTGATCCGGTAGGAGCCGTTCCCGAGGTCCTCGACCGGGGCGATCTCCCGGTCGTACTCGTCGGTGATCTCACCGACGATCTCCTCCAGGATGTCCTCGATGGTGACCAGCCCGGCCGTGCCGCCGTACTCGTCGATCACGATCGCCACGTGCGAGCGCATCTGCTGCATCTCGCGCAGCAGGTCGCCGGCGGGCTTGCTGTCCGGCACGAACACCGCCGGGCGCATCACCGAGCCGACCTGCTCGGACTCGGAGTCCCGGTTGATGTGGGTACGGCGGACGAGGTCCTTGAGGTAGACGATGCCGACCACGTCGTCCTCGTTGTCGCCGACCACCGGGATGCGCGAGAAGCCGGAGCGCAGCGCCAGGGTGAGCGCCTGGCGGACGGTCTTGTGCCGCTCGATCATCACCAGGTCGGTGCGCGGCACCATCACCTCGCGCACGATGGTGTCGCCCAGCTCGAAGACCGAGTGCACCATCCGGCGCTCCTCGTCCTCGATCAGGTCGTCCTTCTCGGCCAGGTCGACCAGCGCCCGCAGCTCCGCCTCGGAGGCGAACGGGCCCTCCCGGTAGCCCTTGCCCGGGGTCAGCGCGTTGCCGAGCAGGATCAGCAGCCGCGGGATCGGGCCCAGGATGCGGGCCAGCGGCAGCAGCACGAACGAGGCCGTGGTGACGGTGGTCAGCGGGTGCTGGCGGCCGATCGTGCGCGGCGAGACGCCGACGGCGACGTAGGAGACCAGCACCATCACACCGAACGCCAGCAGCACCGCCTGCCAGGTCGGCTCGACGTTGCGTACGCAGACCACGGTGATCAGGACGGCCGCCGCCATCTCGCTGGCGACCCTGATCAGGGTCGCCAGGTTGAGGTAGCGGATCGGGTCGGAGGCCAGCGTCAGCAGCCGGTCGGCGCCGCGCCGCCCGGCCCGCACGGCCTCCTCCGCGCGGAACCGGGAGACCCGCGAGATGCCCGCCTCGGCGCACGCCGCCAGCCAGCCGAGAACGACCAGCAGGACGGCTCCGAGGATGAAGCTCGTACTTTCACCACTCACAGCGGATCGGGCCCCGCGCTCAGTGGGTGGTGGGGGCCGGGGAGATCCCGCCCAGACCGCGGCCGGCCCGCCAGTCGTCCAGGATCCGCTTCTGGAGGGCGAACATGGCCCGCTCCTCCTCCGGCTCCTCGTGGTCGTAGCCGAGCACGTGCAGCACCCCGTGGACGGTGAGCAGCTGGAGCTCCTCGTCCATGGAGTGCTTCGACGGCGCCGCCAGGCCCTGCTGCTGGGCGACCTCGGGGCAGAGCACGATGTCACCGAGCAGGCCCTGCGGCAGCTCCTCGCCCTCCTTGCCGGGGCGCAGCTCGTCCATCGGGAAGGACATCACGTCCGTGGGACCCGGGAGGTCCATCCACTGGATGTGCAGCTCCTCCATGGCCGCGCTGTCCACCAGGATCACGGACAGCTCGGACTGCGGGTGGATCCGCATCTTGTCGAGGGCGTAGCGGGCGATGTCGAGGATGGACTCCTCGTCGGCGTCCCAACCGGACTCGTTGGCGATGTCGATCGACATGGAGGGCTTGGTACTCAGCTTTCGGTGCGATGGGACTGGCGGGGTGCGCGGGCGGACGGCGACTTGACCGTACGGCGCTGCGCGGGCTTGCGGGCCGGCGGGGTGTTCTCCGCGGCCTCCTGCTGGGCGTCCCAGCGCTCGTACGCGTCCACGATCCGGCCGACCAGCTTGTGGCGGACCACGTCGGTGCTGGTGAGCACGGAGAAGTGGATGTCGGGCACGTCCATCAGGATCTCCTGGACGACCTTGAGGCCGCTGCGGGTGCCGCCCGGGAGGTCGATCTGGCTGGTGTCGCCGGTGACGACGACCCGGGAGTTGAAGCCCAGCCGGGTGAGGAACATCTTCATCTGCTCGGGCGAGGTGTTCTGGGCCTCGTCCAGGATGATGAAGGCGTCGTTGAGGGTGCGTCCGCGCATGTAGGCGAGCGGCGCGACCTCGATGGTGCCGGCGGCCATCAGCCTGGGGATGGAGTCCGGGTCCATCATGTCGTGCAGCGCGTCGTAGAGCGGGCGCAGGTACGGGTCGATCTTCTCGTAGAGCGTGCCGGGCAGGAAGCCCAGCCGCTCGCCGGCCTCGACGGCCGGACGGGTGAGGATGATCCGGTTGACCTCCTTGGCCTGGAGGGCCTGGACGGCCTTGGCCATCGCGAGGTAGGTCTTGCCGGTGCCGGCGGGGCCGAGGCCGAAGACGACGGTGTGCTTGTCGATCGCCTCGACGTAGCGCTGCTGGTTGAGGGTCTTGGGGCGGATGGTGCGGCCCCGGTTGGAGAGGATGTTCGCGGTGAAGACCTCGGACGGCGCGGGGGCGTCCGGGTTGTCCGCGGCGCTCCTGAGCATGGCGATGGAGCGCTCCACGGCGTCCTCCGTCAGGGGTTGGCCGGTGCGCAGCACCAGCATCATCTCGTTGAACAGCTGCTGGACGAGGGCGACCTCGGTGCGCTCGCCGGTGGCTGTCACCTCGTTGCCGCGGACGTGGATGTCCGCGGCGGGGAAGCCGTCCTCGATCACCCGCAGCAGCGAGTCCGCGGTGCCGAGCAGGGTGACCATCGGGTGCTTCTCGGGGATGACGATCCGGGCGCTGGCCGTCCGGTCGCTGCCGGGCGTCTCACGACGCGACTGTCCATTGGTACGGGTATGCGATGTGTCGCTCATAGGTCGGCGCTGGGCCTGCCTCATCCCATCCGTGGTCTCGTGGTGCCGCTCGGGTCCTTCCGGGGTCACCAGGGTACGCCGCGCACGTGATCGCCGTGGCGGTGCGGCCCGGCCGCAAACCGGTCGGGTCGCGCACCAGACCGATGCTGGGCCAGAACGCGGGCCGGCGCGACCGGTTTTCCACCGCGCCCGCCCGGCCGCCCGCTCAACGGCGGGGCGGCACGGGCACCCGTACCAGGTCCTCGGCGACGACGACCTCGCCGTCGAAGTGCTTACGGGCCTCCGCCAGGTGCTGGCCGAGATCCGGGTAGCGCTGCGAGAAGTGGGTCAGGACGAGGGTCCGCACACCCGCCTCCGCGGCGACCCGGGCGGCCTGGCCCGCGGTGAGGTGGCCGTGCTCCTGCGCCAGGTGGGCGTCCGCGTCCACGAAGGTCGCCTCGATGACCAGCATGTCCGCGCCCTCGGCGAGGCGCCCGACGCCCTCGCAGAGCCGGGTGTCCATCACGAAGGCGAACCGCTGGCCCGGGCGGGGTTCGCTGACCTCCTCCAGGGTGATGCTGCGGCCGTCCACCTCGATGACGCCCTGGTGCTGGAGGCGGCCGACCGCCGGGCCCGCGATGCCGAGCGCCGCGAGGCGCTCGGGCACCAGCCGGCGGCCGTCCGGCTCGGTGAGCCGGTAGCCGAACGACTCCACCGGGTGCGACAGGCGCAGCGCCTCCAGCGTGAAGCGGCCGGCGGCGCCGGGCAGCGGGCCCGGCTCCTCGATCGGGTGCGGGCGCAGCACGGCCGTCTCGTGGAAGGCCGTGGCGTGCCGCAGCCGCTGGAAGAAGACCTCGCCGGAGGCCGGGAAGTAGACGTCCACCGGGTGCGGGACGCGGTCCAGGTTGATCCGCTGGATCACGCCCGCGAGCCCGAGGCAGTGGTCGCCGTGGAAGTGGGTGATGCCGATCCGGGTGATCTGGGTGGCGGAGACCCCGGCGTGCAGCATCTGCCGCTGGGTGCCCTCGCCGGGGTCGAAGAGCAGGCCCTCGCCGTCCCACCTGAGCAGGTACCCGTTGTGGTTGCGGTGCCGGGTGGGAACCTGGCTGGCGGTGCCGAGGACGACGAGTTCGCGCTGTGACACGAGGTCAGACCAGGCCCTCGCGCAGCGGCGTGCCGCCGAGCACGTGGACGTGGGCGTGGAAGACGGTCTGGCCGGCGCCCGCGCCGGTGTTGAAGATCAGCCGGTAACCGGACTCCGCGATCTTCTCGTCGGCGGCCACCTCCCCGGCCTCCACCAGCAGTTCGGCGGTCAGCTCCGGATCGGCGGCGGCCAGCGCGGCGGCGTTCGGGTAGTGCGCCCTGGGGATCACCAGGATGTGCGTGGGCGCCTGCGGGTTGATGTCGCGGAAGGCGATGGTGCGGTCGTTCTCCCGGACCACGGTCGCCGGGATCTCACCTGCCACGATCTTGCAGAACAGGCAGTCGGGCTGCGGCTCGCCGGCCATCGGGGTCTCCTCGCGAAATCGGTGGGGACTACGGCCGCATGCTAGCCGAGCCGCCCGGTCAGCTGCTTCCAGTCGTTCAGGTCCTTGCGCCGCACGATCCGCACGCCGCAGGCCTCCTCCGGCTCGACGTCGTCGTCGAGCAGCAGGCCGACCGGCAGGATCACCCAGCCGAGCAGCCAGCGCTTGGTCAGCCGCCAGGTGTGCGGGCGGGTGACGTCCTTGAACCGGATCACCCGGGTGGCCATCAGGAACTTGCCCAGGCTGCAGCCCGCGATGCGGGCCAGCACCACGTGGTTCAGGAAGGAGACGCCGACCAGCACGCCGAAGAGCGTCGTGAAGTACGCCTGCGGCGAGTGCTTCGCGGCGGCGAAGGCGGCCACCACCGCGATCGCGGAGTCCACCACCGCGCCGGTCATCCGCCGCAGGTCACCCGCCTCCTGCGGCTTGCGCGGCGGCAGCGGGGAGCCGGTCTGCGGGTAGGGCTGACGCGGGTGCGGCTGCGCTGCGTACGGCTGCGCCTGCGCCGGGTACGGCTGCGGCGGGTACGGGTGCGGGTACGGCTGCTGTGCCTGCGGCGGGTACGGCTGCGCGTACTGCGGGCCGCCGTACGGCTGCTGCCCGTACGGGTTCGGCTGCTGCTGCCCGTAGCCGGGCGGCGCCTGGCCGTAGGAACCCTGCGGGTGACCCTGTGACATGTACTTCCCCCGTGCGCGGTTGATCATGAGCAGCCCCGCATCCTACCCAGGCCCCGGAGTGGGAAGTCGGCCCGCCCGACTCCCCACTCCGGCTTCCCGCTTTGGCCGGCCCCGTCCGGGGCTCCGCGCGCTACCGGCCGGGCAGCGCCGGCGGGGTCTTCGCCGGGTTCCGCTCCAGCGCCTCCAGGGCGAGCCGCACGCCCTCCGCCAGCTGGGTGTCCCGGCCGGCCGCCCAGTCGTGCGGGGCGATCAGCACCTCGACGTCCGGGTCGACGCCGTGGTTCTCCAGGCCCCAGCCGTAGCCCTCCAGCCAGGAGGCGTACTTGGGCTGGGTGACACCCGTGCCGTCGACCAGGCTGTACCGGCTGTCGATGCCGATCACCCCGCCCCAGGTACGGGCGCCGACCACCGGGCCGATCCCCAGCGCCTGGATCGCGGCGTTGACGATGTCGCCGTCCGAGCCGGAGAACTCGTCGGCCAGCGCCACCACCGGCCCCCGCGGCGCGTCCATCGGGTACGGCACCGGGGTGACCCCGTCCCGCATGATGTCCCAGCCGATCAGCCTGCGGTTGAGCTTCTCGATCACCAGCTGCGAGGTGTGGCCGCCGCGGTTCTCCCGCAGGTCGACGATCACGCCCTCCCTGGCCATCTCCACCCGCAGGTCGCGGTGCAGCTGCGCCCAGCCCGCGCTGACCATGTCGGGGACGTGCAGGTAGCCCAGCCGCCCGCCGGACAGCTCGCGGACGGCGGCCCGGCGGCCGCTCACCCAGTCGTGGTAGCGCAGCGGCTCCTCGTCGGCCAGCGGGACGATCACCGGGTGACGCTGGCCGGTGCCGTCCTTGCCGGCCACCGTCAGCTCGACCGGCTGGCCCGCGGTGCCGGCCAGCAGCGGCGCCGGGCCGGTGACCGGATCCACCGGGCGGCCGTTGACGGCGATGATCGCGTCGCCCGGGCGGACGGCGGCGCCGGGCGCGGCCAGCGGGGAGCGCGCCCTGGGGTCGGAGGACTCGCCGGGCAGGATCCGCCCGATCCGCCAGTGCTCCCCGTCCTTGACCAGATCGGCACCGAGCAGGCCCTGCCGGCGGGCCGGCTCGCCGCCCGGGCCGTGCGCCATGACGTACGCGTGCGAGGTGCCCAGCTCGCCCTGGATCTCCCAGAGCAGGTCCACCAGGTCGTCGTGCGAGCCGAGGCGCTCCACCAGCGGGCGGTACCGGGCCAGGGTGGCCGTCCAGTCCAGGCCGCCCAGGTCGGCGCGCCAGAAGTTGTCCCTGGCCAGACGGCCGTTCTCGTCGAACATCTGGCGCCACTCGGCCGCCGGGTCGACGGTGACCCGCAGCCTGGCCAGGTCGACGTCCGTCTCGTCGTCCTCACCGGCGGCCTTGTGGTCGGCGGGCAGGATCCGCAGCTGCCCCTCGTCCAGGACGGCCAGCCGGGTGCCGTCGCCGCTGACCTTGTAGGCGTCCAGGCCCGAGACCAGCTCCTCGGCGCGCAGCTTCTTGAAGTCGAAGCGCTCCAGCGTCGGGCGCGGGCGCTCGTCCTCCAGCGAGGCCGCGTCGTCGCCGAGCTCGCCCAGCAGCGGCAGCCTCGTCCAGAGCACACCGTCCTTGGCGGCGCGCAGGCTGCCGAAGCGCCCGCCCTCCACCGGGAAGGGGATGATCCGGTCGGCGATGCCGTCCAGGTCGACCCGGGTGACGGGCGGGGTGTCGGCGCTCTCCTCGGCGTCCGCCTTCCGGCCCCTGGTCTCGTCGTCCTCCTCGCCGTAGGGGCGCCCGGCCCGCTGCGGGCCGAACGGCGAGGGGGTGTCGGCGGCCAGCGTGATCAGGTACGGGCGGCAGCCGTTGGGGAACGACAGGTCGAAGACGTGGGCGTCGTAGACCGGGTCGAAGTTGCGCACCGAGAGGAAGACCAGATGCCTGCCGTCCGAGGTGAAGGCGGGCGAGGTGTCGATGAAGCGCTGCGGGGTGGCCTCGCCCACGGTACGGGTGGCGAGGTTGGCCAGCATGATCTGGCGCAGCGGGAAGGGCCCCAGCGCCGGCTGGGACCACGCCAGCCAGGTGGAGTCGGGGCTGAAGACCAGACCGCTGACGTCGCCGTCGACGCTGCGGGTGAGCTCGTGGACGGCGCCGTCGGCGAGGGTCACCAGCAGCACCCGGCCGTCGTGCGAGGCGGCGGCGGCGTGCTTGCCGTCCGGCGAGACCACGAGGTCAAGCACCCGGCCGAGCTGACCGGCGGCCAGCCTGCGGCGCTCGGCGCCGAGCACCGCGGGGGCGTACTCCAGGGCGTCGTCGCCCTCGGCGTCGGTGGCCCAGAGCACGCCCTGGGCGCCGTCCTCGCCGGGCACGATCCGGGCCAGCCTGGCCCGCACGCCCGGGGTCTCGTCCAGCACCCGGGCCGGGCCCTCGCGGTGCGTCAGCCAGTGCACGGAGCCGCGCACGACCACGGCGCTGGCGCGGCCGGTGCGGTCGGGGGAGGCCGTCTCCAGCCAGTGCGCGGCGCTGACCGGGCGCGGGCGGCGGCCGGCGCCCGGGCCGGCCAGCCTGATGTCCAGGCGGCGCGGTTCGGCGCCGTCCAGGTCGTCCAGGATCCACAGGTCGCCGCCGCTGTGCCAGACCACCCGGGTGCCGTCGGTGCCGGCGTTGCGGGCGTAGAAGCCGCCGTCACCGGTGCCGTGCCCGCGCAGGTCGGTGCCGTCGGGGAGGCTGGAGTACAGTCGGCCGACGCCCTCGTGGTCGGAGAGGAAGGCGATCCTGTCGCCCACCCAGAGCGGGGATTCGATGTTGCCGCGGCCGTCCAGCTCGCTGTGCAGCCGGGTGAACTCCTGCGCGCCGATCCACAGCCGGCCGGCCGTGCCGCCCCGGTAACGCTTCCAGTGCGCGGGCTCCCGGCTGAAGGCGGAGAGCAGCAGCGTGCGGCCCGGCCCCTCGCCATCGGCGCCCGGCTCCAGGGCGAGGCCCCCGATCGGGCCGTACGGCAGCCGGGTGGGCTCGCCGCCGTCGAGCGGCACGGCGAAGGCCCAGGTGCGGCGCAGGGTGGCCTGGCCGGCGGCGGTGGTGGCGATCGGGCGGCCGTCGGCCGTCCAGCCGCGCAGCCTGGTGTACGCGCTCCCCCAGTACGTCAGCCGCCGGGGCGGGCCCCCGTCTGCGGGCGCCACATGGACCTCGGGTGCGCCGTCCCGGGTCGAGGTGAACGCGATGGACCGCCCGTCCGGGGAGAACCGCGGGTGGGCGACCGGTACTTGATCGGCGGTCAGCCGCCAGGCGCGTCCGCCGTCCAGCGGAGCCAGCCAGATGTCGTTCTCGGCGGCGAAGGTGATCAGCTCGCCGTGCAGGTGGGGATGGCGCAGGTAGGCGTCGGCTGCGGTGTTCTGGAGTTCGGTCACCCGGCCAGACTATGCACGCGCACACACCGTGCGAAGGCAATTCCGGGCACAGCGCATCCTCGCGGGCTACGGGCGGGCTGCCTGCCCGGCTCAGGCCCAGCGGCCGGTACGGCCCAGCAGCAGCGCGCCGGCGGCCACCCCCGCCGTCGAGGTGCGCAGTACCGAGGAGCCGAGGCGGTGCGGCCGGGCGCCGGCCTCGGCGAAGGCGGCCAGCTCCTCCGGGGAGACCCCGCCCTCGGGGCCGACGATCAGCACGATGTCGCCCTGCCCCGGCAGCTCGGCGGTGGCGAGCGGCTCGGCGCCCTCCTCGTGCAGCACGGCGGCGAAGGCGGCGGCGGCCAGCAGCGGGGCCAGCTGCCTGGTCGTCATCGGGTCGCGGACCTCGGGGAAGCGCAGCCGACGGGACTGCTTGCCCGCCTCGCGGGCGGTGGAGCGCCACTTGGCGAGCGCCTTGGCGCCGCGTTCGCCCTTCCACTGGGTGATGCAGCGGGAGGCGGCCCAGGGGACGATGACGTCCACGCCGACCTCGGTCATGGTCTCGACCGCGAGCTCACCCCGGTCGCCCTTGGGCAGCGCCTGGACGACGACGATCCGGGGGGCGGGTTCGGGCTCGTGACGTACGGCGGCCACCGTGACGTCGATCGCGTCCTTGCCGTGCACGGCGGCCACCGAGCCGTCCACGCCGAGACCGAGGCCGTCCGCGAGGGTGACCGCCTCGCCGGGCTCCAGCCGCTTCACGGCGGCGGCGTGCCTGCCCTCGGGGCCGTCCAGCCGCAGCACCGAGCCCGGGGCGGCGCCGGCCAGCTGCGCGGTCTCGACGACGAACACGGGTGCGGTCATGGCGGGTTCCCCAGGCGGTGGTGGAGCGGGTGGCACGGGCACAGCGGGCCGGACGGGCACGGCGGGTGGCGCAGGAGCGAACGGGCGCAGGTGCGGGCGGGAGCGGCGGGTGGTGGGACGGGTGCGGCTCGTGATCGTCTGCACGATCACGAGCCGCCCGGCCGCTCGGCGGCCGCCGGCATCAGCGACCCCAGCACCCGGCCGCCGGTATCAGCGGCCGTTGAAGGCGTCCTTCAGCCGGGAGAACAGCCCCTGCTGGCCCGGCGCGAACTGGCCCGAGGGCCGCTCCTCGCCGCGCAGCACCGCGAGGCGGCGCAGCAGGTCCTCCTGCTCCGGGTCGAGCTTGGTCGGCGTCTGCACCTCGACGTGCACTATCAAGTCGCCTCGGCCGCCGCCGCGCAGGTGGGTGATGCCCCGGCCGTGCAGCGGGATGGACTGGCCGGACTGGGTGCCGGGCCGGATGTCGACCTCCTCCAGCCCGTCCAGCGTCTGCAGCGGCACCTGGGTGCCGAGCGAGGCCGCGGTCATCGGGATGGTGACGGTGCAGTGCAGGTCGTCCCCGCGGCGCTGGAACGTCGGGTGCGCCGTCTCGGCGATCTCGACGTACAGGTCGCCGGCCGGGCCGCCGCCGGGGCCGACCTCGCCCTCGCCGGCCAGCTGGATCCGGGTGCCGTTGTCCACACCGGCCGGGATCTTGACCGTGAGGGTGCGGCGGGCGCGGACCCGGCCGTCGCCGGCGCACTCGGGGCACGGGGTCGGCACGACGGTGCCGAAGCCCTGGCACTGCGGGCAGGGGCGGGAGGTCATGACCTGGCCCAGGAAGGACCTGGTGACCTGGGAGACCTCGCCCTTGCCGCGGCACATGTCACAGGTCTGCGCGGAGGTGCCGGGAGCGGCGCCCTCACCCGAGCAGGTGGTGCAGGTGACGGCGGTGTCGACCTGGAGTTCCTTGGTGGTGCCGAAGGCGGCCTCCTCCAGGGTGATCTCCAGACGGATCATGGCGTCCTGGCCGCGGCGGGTGCGCGAGCGCGGCCCGCGCTGGCCGGAGGCCGCGCCGAAGAAGGCGTCCATGATGTCGGAGAAGCCGAAGCCGGCCGCGCCCGCGCCGAAGCCGCCGGCGCCGCCGCCACCGCCGTTCGGGGAGAGCGGGTCACCTCCGAGGTCGTAGACCTGCCGCTTGGAGGGGTCGGAGAGCACCTCGTAGGCGGCGTTGATCTCCTTGAACCGCTCCTGCGTCTTCGGGTCCGGGTTGACGTCCGGGTGCAGTTCGCGTGCGAGGCGCCGGAACGCCTTCTTGATCTCGTCCTGCCCCGCATCCCGTCGGACGCCGAGTACCGCGTAGTAGTCCGTGGCCACCAAATGCTCCGCTTGTTCCGCCTCTAGAAGTGCTGCGACTGGTTGTCACCATCGGAGTCCCGATGGTGCTGCTGCTATGACTCGGCCAGGATCTGGCCCACGTACCGTGCCACCGCCCGCACCGCCCCCATTGTGCCCGGGTAGTCCATCCGGGTAGGACCGATCACACCCAGCTTCGCCACACTCTCGTCGCCCGAACCGTAGCCGACCGAGACGACCGAGGTGGAATTGAGCCCTTCGTACGCGTTCTCCCGGCCGATCCGGACCGTCATCCCGGCGTCGGCGGTCTCACCCAGGAGGCGGAGCAGGATGACCTGCTCCTCCAGCGCCTCCAGCACCGGCTGGATGGTGAACGGGAAGTCGTGGCCGAAGCGGGTCAGGTTGGCCGTGCCGGCCAGCATGATCCGCTCCTCGTTCTGCTCGGCGAGGGCCTCGAAGAGGGTCACCAGCACGGTGGTGACGGTCGGCCGGTCGGCCGGCTCGAACGCCGCGGGCAGGTCCTCCAGCAGGTCGGGGACATCCGGCAGGCGCTGGCCGCCGGCCCGGACGTTGACCTTGGCGCGCAGGTCCGCGAGGACCGTCTCGCCGACCGCACCCGGGCAGTCGACCATCCGCTGCTCGACCCGGCCGGTGTTGGTGATCAGCACCAGCATCACCTTCGCCGGGGCGAGCGCCACCAGCTCGATGTGCCGGACGGTCGAACGGGAGAGCGAGGGATACTGGACGACGGCGACCTGCCGGGTGAGCTGCGCGAGCAGCCGTACGGTACGCGCGACCACGTCGTCCAGGTCCACCGCGCCGTCGAGGAAGTGCCGGATCGCGCGCCGCTCGGGCGCGCTCATCGGCTTCACCTCGGCCAGCCGGTCGACGAACAGCCGGTAGCCCTTGTCGGTGGGGATGCGCCCCGCGCTGGTGTGCGGCTGGTGGATGTAGCCGTCCTCCTCCAGCGCCGCCATGTCGTTGCGCACGGTGGCCGGGGAGACACCCAGACTGTGCCGCTCGACCAGCGCCTTGGAACCGACCGGCTCCTCGGTGCCCACGTAGTCCTGCACGATGGCGCGCAGCACCGCGAGCTTGCGGTCGTCGAGCGGACGGACGTCGAGGTGCCGGGTGTCGATCTGGCGAGCGTCGGACTTGCGGTCGTCAGACATGGCACGCACCTCCGTCTTCGCACGTTGTCCGATATGACTCTTATGGCCCGGACCTTGGCACTCTTGACGGTCGAGTGCCAGAACCGTACCTGCCAGTGTAAGGCCCGGGTCCGACCGCAGGAACGGCCCGCCGTGGTGATCCTGCACGCATGGCGCCCACCCGACACCCACGGGGCCCGGCGCGTGCGGGGTGATGCCCGCAGCCCGTCCGGGTGGCAGCATCGAAAGCGAACGGCGATTCGGAGGAGCAGCGATGTCCACCTCAGGCCAGCACACCCGCTTCGCACCCGACCGCGGACTGACCAGCCGGATGGTCGTGACCATGTTCGTGATCGGCCTGCTCTACGTGGGCTTCACCGGGCTGCTGATCGCCCTGCTGCGCGGCGCCTGGCCGCTGATCGTGCTGATCTCCGGCGGGCTGTTCATCGCGCAGTTCTGGTTCAGCGACAAGATCACCGAGCGGGCGATGGGCGCCCACGAGGTGACCCCCGAGCAGTACCCGCAGCTGCACGGCACCATCGACCGGATCTGCGCGTTGGCCGACATGCCCAAGCCCCGGGTCGCGGTGGCGAACAACGACATGCCCAACGCCTTCGCCACCGGCCGCAAGCCGGAGAAGGCCGTGGTCTGCGTCACCACCGGGCTGCTGCGCCGGCTGGAGCCGGAGGAGCTGGAGGGCGTCCTCGCCCACGAGCTCTCGCACGTCGCCCACCGCGACGTCGCGGTGATGACGGTGGCCGGGTTCCTCGGCGTACTCGCCGGCGCGATGACCCGGATCGCGCTGTACGGCGGGATGATGGGCGGCAACCGCAGCAGCAACGACTCCAACGCGGCGATCGCGATGCTGATCATCCCCCTGGTCTCGATGGTGGTCTACGCGATCAGCTTCCTGCTCACCCGGCTGCTCTCGCGCTACCGCGAGCTGGCCGCCGACCGGGCGGCCGCCCAGCTCACCGGCCGGCCCAGCGCCCTGGCCTCCGCGCTGACCAAGGTCAGCGGCCAGATCGCCGCCATTCCGACGAAGGACCTGCGCCAGGCGCAGGCCTATAACGCGTTCTACTTCGCCCCGGCGCTCAGCCCCCGGGACGTCGCCTCCCAGCTGCTCTCCACGCACCCGTCGCTGCAGACGCGGCTGGACCAGCTGGCCAAGATCTCCGCCGAGCTCAACCGCTGAGCTCGGCCGCTGCGCCCTCGTCCGGGGCGGGCCCGTCCGTCCGCGACCGGCGACACCACGCCGGCGCGCCGCGGCAACTCAGCTGCACACCCGCACACCTGCACAGCGACACAGCGACCGATGGAGGATCACCGTGGGATTCCTGGACGCCCTGTTCGGCCGTACCAAGCCCGTGCGACCGGACCTGGACCAGCTCTTCGGCGTCCCCTCCGCCGCGCTCACCCTGGAGGCCGCCGCCGGCTTCCGCCCCACCGGGCTGGGGTCGGTGTGCTTCGCGGCCGTCGAGGGCGGTGCGTTCGGCGAGGTGGAGCGGCAGGTCCGGGCGCTGCTGGACGCCGACACCGAGCGCGGCGGCACCCCGGTGGAGGCCAGCCGGGACGACTACGGCTACTCCTGGCTGCTGGCCCGGCACACCCCCGAGGAGCTGCCGGACCTGGTCAACGACCTGCACGCGGTCAACAGCGAGCTGGAGGCCAACGGCTTCGGGCCGCAGCTGCTGTGCTCCCTGATCGCCTTCCGCAACGACGGTGGGCAGTCGCTGGCGCTGGTCTACCTGTACAAGCGCGGCACCTTCTACCCGTTCGCCCCGATGCCGGGCGGCGGGGAGCGGCGCAACAGCCCCCTGGAGCTCCAGGTGAACGCGCTGCTCGGCAACGACCTGCGGCTGGAGTCGGACCTCTCCCGCTGGTTCCCGGTCTGGGGCGCGCCGGGGCTGTGAGCGCGGGAACAGCGCCGTGAAGCGGGCCGGGCCCCGGCGCAGGCCCGCACCCGGGCCGGTGACGCGGGCTCAGCCGGGTGACTGCCTATAGTGCTTGTCCATGCACAGCAGGCAGTACGGACCCGACCTGACCCCGCCGTGGAAGCGGCAGCAGCCCGCGCCCGAGGTATCCGCCGAGCGGGACCTGGTGGTGGAGGAGGCCGTGACCGGCTTCTGCGGAGCGGTGGTGCGCTGCGAGCGGACGGCGGAGGGCTTCACCGTCACCTTGGAGGACCGCTTCGGCAAGCACCGGGTCTTCCCGCTGACCCCGCGCGGCTTCCTGCTGGAGGGCCGGGTGGTCACCCTGGTGCGGCCCGCCGCGCCCGCGCCCGACCGGGCTCCGGGGCGGACGGCCTCCGGCTCGGTGGCCGTGCCCGGCGCCCGCGCGCGGGTGGCCCGGGAGTCGCGGATCTACGTGGAGGGGCGGCACGACGCGGAGCTGGTCGAGCGGGTCTGGGGCGAGGACCTGCGGATCGAGGGCGTGGTGGTGGAGTACCTGGAGGGCATCGACGACCTGCCCGCGATCGTCGCCGAGTTCGCGCCCGGCCCGGGCCGGCGCCTGGGCGTCCTGGTGGACCACCTGCTGCCCGGCACCAAGGAGCACCGGATCGCCGCGCGGGTGACGGGCGAGAGCGTCCTGGTCGTCGGGCACCCGTACATCGACGTCTGGGAGGCCGTGAAGCCGACCGCCGTGGGCATCGCGGCCTGGCCGCAGGTGCCGCGCGGCGAGTCCTGGAAGGAGGGCGTCTGCCGCCGCCTGGGCTGGCCGGTGGACACCCCCGCCGCCTGGCGGCGCATCCTCGCCTCGGTGAACTCCTACCGCGACCTCGACCCGGCCCTGCTCGGCCGGGTCGAGGAACTGATCGACTTCGTGACGGTCACCGACTGAGGTCCGCTCAGGCGTAGGTCTGGAACTCCGCGGTGTCCAGGGTCAGCCCGAGCACATCCACCGGATCCCTATCACCCGGTCATCCACGGCGGTCATCACACGCTCCCTCAGGAAGATCAGTCCACCAGGTCACGCACCACGGCGTCCGCCAGCAGCCGCCCCTGGAGCGTGAGGACGGCGCGGCCGGCGGCGTACGCGGCCGGGTCGAGCAGGCCGTCGGCCAGGGCGCGGTCGGCGGCGCGGCGGCCGGCGGGGGCGAGCAGGTCGAGCGGGCAGCCGTCGACCAGGCGCAGCTCCAGCAGGATGCGCTCCACCCTGCGGTCCTCCTCGGGGAGGATCTCGCGGCCCTGGGCGGGGGTGCGGCCCTCGGCGAGGGCCTGGGCGTAGGCGGCGGGGTGCTTGGCGTTCCACCAGCGGACGCCGCCGACGTGGCTGTGGGCGCCGGGGCCGGCCCCCCACCAGTCGGCGCCGGTCCAGTACAGCTCGTTGTGGCGGCAGCGCCCGGCCTCGTCCGTCGCCCAGTTGGAGACCTCGTACCAGGTGAAGCCGGCCTTGCTGAGCGCCTCCTCGGCTATCAGGTAGCGGTCGGCGTGCACGTCGTCGTCGATCATCGGCAGTTCGCCGCGCTTGACCCGGGCGGCGAGCTTGGTGCCGTCCTCGACGATCAGCGAGTACGCGGAGACGTGGTCGGGCCCGGCGCCGATGGCGGCGTCCAGTGAGGCCCGCCAGTCGTCGTCGGACTCGCCGGGGGTGCCGTAGATCAGGTCCAGGTTGACGTGCTCGAAGCCGGCCGCGCGGGCCTCGGCGACGCAGGCCTCCGGGCGGCCGGGGGTGTGGTGGCGGTCGAGCAGCTGCAGCACGTGCGGGCGGGCGCTCTGCATGCCGAAGGAGATCCGGTTGAAGCCCCCCTCGCGCAGCTCGGCGAGGTACGCCGGGTCGACCGACTCGGGGTTGGCCTCGGTGGTGACCTCGGCGCCGGGCGCGAGGCCGAACTCCTCGCGGATCGCCGCGAGCATCTTGACCAGGTCGCGGGCCGGCAGCAGGGTCGGCGTGCCGCCGCCGAGGAAGACCGTCTGCACGGGCAGCTCGGCCGTGCCCAGCACGCCGCGGGCGTGGCGGATCTCCGCGACGAGGTTGTCGGCGTACGTCTCCTGCGAGGCGACCACACCGGAGGAGCGCAGCTCGGTGGCGGTGTAGGTGTTGAAGTCGCAGTAACCGCAGCGGGTCGCGCAGTACGGCACGTGGACGTAGAACCCGAAGGGCCGCTCGCCCAGCCCGGCGAGGGCGTGGGCGGGCAGGGAACCGTCGGACGGCACGGGTTCGCCGTCGGGAAGTGCGGAGGGCATACGTCCATTGTCCGGTACGGCCCGGGTGGGCCGTACCGGACCGGGGCCTCAGGCCTCGACGGTGCCCGCGTACATCTCGGCGACGGCGTCCGCGTACGTCCGCTCGACGACCGGGCGCTTGATCTTCAGGCTCGGGGTCAGCTCGCCGTGCTCGATGTCCAGGTCGCGTGGGAGCAGGGTGAACTTCTTGATCGTCTGCCAGCGCTGCAGATCGCCGTTGAGCCGCTGCACGAAGCCCTCGATCAGCTCGCGCACCTGCGGCGAGGCGACCACCTCGGCGTAACTCTTGCCGGCCAGGTCGTGTGAGGCCGCCCAGGGCATGATCGCCGCCTCGTCCAGGCCGATCAGCGCGGTGCAGAAGTTACGGCCGTTGCCGATCACCAGGATGTTGCTGACGAACGGGCAGACCGCCTTGAACTTGCCCTCGACCTCGCTCGGCGCGACGTACTTGCCGCCGGAGGTCTTGAACATGTCCTTCTTGCGGTCGGTGATCCGCAGGTAGCCGCCCTCGGCGAGCTCGCCGATGTCGCCGGTGTGGAACCAGCCGTCCGCCTCCAGCACCTCGGCGGTCTGCTCCGGCAGGTTGTGGTAGCCGCGCATGATGCCCGGGCCGCGCAGCAGGATCTCGCCGTCCTCGGCGATCCGGACCTCGGTGCCGGGCAGTGGCAGGCCGACGGTACCGATCCGGTAGTCCTCGGCGCGGTTGACGGTGGAGCCGGCGCTGGTCTCGGTGAGGCCGTAGCCTTCCAGGATCGGCACACCGGCGCCGGCGAAGAAGTAGCCGATCTCGGGCGCCAGGGCGGCGCTGCCGGAGACCGAGCCGCGCAGCCGGCCGCCGAACGCGGCGCGGATCTTGGCGTACACCAGCTTGTCGGCCAGCGCGTGCTGGAGGCTCAGGGCCAGCGGCGCGCTGTCGCGGCCGGTGGCGATCCGGTTGGCCTGGGTGATCCGGGCATAGTCGCGGGCGACCTTGGCGGCCCAGAGGAAGATCTTGTACTTGGCGCCGCCCTCGGCCCTCGCCTTGCCGGCGATGCCGTTGTAGACCTTCTCGAAGATCCGCGGCGCGGAGGCCATCAGGGTCGGGCGGATGGCCGGCAGGTTGTGGATGATCCGGTCGACCCGGCCGTCGACGGCCATCACGTGGCCGGTGGCGATCTGGCCGGAGATCAGCGTCTTGCCGAACACGTGCGACAGCGGCAGCCACATGAACTGGATGTCCTCGGCGCGCAGCAGCCCGCTGGCCTCCTGCGCGCGGCCCTCGTACGCCCAGCAGTCGTGCACCAGGCGCACACCCTTGGGGCGGCCGGTGGTGCCGGAGGTGTAGATCAGGGTGGCGAGCTGCTCGCGGTCGATGGCCGCGACGGCCTTCTCGATCGCGTCCGGGTGCTGCGCCAGGTACTCGGTGCCGCGCTGCTCCAGCTCGGCGAGGGTGAGCACGTTCAGGCCCTTCGCCTCGGGCTGCTCGGCGGGGGCGTCGAAGAGGATGACGGTCTTCAGCTCGGGCAGCTTGTCCAGCTGGGAGACGGCCTTGGCGAGCTGGCCGGCGTTCTCGGCGAACAGCGCCTTGGAGGCGGAGTTCGAGAGGATGAACGCCGTCTCGTCCGCGTTGGTGCTCGGGTAGACGGTGGTGGTGGCCGCGCCGGCGCACATGTTGCCGAGGTCCGCGATGATCCACTCCAGCCGGGTGGACGCGGACAGGGCGACTGGGTCCTCGGCCCGGATGCCGAGTGACAGCAGACCGGCGGCGACCGCCTTGACCCGGACGGCCGTCTGCGCCCAGGTGAGCGAACGCCACTGCTCGGCGCCCGGCGCGCCGTCCGCCGCGTGCTCGTCCACCGGCGCCGGGAAGCGGTACGCCTCGCCGTCGGGGGTGGCCGCGACGCGGTCCAGGAACAGGTGTGCCACCGAGGCAGGACGCCCTTCGACGAGGGCGACGCCGGCGGAGGAGTCGATCAGGGACTGCGCGGAACTCAACGAGACCTCCGGGGGCGGGTGGCCTGGGCGGGGGAGGCGGTGGCCGTGGGGGCGGCCGCCGAGCCCCTTGTTAACCGACGAGTAACAAGGGCGCAATCAGCAGCCTAGGCGCAAACCAGCCGTTCCGTAAGAGGGTGGCGGCAGCTGGCACGCCGGTGAGCCGCAAGTGCAAAAGGCGGAACAACTCTCGGCATCGAGCGCGGTTAAACCCGGACAGGAGGCTCGGCAGGCCTGAATATTGGGGTGCCAACCCCGCTGTCGAGCATGAGAGTGTTGCCCGTGCTGATCAGACTCCTCAGGGCCTACCTACGGCCCTACTCCCGACCGATCTCTCTGCTGGTCCTGCTCCAGCTGGTGTCTACCATCGCGGCGCTGTACCTGCCCACCCTCAATGCCGACATCATCGACGACGGCGTGGTGAAGGGCGACACGGGCTACATCCTGCAACTCGGCGGGGTGATGATCGCGGTCACCGTGGTCCAGGCGCTGTGCTCGATCGCCGCGGTCTACTACGGTGCGCGCACCGCGATGGCGATGGGCCGGGACGTCCGGGCGGCCGTCTTCGACCGGGTGCAGAGCTTCTCCGCCCGTGAACTCGGCCAGTTCGGCGCGCCGTCGCTGATCACCCGCACCACCAATGACGTCCAGCAGGTCCAGATGCTCGCGCTGATGGGCTTCACCCTGATGGTCGCGGCGCCCATCATGTGCGTCGGCGGCATCGCCATGGCGCTCAACCAGGACGTGCCGCTCTCCGCCCTGCTGCTGGCCGTGGTGCCGGTGCTGGGCACCGTGGTGGTCCTGATGGTCCGCCGGCTCCGGCCGCAGTTCCGGACCATGCAGAAGCGGATCGACACCGTCAACCGGGTGCTGCGCGAGCAGATCACCGGCATCCGGGTGATCCGCGCCTTCGTCAAGGACGGCCACGAGCAGGAGCGCTTCGCCGACGCCAACCGGCAGCTGACGGACGTCTCGCTGCGGGTCGGCCGGATGATGGCCCTGATGTTCCCCAGCGTGATGCTGGTGGTCAACGTCTCCAGCGTCGCGGTGATGTGGTTCGGAGCCCATCGGATCGACAGCGGCGGGATGCAGATCGGCGCGCTGACGGCCTTCCTGACCTACCTGATGCAGATCCTGATGAGCGTCATGATGGCCACCTTCATGTTCATGATGGTGCCGCGCGCCGAGGTCTGCGCCGAGCGGATCCAGGAGGTGCTGGCCACCGACTCCAGCGTCGTCCCGCCGTCCGCCCCCGTCACCGAGCTGCTGCGCCGGGGCCACCTGGAGCTGCGCGACGTGGAGTTCCGCTACCCCGGCGCCGAGGTGCCGGTCCTGCGCGGCATCGACGTGGTGGCCCGCCCCGGCGAGACCACCGCCGTGATCGGCTCCACCGGCGCCGGCAAGTCCACCCTGCTGGGCCTCGTCCCCCGGCTGATCGACGCCACCGGCGGCCGGGTGCTGCTGGACGGCACCGACGTGCGGGACCTGGCACCCGAGCTGATCGCCGAGACCGTCGGCCTCGTCCCGCAGAAGCCGTACCTCTTCACCGGCACCGTCGCCAGCAACCTGCGCTACGGCCGGCCCGACGCCACCGACGAGGAGCTCTGGCACGCACTGGAGGTGGCGCAGGCCAAGGACTTCGTCGAACGCCTCGACGGCGGGCTGGACGCCCCGATCGCCCAGGGCGGCGGCAACGTCTCCGGCGGCCAGCGCCAGCGCCTGGCGATCGCCCGGGCACTGGTCCGCAAGCCCGGCGTCTACCTCTTCGACGACTCGTTCTCGGCGCTCGACTACGCCACCGACGCCAGGCTCCGCAAGGCCCTCGCCCGGGAGACCGCCGACTCGACGGTGCTGATCGTCGCCCAGCGGGTCAGCACCATCCGGGACGCCGACCGGATCATCGTGCTCGACGAGGGCGCCGTGGTCGGCAGCGGCACGCACCACGAGCTGATGGCCGACAACCCGACGTACCGGGAGATCGTGCTCTCCCAGCTCACCGAGCAGGAGGCGGCGTGACCACCGCGGAGAACAAGAGCCCGGCCGCACCCGAGGCGCAGCCCGGGGTCAGCGACTCACAGGCCGCCGCCGCCCGGCGCGGCCCGGCCGGCCCCGGCCGGTTCATGGGCGGCCAGGGCACCGAGAAGTCGATGGACTTCAAGGGCTCCGGCAAGCGGCTGCTGAAACTGCTGCGTCCCGAGCGGGCCGCCCTCAGCGGCGTTCTCGCCCTCGGCGTGCTGAGCATCGGCTGCGCGGTGGTCGGGCCCAAGGTGCTCGGCGAGGCCACCGACCTGATCTTCGCCGGGGTGGTCGGAGGGCAGAGCCCGGCCGGGATGAGCAAGGCCCAGGTGCTCGAAGGCCTGCGCGCGCAGGACAAGGGCGGCATCGCCGACGTGCTCGCCACGGTCGACTTCACCCCCGGTCAGGTCATGGACTTCGGCGCCATCGGCACGGTGCTGCTCTGGGTGCTGGCGATCTACATCGCCTCCGCCGTCTTCGGCGTCCTGCAGGGCCGGCTCACGGCCCGCGCCGTCCAGCGCGCCGGCTACCGGCTGCGCCAGGACGTCGAGGCCAAGCTCGCCCGGCTGCCGCTGAGCTACTTCGACAAGCAGCCGCGCGGCGAGGTGCTCAGCCGGGTCACCAACGACATCGACAACGTCGGCCAGTCCATGCAGCAGACCATGGGCCAGGTGGTGAACTCGGTGCTCACCGTCTTCGGCGTGCTGGGCATGATGTTCTGGATCTCGCCGCTGCTGGCCATGATCGCGCTGATCTCGGTGCCGGCCTCGGTGGTGGTGGCGACCAAGGTCGGCAAGCGGGCCCAGCCCGAGTTCGTCCGGCAGTGGAAGACCACCGGGCAGCTCAACGCCCACATCGAGGAGATGTACACCGGCCATGCGCTGGTGAAGGTGTTCGGCCGCCAGAAGGAGTCCGCCGAGGCGTTCCGGGAGCAGAACGAGGCCCTGTACGAGTCCAGCTTCCGGGCCCAGTTCATCTCCGGGATCATCCAGCCCGCGATGATGCTGATCGGCAACCTGAACTACGTCCTGGTCGCCGTGGTCGGCGGCCTGCGGGTGGCCAGTGGCGCCCTGACCATCGGCGACGTGCAGGCCTTCATCCAGTACTCGCGCCAGTTCAGCCAGCCGCTGACCCAGGTCGCCAGCATGGCCAACCTGGTGCAGTCCGGCGTCGCCTCGGCCGAACGGGTCTTCGAGCTGCTGGACGCCCCGGAGCAGAGCGCCGAGCCGGCCATGCCCGAGCGCCCGGCCGAGCTGCGCGGGCGGGTCGCCTTCGAGGACGTGGCCTTCCGCTACGACCCGGAGCGGCCGCTCATCGAGGATCTCTCGCTCAAGGTCGAGCCCGGCCACACCGTCGCCATCGTCGGCCCGACCGGCGCCGGCAAGACCACGCTGGTCAACCTGCTGATGCGGTTCTACGAGGTCAGCTCCGGCACCATCACGCTGGACGGGGTGGACATCGCCGCGATGTCCCGCGAGGAGCTGCGGGCCGGGATCGGCATGGTGCTCCAGGACACCTGGCTGTTCGGCGGCTCGATCGCCGACAACATCGCGTACGGGGCCCGGGGTGCCACCCGCGAGCAGGTCATCGACGCGGCCAAGGCCGCGCACGTCGACCGGTTCGTACGGACCCTGCCGGACGGCTACGACACCGTCATCGACGACGAGGGCACCGGCGTCAGCGCGGGCGAGAAGCAGCTGATCACCATCGCCCGGGCCTTCCTCGCGCAGCCGAGCATCCTGGTCCTGGACGAGGCCACCAGCTCGGTCGACACCCGTACCGAGGTGCTCATCCAGCGCGCGATGGCCCGACTGCGCACCGGCCGGACCAGCTTCGTGATCGCCCACCGGCTCTCCACCATCCGCGACGCGGACGTGATCCTGGTGATGGAGAACGGCTCCATCGTGGAGCAGGGCTCGCACGACGACCTGATCGCCGCCGACGGCGCGTACGCCCGGCTCTACCAGGCCCAGTTCTCCGACGCGGTGGCCGAGGTCGACTGAGCGCTCGGCGGCCGGGCCGGCAGAGCGACGGCGCGGTCGGCGCGGTCGGCGCGGTCGGCGCTCCGACGGCCCGGAGGTCGGAGCGCGGGATCCCCGGACGCTGAAGTGCCAGAGCGCCGGAGCAGGAAGTCGGCGGGGGCGGCCAAAAGGACACGCGCCGGGGCGGGGGGGGGGCGGTTGGTGGGGGGCCCGGCGGGGGGTGGGGGGGGGTTTGCCGGGCG
>NZ_JBITGZ010000002.1:140057-163749 GCF_044457565.1 Kitasatospora sp. NPDC050543 | reverse complement strand
GGGGGCGCGCCGCGGGCCGGGTGGGCGGCGCGGGGTCCCCCGGGCCGCGCAGGGGCCCGGGGGCGGGAGCGGGCGGTGGGCCGGCCCGTCTACTGGCCCCGGCGCTCTGGCGTGCCGTGCTCTGTTGTGCCGTGCCCTGGCGTGGTGTGGTGTGCTGTGCCCTGGCGTGGTGTGCGGGGCTGTGCCCTGGCGTGGTGTGCGGGGCTGTGCCGTGCCTGCCGGGCTACCGCCGGGCGGCGGGCGAGGCCGTGGGAGCCTCGGGGCCCACGGCAGCCGGGGCGGCCGGGGCGGCCGGGGTCTTCGCCGCCGGGCGGCGCTGGCCGAGCAGGACGCTGCCCAGGGCCACCGCCATGCCCAGCAGCTGGAGCAGCGTCAGCGACTGGCCGAGCGCGACCCAGCCGATGGCCGCCGCCGAGAGCGGGCTCAGCAGGCCGAGGAAGGCCACCGAGGTCGCGGGCAGCCGGCCGATGCCACGGAACCAGAGCCAGTACGCGAGCGCCGTGTTCGCGGTCGCCAGGTAGAGGTAGCCGGCCGCGTTGGTGGCGCTCAGCGCCGGCGGGAGCCCCTCGGCGAGAAGGGCGGCCGGCAGGAGCAGCAGCCCGCCCGCGGTGAGCTGCCAGCCCGTCAGGGCGAGCGGGCCGACCCCCTCCGGCCGGCCCCAGCGCTTGGCCAGCACCGTCCCGGCCGCCATGCACGCGGCCCCGGCCAGGCCGGCCAGCACGCCGACGCCGTCCAGCCGGGCGGTGGCCTTGAGCACCACCAGCGCCACCCCGCCGACCCCCGCCAGGCCCGCCGCGAGCGCCCGCCCGCTCAGCCGCTCACCCAGCAGCGGTACCGCCAGTCCCGCGGCCAGCAGCGGCTGCACCGCGCCGAGCACCGCCGCGACCCCGCCGGGCAGCCGGTAGGCGGCGATGAAGAGCAGGGCGAAGAAGACCCCGATGTTGAGGGCGCCGAGCACGGCGGCCTTCCACCACCAGGCGCCGCGCGGCAGTGTCCGGGTCACGGCGAGCAGCAGCAGCCCGGCCGGCAGGGCGCGCAGGGTGGCCGCGAGCAGCGGCCGGTCGGGGGGCAGGAGTTCGGCGGTCACGGCATAGGTGGAGCCCCAGGCGAGCGGGGCGAGCGCGGTGAGGGCGACGGTACGCATCAGGTGACTCCGGTTCAGGCTGCGCGGGTGGCGGGAACCGAGGCGGGTTGTGGAAGGGGCACCCCGCCTCGGACTAGAAGGCATGCAAGTAACTTAACAGTAAGCTACTTGTCGTCAAGCTACTTTCCGAAGAACTACTTCCCGCTAAGCGATCCTGTGGAAGACTCTCCCCATGGAGCAGCAGAACCAGGACCCCGCCCCGCGCCGCGACGCCGTCGACACCATCGCCGAGCAGTGGGCCCGGGTACGGCCCGACCTGCGGACCGAGGCGATGACCGCGTTCGGCCGGATCTTTCGCATCTCACGCGCCATGGGCGACCGGATGGAGCAGGCGTACGGCGCCTTCGGCATCGGCCGGGGCGAGTTCGACGTACTGGCCACCCTGCGCCGCTCGGACGCGCCGTACACGCTCTCCCCGCGCGAGCTGACGGCCAGCCTGATGCTGACCACCGGCGGCATGACCGGCCGGCTGGACAAGCTGGAGCGCGCCGGGCTGGTCACCCGCTCCCCCGACCCGAACGACCGGCGCGGACTGCGGGTCACCCTCACCCCCACCGGGCTGGAGCTGATCGACCGGGCCGTCGGCGCGGGCCTGGCCGAGCAGCAGCAGGCCCTCGCCGCGCTCGACGCGGACGAGGCGGCGCAGCTCAACCACCTGCTGCGCCGGCTGCTCGAAGCCACCACCGGCTGACCGGCTGACCGCCCGGGCCGGGCCGGGGAACGCCCGCCGGGCCGCTGACGGCTGATGACGCCCGAGGGCCTGGGCGATACCTTGGCCCGGTGAGTGACGACAGTTCAGCCCGTACGGGCGCCACCCCCGCGAACGCCTCCGCGAACACCTCCGTGAGCACCCCTGCGGATGCCTTCGAGGCGCAGCGGCGCTACCTGGGCTCGGTCGCCTACCGGCTGCTCGGCTCGCTCACCGACGCCGAGGACGTCCTCCAGGAGGCCTGGCTCCGCTGGCGCGCGGCCGACCGCTCCGCGGTGGACGACCCGCGCGCGTACCTGACCACCGTCGTCACCCGGCTCTGCTACGACCTGCTCGGCTCCGCCCGGGTGCGGCGCGAGTCCTACTTCGGCGAGTGGCTGCCGGAGCCGCTGGTCTCGGACGAGGACACCCCCGCCCAGCGGGCCGAGCTCGGCGAGTCCGTCTCGCTCGCGCTGCTGGCCGTGCTGGAGCAGCTCACCCCCGCCGAGCGCGCCGCGTTCGTCCTGCACGACGTGTTCTCGGTCGGCTTCGATGAGATCGCCGCCTCGCTGGAGCGCACCCCCGACGCCGCCCGCCAGCTGGCCTCCCGCGCCCGGCGCCGGGTCAGGGCCGGCGGGCGACGCGGCCCGGTCGACCCCGCCGAACACCGGCAGGTGGTGCGCGCCTTCGCCGCCGCCACCGCCGGCGGCGACATCCGCGCCCTGCTGGACGTGCTCGACCCGGACGTGGTCTGGCACTCGGACGGTGGCGGCATCGTCAGCGCGGGCGCCAGGCCCGTGTTCGGCGCGGACAAGGTCTCGCGGCTGGTGGCCGGCCTGGCCAGGAAGTTCGCCGACACCTTCGGCGTGGCGTTCGCACTGGTCAACGGCGAGCCGGGCCTGCTCTTCCATGACGCGGACGGCACGGTCGGCGGCGTACTCGCCCTCACCGTCGCCGACGGGCGGATCACCGAGGCGCACATCGTGGTCAATCCGCAGAAGCTCACGCATGTGACGAGGGTCACCGTCACACCCTGACCGGCTACCTCGTCCCCTTCTCGAACAGGCGCGATCGCAGCGCGATCGCGGCACTGCCGCAGCGGAGGAGGACGACATGACCGGCAAGCACATCGTCGTGGTGGGCGCGGGCTACGCGGGGCTGTCCGCGGCCACCCGGACCGGCCGGCGGCACCGGGTGACCCTGATCGCCCCCGAGACCCGCTTCCTGCACCGGATCCGCCAGCACGAGACCGCGGCCGGCCGCCCCGAGCACCGGCCCGAGATCGCCACCCTGCTGCGCGGGCGCCAGGTGACCCATCTGCGGGCGCGGGTCACCGAGCTCGACCCCGCCGGCCGCAAGGTCTTCCTGGACTCCGGCGAGAGCCTCGGCTACGACACCCTGGTGCACGCCCTCGGCAGCCGGACCGCCTGGCACGGCGTACCGGGCGCCGCCGAGCACGCCTACCCGGTGGAGCGCGCCGCCGGGCTGCGCGAGCGGCTGCGCAGCGCCCGCCGCGGGCTGCGCAGCGCCCGCCGCCCGGGCACCCTGGCCGTGGTCGGCGGCGGCCCGACCGGCATCGAGCTGGCGGCCGAGCTGGCCGAGGCGTACCCGGCGTGGCGGGTGCGGATCCTGGCGGCGGGCGAGGTGGGCGGCTGGTTCTCGCCCAAGGGACGCGCGCACGTCCTGCGGGTGCTGGCGCGGCTCGGCGTCCAGGTGCACGAGCACACGCCGGTGACGGCCGTCGCGGCGGACGGTCTCGGCACCGGCCGGGGGCGGGTCGAGGCCGACGTGGTGGCCTGGGCCGCCTCGATGGAGGCGCACCCGCTGGCCGCCGAGTCCGGCCTGGACGTGGACCCGCACGGCCGGGCCCTGGTGGACGAGTACCTGCGCTCGCTCTCGCACCCCGACGTCCACGTGATCGGGGACGCCGCCGCGGTCAGCGTCCCCGGCATCGGCACCCTGCGGATGGGCTGCGCGACCGCGCTGCCGATGGGCCAGTACACCGGCCGGCTGCTCAGCGGGCGGACCTCGAAGCCGTTCGACTTCAGGTACGCCGGGCAGTGCCTCAGCCTCGGTCGCGAGGACGGGCTGTTCCAGCTGATCCACGGCGACGACTCGATGCGGCGGACGGTGGTCACGGGCGCCGCCGGGCGGCTCATCAAGGCCGGCATCGTCCGCTACGTGGCCGGCTCACTGCGCTAGAGCCGGCGGCGATGGCTCCGGGCTACAGCCGCGGCTACGGCTACGCGCAGGGCCCGGGGCTGGTCGCCCCGGGCCCTGCGCGCTGTGCGGCCTACCGCTACTTCTTCTCCTTGGGAGCGTCCGCGTCGGTGGACAGCGCCGCGATGAAGGCCTCCTGCGGGACCTCCACACGGCCGACCATCTTCATCCGCTTCTTGCCTTCCTTCTGCTTCTCCAGCAGCTTGCGCTTACGCGAGATGTCACCGCCGTAGCACTTGGCGAGGACGTCCTTGCGGATCGCGCGGACGGTCTCACGGGCGATCACGCGCGAGCCGATGGCCGCCTGGATCGGCACCTCGAACTGCTGGCGCGGGATCAGCTTCTGGAGCTTGCCGGCCATCATCACGCCGTAGTTGTAGGCCTTGTCCTTGTGCACGATCGCGGAGAACGCGTCCACCGCGTCGCCGTGCAGCAGGATGTCGACCTTGACCAGGCTGGCGCTCTGCTCACCGATGGGCTCGTAGTCGAAGGAGCCGTAGCCGCGGGTCTTGGACTTCAGGTGGTCGAAGAAGTCGAAGACGATCTCGGCGAGCGGCAGGGTGTAGCGCAGCTCGACCCGGTCCTCGGAGAGGTAGTCCATGCCCTGGAGGTTGCCTCGGCGAGTCTGGCAGAGCTCCATGATCGCGCCGACGAACTCGTTCGGCGCGAGGATGGTGCCGCGCACCACCGGCTCGAACACCTCGGCGATCTTGCCGGTGGGGAACTCGCTGGGGTTGGTGACGGTGTGCTCGGTGCCGTCCTCCATGACCACCCGGTAGATCACGTTCGGGGCGGTGGAGATCAGGTCGAGGTTGAACTCGCGCTCCAGGCGCTCCCGGATGATCTCCAGGTGGAGCAGGCCGAGGAACCCGCAGCGGTAGCCGAAGCCGAGCGCGACCGAGGTCTCCGGCTCGTACACCAGCGCGGCGTCGTTCAGGCGCAGCTTGTCGAGCGCGTCGCGAAGCAGCGGGTAGTCGCTGCCGTCCAGCGGGTACAGGCCGGAGAACACCATCGGGCGCGGGTCCTTGTAGCCGCCGAGCGGCTCGGTCGCACCCTTGTGCATCGAGGTGATGGTGTCACCGACCTTGGACTGCCGGACGTCCTTCACACCGGTGATGATGTAGCCGACCTCGCCGACGCCGAGGCCGTCGGCGACCTTCGGCTCGGGCGAGATGACGCCGATCTCCAGCAGCTCGTGGGTCGCGCCGGTGGACATCATCGCGATCCGCTCACGCTTGGTGAGCTGGCCGTCGACGACACGCACGTAGGTGACCACACCGCGGTATGAGTCGTAGACCGAGTCGAAGATCATCGCGCGGGCCGGGGCGTTCTTGACGCCGACCGGGGCCGGGATCTTCTCGACCAGGTGGTCGAGCAGCTCCGGCACGCCGAGGCCGCTCTTGGCGCTGACCTTGAGGACGTCCGAGGGGTCGCAGCCGATGATGTGGGCGAGCTCCGCGGCGTACTTCTCCGGCTGGGCGGCCGGCAGGTCGATCTTGTTGAGCACCGGGACGATCGTGAGGTCGTTCTCCAGCGCCAGGTACAGGTTGGCGAGGGTCTGCGCCTCGATGCCCTGCGCGGCGTCCACCACGAGGACGGTGCCCTCGCACGCGGCGAGCGAGCGGGACACCTCGTAGGTGAAGTCGACGTGGCCCGGGGTGTCGATCATGTTGAGGATGTGGGTCGTACCCGCGCCCTCGCCGACCGTCGGCGCCCAGGGGAGGCGGACCGCCTGCGACTTGATGGTGATGCCGCGCTCGCGCTCGATGTCCATACGGTCGAGGTACTGGGCGCGCATCTGCCGGGGGTCGACCACGCCGGTGATCTGCAGCATCCGGTCTGCGAGGGTCGACTTGCCGTGGTCGATGTGGGCGATGATGCAGAAGTTGCGGATCAGCGCCGGGTCGGTACGGCTGGGCTCTGGCACATTGCTGGGGGTCGCGGGCACCTTGGTCCGATTCTCCGTTGGTCCGGGGGCCGGGGTGTCCGGATCATCGCTGACCGGCTGCTCCCGGGACCGGACGGTCTCGTCCGATCGAAATGGTTCCACCCATCTTCCCACGAGCCCGCGCCGCCTCGCTGTCCAGCTCTCACGCAGGCCGCCGAGGCCCACCGGCCGCCCGGCCGCCCGCCCCCGCCGAGTGTGGCCACCGGGACACCGCAGCCGTCCGCAGGCGGCCCGTAGACTCCGGGCCGTGATCCTGGAAAGCGCACTGCTCGACGTCCTTCCGGGCCGGGAGGACGAGTTCCTGGCAGCGTTCGCCGAGGCCAGGCCGCTGATCGCGGTGCAGCACGGCTTCCTTTCGCTGCGGCTGCGACGCTGCCTGGACGAGGGGCGCGACTCGCGCTTCCTGCTCCAGGTGGAGTGGGAGACGCTCGCCGACCACACCGAGGGATTCCGCCGCTCCCCGGAGTACCAGCGGTGGCGGGCGCTGCTGCACCACTTCTACGCGCCGTTCCCCGAGGTCGAGCACTACGGGGAGCCACTGCTCCTCGCATAGCAGCGGCTGCGCGGCGCGTGGGCGGGCATGCTTCGTGCATTCCTGCTTCGCGCAGGCCTGCTTCGCGCATTCCTGTCCTCGTACATGTCTGCGCGGCGCAGCCCGACGGACGGCGCGGTTCGGCGGACGGGCCCCGGTACACGGACGGCCTCCGGTACGCGGGCGGGCTCCGGTACACGGGCGGGCTCCGGTACGCGGGCGGGCTCCGGTTTGGGCCGGGGCCGAGGCCCCTGGTAGCGTTGGTCGCTGCACCCGGCTCTGGCATGCCCTCTCAGCTGACCCCGAGCCGACCGGTGCAACCTCGTTCAAACCATTACGAACAAGACTGAGGCTCCTTCGTGGCGAACATCAAGTCCCAGATCAAGCGCAACAAGACCAACGAGAAGGCGCGCCTGCGCAACAAGGCCGTCAAGTCCTCGCTGAAGACCGCTCTGCGCAAGGCCCGCGAGGCCGCTGCCACCGGCGAGACCGAGAAGGCCACCGTGCTGGCCCGCGAGGCCTCCAAGGCCCTCGACAAGGCCGTGAGCAAGGGCGTCATCCACGCCAACCAGGCCGCCAACAAGAAGTCGGCCATCACCAAGCGCGTCAACGCCGTCCAGGCCTGACGCCTCGGGGCTCCTGCCCCACCCCCTCAGGTCGAACCGGCCCTCTACCCGGAACCCTGAGGCGCACAGACTCGTACCGCACGCGGCCTGCGTTCGCCACGCGGGTGCGGTGCACAGATTGACCGCGGACTTGCCTGGTCACAGGCCGTTCGCCGACTGCCCGTCCGGATCACTCCGGGCGGGCAGTACGCATCTGCGGGCACGGCGGCACGCCCGGCACGGGGGCCCGGCCCGCGGACCTGCCCCAGCGGGGGACTCGCGGGTCATCCCGATATCGTCGTCGGACCGGGATCGCTCGCCGGACCGGCCGATCGCCTGATCGGGCGGGCAGCCGCGCCCGCGGTCCGGGCGGGGACGCACCCGCACTGCCGGACCACACAGGGGGATCTCCATGGCGACGCCACCGCAGGCCGGCTCGGGCTACGGGAGCTTCCCGACGCAGCAACCGCCGCCCTTCGCCGCTCCCGGGTACGGCCCCGCCATGGCCGCTGCACCCGGCGTGCCCGCCGCGCCCGCCGGCCGCAAGGGCGGCCTGCGCCGCAACGCGGGCTGGGCCTTCGCCGGCGCGGTACTGGCCTCCGGCGCCTGGACCGCCGCCGTGCTCGGCCTGCCGGGCCTGGTCAGCACCGCGAGCTCGCCGGAGAGCGTGGCCAAGTACCGCGTGGTGGACGATCTGTGCGAGACGGCCAAGTTCGTCAAGTTCAGCCAGCTCTACCCGTCGAAGGACGACTCGCCCTACCACCACAGCACCCGGCACTCCGCGCTGGACTCGATGTCCTGCAGTGCGTCGCAGAAGCGCACCGGCACCGGCGACAGCGACTACGCCACGCTGTACCTGGACATCAACCTGCACAAGGCCGTGAGCGCCCGCCCCGAGTTCGAGGCCGCCAGGTCTGCCCTCCAGCAGCAGCAGTACCAGATCAGCGACGTACCGAACCTCGGTGAGCAGGCCTTCGTCGCCTTCCGCGAGGAGCCCAGTGGCTCTGACAAGACCTGGCGCAGCGTCAGCCAGTTGCTGGAGGTCCGGGACGGCGGCATGACGCTCTACTTCTCCTGGAGCGGCAGCTACCAGCAGGGCAAGACGACCGCACCCGACCGGGAGACGATCAGGCAGGCACTGCTCGCCGACGGCCGGGACGCCCTGAAGGCGGTCGGCGGATGACGGCCCGGCGTTGAGGCGGCCAGTCGTTGGGGGCGTGAGCGGGAGAGCTCGTGAGCTCGTGAGCTCGTGAGCGGAGTGGGGCCGGCCTGCTTTCGGCGCTGCTCAGTAGGTGCGGGCGCCGGAGCGGGCGGCCTTCGCGACCGCGACCACGGCACGCTCCAGCGCGTAGGCCGGGTCGTCCGAGCCGCCCTTGACCGCCGCGTCGGCCTGCGCGATCGCCGTCAGCGCCGTCGCCACCGCGTCGCCCGTCCAGCCACGCATCTGCTGGCGCACCCGGTCGACCTTCCACGGCGGCATGCCCAGCTCGCGAGCCAGGTCGGCGGGGCGCATGTTCCGGCCGGTGGTGGCCAGCCGCCCGATGCTGCGGACGCCCGACGCCAGCGCATACGTGATACCGGTGGGCGGCTGACCGACCGCCAGCGCCCAGCGCAACCGCTCCAGCGCCTCGGCGGCCCGGCCGGTGACCGCGAGGTCGGCCACCTCGAAGCCGGTGGCCTCGGCCCGGCCGCTGTAGTAGCGGGCGACAACCGTCTCGTCGATGGTGCCCTCGACGTCGGCGGTCAGCTGGCTGCACGCGGCCGCCAGTTCACGCAGGTCACTGCCGAGGGCATCGAGCAGCGTCTGGCACGCCTCCTGGGTCGCGGACCGGCCGAGCGTACGGAACTCGCCCTTGACGAAGGCGAGCCGCTCCCCCGCCTTGGACAGCTTGGCGCACTGCACTTCGCGGCCACCCGCCTTGCGGCCCGCGTCGAGCAACCCCTTGCCCTTCGCGCCGCCGGCGTGCACCAGCACCATGATCACTTCTTCGGCCGGGGACTCGATGTACGCCTTGACCTCCTTCACGGAGTCGGCGGACAGATCCTGCGCGGCCCGCACCACGATCACCTTGCGCTCGGCGAAGAGCGAGGGCGTGGTGAGCTCGGCAAGGCTGCCGGGCTGGAGCGCACCGGGGGCGAGATCGCGTACGTCGGTGTCCGGATCCGCCGCCTTCGCCGCCGCCACCACCTGGGCGACCGCGCGATCGAGCAGCAGCTCCTCCTGGCCGACCGCAAGGGTCAGTGGGGCGAGCAGGTCGTCGGGTGCACTCTTCCTGGCCATCGCGTACCAGCATCCCACGCGCCACGGACACCTCCGGCGCCGTCCGGCATCGTCCGGCGGTGGGGAGGACCGGAACCGGCCCGGCACAGGTACGCGTACCGGTACCGGTGCGACGCGGGCCCGCAGGCGCCGGGAGCCCGGACGTGCTGCGCGGCGGCTCGCCGGAGCGGCTGTTCCCGGGTGCCGGGGTGGGCGGAAGTGCGTCGGACGGGGTCGGGAGAATGAGGGCGTGACCGAGAATGACAACATCGACCTCCAGGCCCGCCAGCTGCTCGTCCTGCCCGACCGCGACGCCGCCGACGAGGCCGCCGAAGAGCTCTCCGCCCGCCGGCTGGACCTCGGCGACCTTGAGGTCGTCCGTGACGCCCTCGCCGGCGAGGACGACGCCGAGGACGCGCAGTGGCTGGTGGTCGTGGAACCGCCGGAGACCGGGTGGACGACCGAGCTGCTGACCGTACTGGACGCCCTCGCCGCCGAGTACGAAGGCTGGCGCGAGGAGGGCTGATCCCGGCCCGGCCCTCCGAACTGCTCAACGCACTGCTCGGCGGACTCCTCACCGGACCATCCGACGTCGCCGGACCACCCGACGCCGGTCATCGCGCCTCCGGCCGGTCCGGCGGGTGGGTGGCCGCGCGGAGGGCCGCGGGGCTGTCGCCGAGGACGGCGATGTCCCCGGCCTGGTCCGTACGCAGGACGGTTGCGCCCAGGGCTCGTAGGCGGTCGACCGTCCTGGGGGACGGGTGGCCGTAGGGGTTGTCCCGGCCGCAGGAGATGAGGGCCAGCCGGGGGCGCAAGGCGGCCGCCAAGTCCCAGTCCTGGTTCGCCGAACCGTGGTGCGCCACCTTGAGGACGTCCACCCGGCCGGGCCTCAACCGGTTGAGCAGCACGGCCTGCGCCGACGGCTCCAGGTCGCCGAGCAGCGCGATGCGCAGGCCTCCCCCGGGCCGGTCGGCCCGCCCGACGGTCGCGAGCAGCGCGACGCTGGCGTTGTTCGCCCCCGGCGCGGCGGCGCCGTACGGCGAGCTCGACCGCGCGTCAGGCGGCGCGCCCGGGCCCGGCTGCGCGATGGCCCGGGCCGGCTGCTGGTCGTCCGGCCAGAGGACCTCCCAGGAGAGGGACGGTCCGGCCGTGCGGTGCTCGCCCCGAGCGGCACGCAGCAGTGGGACGCCGGCGGCCGCCGCCCACCCCCGCACTCTCGCCGCCTCACCCGGCGGCTCGTCCAGCGTGCTGCCCTCGATCGCGCCGACCTCCCGCCCGCGCAGCACCCCGGGCACGCCCTCCACATGATCCGCATGGAAGTGCGTCACCAGCAGCAGCGGCACGCTGGTGATGCCCAGATCCCGCAGGCAGGCGTCGGCGGTGCGTGGATCCGGGCCCGTGTCGATGACCACCGCGCTGTCCGGCGCGGCCTCCGGCTCACTCTCCGGGACGATCGGCAGCACCAGCATGTCCCCCTGGCCGATGTCGCACACCGCCAGCCGCCACCCGGCGGGCGGCCAGCCCGTGGTGATCCTGGTCAGCACCGGCGGGCGCAGCAGCAGGGCCAGCAGGACGAGGGCGAACACGCCGGCCAGGACGGCCCGGGCCGGGGCACCCGCGACCCGGCGCGTCCGGGGCTCCCGGGCGGCGGCGTCCGGTGCGGTGGGCGCGGGCAGCAGGAGTGGGGCGGCCCAGTAGGCGGCAAGGGTGGCCAGCGCGAGGACGACGGCTCCGGGCAGGCCACCGGGCCAGGAGAGTTGAGCGCCCGGCATCGCGGCACCGTGCCGGGCGACCACCGCCAGCCAACCCGCCGGGACGGCCGCCAGGTCGGCCAGGAATCCGGCGGCCGCGGCGGACAGCGGGTGGACCGCGAGCGCCGCGAAGCCCAGCAGGGTGGCCGGGGTGACGGCCAGTTCGGCGAGCAGGTTGCAGGGCACGGCGACGAGGCTGACCCTGGGCGCGAGCAGCACCGTGACCGGTGCGCAGAGCACCTGCGCCGCTGCGGCCGCCGCGAAGCCGGCTGCGAGGTGACGCGGCCAGCCGCGCTCGCGCAGTGCGGCCGCCCAGCGCGGACTGAGGGTCAGCAGGCCCGCGGTGGCGAGCACCGAGAGCAGGAACCCGTAGGAGTGGGCGAGGAAGGGATCCAGCAGGACCAGCAGCAGTACCGCGCCCGAGAGTGCCGGAACCGCCTGGCGGGAACGGCCGGTGCCGAGTGCGAGCAGCCCGATCAGGCCGGTGGCGGCGGCCCGCAGCACGCTCGGCTCCGGCCGGCAGATCGTGACGAAGCCCAGGACGACGGCCGTCCCGAGGACGGCGGTGCTGCGCAGCGAGAGCCCGAGCAGGGCGGCGAGCCCCAGGCGCTCGGGTGTGCCGGCCCGGCCGGGGGCGCCGAGCAGGACGAACAGGACGATCGACAGGTTCGCGCCGCTGACGGCGGTGAGATGGACGAGGTCGGTGGCCCGGAACGCGTCGCGCAGGTCGTCGGGCAGCCGGGAGGTGTCGCCGACGACCAGGCCCGGCAGCAGGCCTCGCGCATCGGCGGGGAGATGGTCGCAGGCCGAGCGGAGACCGGCCCGCAGGCCGCCCGCGATCCGCTGGACGAGGCCGGGCTGCGCCAGCACCCTGGGCGGCCCGTGCGCGAGGAGCAGCGCGGCCGTGTCGTCGTGGCCCTCCCCCGCCGGGAGGACCCGGACGTCGGCGGCGATCCGGGTGGACGGGAGCAGCACCTGCCAGCGCTGGGCGTCCTCGGCCCGGACCATGACGGTGACGGGGGTGCGGGTCCGGGTGGTGGCGGGCGGCTCGGCGCCCGCCCTGGTGGTCACCTTGTCGGCGATGGCGTCCACGGTGACCAGTGACTGGCCGGGGGCCGTCCCCCGGCTGCGCGACGTACGCGGTTCGGGGTCGCCCGCGATGGTGAGCTCGACGAGCAGGTCGGGTGGGGCGGCGGGAGCGCGGGCCGGCGGCTCGCCCGGGCGCGGCGCCGGCGGGTCCTCCGGTGGTGCGGCCAGCGCCGGCAGCGGTCCTCGATGCAGGTCGGCGGTGTGGAGCAGGGTGGTGGCGGTGGCAGCGGCTGCGGTGAGCAGCACGACGGCCAGGGTCACGGACGCGGCGCGGCGGCTGCTCGGCCCATGACGGTGCTGGGCTCGGAAGGTCCGCCCGCCGGATCGGGCCAGCAGGTACCCGGCCAGGGCGACGGCACCGACGGCCGCACCGGCCGAGGCGGCGCTGTGGCTCGGATCGAGGCTCAGCACCACCGCCGTGACCGCCCACGCCGAGGCGGTGGGCAGCAGCAGGCGGAGATCCGCCGGGCGGGGCGAGGTCGTCGGGTCGGGCGGGACGGCCTGGACAGGCACGCCGCGGGAGGAGGAGGAAGGGGCGAGCGGAGTGTCGGCGGGTGCGGGAATCAGGTCACCTCCGATCCGGTAGGCGGTACGGCGGGCCGGGCCGAGGCGGGTCGAGTCGAGTCGAGTCGATCAGGTGAACGTCAGAGTGGGTCAGAGTGGGTCAGAGCAGGAGCAGTGGCCGCAGCTCGGTGAAGGTGCGCTCGCCGATCCCACTGACCTCGCGCAGCTGGTCGAGCGACCGAAAGGGGCCGTGCGCATCTCGGTACGCGAGGATGCGCTGAGCCAAGGTCGGACCGACACCCGGCAGCGAGTCGAGCTGTTCGAGAGTGGCGTGGTTGAGGCTGAACGGCGCCTTGGACACACCCGTGGCAGCCGCCAGCGGCGCCGGCTCCCCTACCACGATCTGCTCACCGTCCGTCAGCACCCTCGCCAGGTTGAGGCCCTTGGTGTCGGCGTCGGGGAGCGGGCCGCCCGCCAGCCGCAGTGCGTCGGCCACCCTGGACCCGGTGGGGAGAGTGCGCAGGCCCGGCGCGTGGACCTTGCCCGCGATGTCCACCACCACGGCCGCGGAGGCCGCGGGCACGGCGGGAGCGGTCGTGCCGGCTCCCCGCACGACCTCCGCCGTCGGCGCCACGGCCGCGGGGATCGGCACCGCCTGCGGCCGGCCGAGCCAGAAGTGCTGCACGGCGTACCCGACGGCCAGCAGAAGCAGGACGGCCAGCCCCAGCACGGCGCGCCGATCCAGCATCAGCGACGGCCACCATGACCGAACGGGCCAGGAGCGCGCGTGGCTCGGCCCGGTGACGCGCCGCCGGCGCTCGGGCACGAGCAGGCCTTCGTCCAGGGGCGGCCCCGAGGGTTCCGAGGGTCGCGACTCGGACGGCGGAGCGTCAGGAGGCGGCTTCGGCAGCGGTCTCGGCCCCGGCTCCCGCCCCGCCCCCACCCCCGACGCCGGCTCCGGCTCCGGCTCCGGCCCGAGCGGCCAGCTGTCCGGGAGCTCGTCGGAGCCTGACGCCCCGATCGCGAGGTGCGGTGCCGAGGCCGGCAGCGGCTCGACGGCGAAGAGCGTGGAGATCCGGTCGCGGACGGTCTCAGCGGTCTCACGGCGCCTGGCGGCACCGGGTGTCAGGGTCCTCATGCCCGAGGACGGTACGGGCAGATCAAGCACCGCGGGGAAGTCGCCAAAAGCCTGTGGACAACCGGGCCCTGTGGATAACTCATGTCCCCCACACGGGTGATCAGCCACCCCGAACCGGCGGGCGAGCGGGCCCGAACCAGCCCCGGCCCCCGGCCGACCACCGCCCCGACCCCGCCCCGCCCCGCCCCGCCCACTGCGCCGATCAGCGCGGCGAGAGCACCACCGCGAGCAGCCCGGGGCCGACGTGCGCGCCGATCACGGCACCCACCTCACCCACGTACAGCTCCCGCAACCCGGGCACCCGCTCACGCAGACGCTCGGCGAGCGGCTCGGCCCGCTCGGCCGCGGCCAGGTGGTGCACGGTGATGTCCACCTCGCGCTCGCCCGCCTGCTCGACGGCGATCTCCTCCAGGCGCGCGATCGCCCGCGACGCGGTGCGGACCTTCTCCAGCGGCTCGATCCGCCCGGCCGACAGGTGCAGCAGCGGCTTCACCGCGAGTGCCGAGCCGAGCAGCGCCCGGGCGGCGCCGATCCGGCCGCCGCGGCGGAGGTGTTCGAGGGTGTCCACGTAGAAGAACCCGCTGGTCCGCGCGGCCCGCTGCGCGGCGGCGTCCGCCACCGCGTCCAGACCGAGACCGGCCTCGGCGGCCTCGGCGGCCGTCAGCACGCAGTACCCGAGGGCCATGCCCACCAGGCGGCTGTCCACCACTCGGACCGGAATCGGGGCCTGCGCGGCGGCGAGCACGGCCGCTTCGTACGTGCCCGACAGCTCGGCCGAGATGTGCAGCGAGACCACCCCGCTGGCGCCGGCCTCGGCGGCCGCGCGGTAGGCGGCGGCGAAGGTCTCGGGGCCGGGCCGCGAGGTCGTCACCCGATGCTTGGCACGCAGCGCTTCGGCCACGTCCTTCGGGGAGATCTCGACCCCCTCGGCGAGTACCTCGTCACCGACGGCGACACTCAGCGGCACGATGGTGATGCCGTGGCGGTCGACTGCGGGCTGCGACAGATAGGCCGTGGAGTCGGTGACGATTGCGAGGTCGGCGGGCATGAGCCGGAGGTTACTCCCCGTCCCGTCCGGAGGACAGCGCCCACCCCTCGCCGGCCGCCGCGACCACCGATGGACCGGATGACCCGGATAGCCGGATGACTAGCCGATCCGACCGGAGGGGAGGACCCACGAGCAAGCGCTGCCGCCCCGGGGCGCACCGCACCCGGGCGGCGCCACGGGGCGGCAGTCGCGCAGGCGAACGGTCCTCACCTCGCCGCAAGGGCCACCGGTGACCGCTCGGGCCGGCTCAGCCCGCCGAGGAGCCCGTGCTGGGCTTGCGCAGGCGCTGGGCCAGGCGGGTGGCCAGCGCGTCGGCGAGGCCGAGCGCCTCCTCCGCGCTCGGACGCCCGCCGCCCGAGGTCAGCCCGGCCCGCTGCGCCTGCGGCCGACCAGGCCCGCCGGCCGAGCCGGAGGAGCCCGCAGAGGCCCCCGCCCCGCCAGACGCCCCAGCGCCGGAGCCGGAGCCGGAGCCGCCACCAGCCCCACCCCCGGCTGCCGTGTCCCAGTGCCGCAGGGCACCGGCCTCGTTCTCGCACTCCTTGCTCAGGCGGGCCAGCTCGTCGTCCGCGAAGCGGTGCATCCGGTCCTGGGCTGCCCAGCGCATCGTCTCGGCGGAGTGGGTGATCCGCTCGGCGCGCTCACGCAGCTCCGGGAGCTTGGCGGCGATCCGCGCGGTGTCGGGCTCACGCTCCAGCAGCCGCAGCTCACCGTCCAGTTCGCCGGCGAGCGCGTCGAGCCGGGCCAGCAGCCCCAGCGACTCGGCCAGCTGGCTGTCCTCGGCGAGGCCGCCCTCCAGCACCTGCCGGGTGCCGTCGAGCGAGGTCCGCAGGCCGAGCCGGACGGCGGAGATCTGGCCCTGCGGTCCGGGCTTGGTGTACGTCTTCGCCCGCAGCGTGACGTTCTCGACGGCGCGCCGGGCGTTGGCCTCGTGCCGCTCGACCTTCCTGGCCATGGACTTGGCGGCCTTGACCGTGCCGACCACCGCCAGGGTCAGCACCGCGACACCGAAGAGCAGGGCGAGAGCGAACACCACACCGAGCACGTCCATCACGAGCCACCTTCCGCCGAACCGAGCGCACCCGGGCCGGGCACACCGCGCCTACCACCACCGGCCGTGGAGCACTGGCCGACGCGGTCACCGAGGCTTCCACCGTAGTCGCCCCGGCGCTCCCCCGGGCAGGTCAAACCGGGCAACGCCCCGGAGATCAGGGACAGATCGGGGATTACCCCGACCCCAACGCCATCCCACGCGCCCAGCCCACACCCATCCCTCACGCCCGCCCGAAACGCCCGCCCCACTCATTCCACCCACGCGCCCCACGCACACGCCCGCCGGTGCACGCGATACCCCAGCCGGGTTCCTCCCGGCCCCGCACCACGGCAGGAGTCACCGCACACAACACAGCGCGGCCCCGCCGGAATCCCGGCGGGGCCGCACCACGTCACACCGACCAGGGTCAGCCCGTGACGATGTTCACCAGCTTCGGAGCGCGCGCGATGACCTTGCGCACCGGCGCGTCACCGATCGCCGCGACGACGGCCGGGTCGGCCAGCGCCAGCGCCTCCAGCTCGGCATCGGAGATCGTGGGGGCGACCTCCAGGCGGGCCTTGACCTTGCCCTTGATCTGGACGACGCAGGTCACGGCCTCGTCGACCACGTACGCGGGGTCGGCGACGGGGAAGTCGGCGAAGGCCAGCGACTCGCGGTGGCCCAGGCGGCGCCACAGCTCCTCCGCGATGTGCGGGGCCAGCGGGGCGACCAGCAGCACGATCTGCTCGGCCACCTCGCGCGGGGTGGAGCCGCGCTTGACCAGGTAGTTGTTCAGCTCGATCGCCTTGGCCACGGCGGTGTTGAAGCGCAGCGCGGCCAGGTCCCCGCGGATGCCGTCGATCGCCTTGTGCAGGGCGCGCAGCGTCGGCTCGTCGGCCGGTTCGTTCGTGACGACCAGCTCGCCGGTGGTCTCCGAGACGACGTTGCGCCACAGCCGCTGCAGGAAGCGGTACGAGCCGACCACCGCGCGGGTGTCCCAGGGGCGGGAGACGTCCAGCGGGCCCATCGACATCTCGTACAGGCGCAGGGTGTCGGCGCCGTACTCGTCCGCGATCTCGTCGGGCGCCACCGCGTTCTTGAGCGACTTGCCCATCTTCCCGGCCTCGCGCTTGACCGGCTCGCCCTGCCAGAAGTACTGGCCGTCGCGCTCCTCGATCTCGGCGGCGGGCACGGGGAAGCCCCGCTCGTCGCGGTAGACGTCGGCGGTGATCATGCCCTGGTTGAACAGCTTGTGGAACGGCTCGACCGAGGAGACGTGGCCCAGGTCGTGCAGCACCTTGTGCCAGAAGCGGGCGTACAGCAGGTGCAGCACGGCGTGCTCGGCGCCGCCGACGTACAGGTCGACGCCGCCGGCCGGCTTCTCGGCCGTGGGGCCCATCCAGTACGCCTCATTGGCCGGGTCGACGACCTTGGCCGGGTTCGCCGGGTCGATGTAGCGCAGCTCGTACCAGCAGGAACCCGCCCAGTTGGGCATGGTATTGGTCTCGCGGCGGTAGGTCCTGACGCCGTCGCCCAGGTCCAGCTCGACGTTGACCCAGGCCTCGTTGCGCGACAGCGGGGTCTTCGGCGAGGAGGTGGAGTCGTACGGGTCGTAGGTGTGCGGCGAGTAGTCATCGACCACGGGCACCTCGACCGGCAGCATCGACTCGGGCAGCGCGTGCATCACGCCGTCCTCGTCGTAGACGATCGGGAAGGGCTCGCCCCAGTACCGCTGGCGGCTGAACAGCCAGTCGCGCAGACGGTAGTTGACGGTGCCCTCGCCGATGCCGCGTCCGCTCAGCCAGGCGGTGGCGGCGGCCTTGGCGGCCACCACGCCCAGACCGTCCAGCGACAGGTCGTCGTGGGCGGAGTTGACGATCACCGAGTCGTAGGTGTCGAAGGCGTCGTCCCACTCGGCCGGGTCCTGGCCGCGACCGTCGGTCGGCTCGACGACGCAGCGCATCGGCAGGCCGAAGGCGCGCGCGAAGGCGAAGTCGCGGTGGTCGTGGGCGGGGACGGCCATGATGGCGCCGGTGCCGTAGCCCATCAGCACGTAGTCGGCGATGAACACCGGGACGGGCTCGCCGCTGACCGGGTTCACGGCGTAGGAGCCGGTGAAGACACCGGTCTTGACCTTGGCCTCGACCTGGCGCTCGACGTCCGACTTGGCGGCGGCGGTGGCCCGGTAGGCGGCGACGGCCTCGCCGGGGGTGGCGGCGCCGCCGGTCCACTCGGCCGGGACGTCCGCCGGCCAGGCGGCCGGGACGATGGAGTCGACCAGCTCGTGCTCGGGGGCCAGCACCATGTAGGTGGCGCCGAACAGGGTGTCAGGGCGGGTGGTGAAGACGGTGATGGCGTCCTCGCCCACCGCGAAGTCGACCCGCGCGCCCTCGGAGCGGCCGATCCAGTTGCGCTGCTGCAGCTTGATGGCCTCGGGCCAGTCCAGCATGTCCAGGTCGGAGATCAGGCGGTCGGAGTACGCGGTGATCCGCATCATCCACTGGCGCAGCTTCGACTTGAAGACCGGGAAGTTGCCGCGCTCGGAGCGGCCGTCCGCGGTGACCTCCTCGTTGGCCAGCACGGTGCCCAGGCCGGGGCACCAGTTGACCGGTACCTCCTTGGAGTACGCCAGCCGGTACTCGCCCAGCACGTCCTCGCGCTCGGCGCCGGACAGCTCGGACCAGGCCCGGCCGTCGGGGGTCGGCCGGGAGCCGGCGGCGAACTCGGCGATCAGCTCGGCGATCGGGCGGGCCTTGCCGGCCGCCTCGTCGTACCAGGAGTTGAAGATCTGCAGGAAGATCCACTGCGTCCAGCGGTAGTACTCCGGGTCGATCGTGGCGATCGAGCGCCGCGAGTCGTGGCCCAGGCCCAGCCGGCGCAGCTGCTTGCGCATGTTGATGATGTTCGCCTCGGTGGAAATCCGAGGGTGGGTGCCCGTCTGCACCGCGTACTGCTCGGCCGGCAGGCCGAAGGCGTCGTAGCCCAGCGTGTGCAGCACGTTGTGGCCGGTCATCCGCTGGTAGCGGGCGTACACGTCGGTGGCGATGTAGCCCAGCGGGTGGCCCACGTGCAGGCCGGCCCCCGACGGGTACGGGAACATGTCCATGATGAAGCTGTGCGGCCGCGCCGCCACGTCGCCGGCACCGGGGTCGGCCAGCGAGCCGCTCGGGTTGGGGGCGTCGAACGTCCCCTCCTTCTCCCAGACGTCCTGCCAGCGGGACTCGATCTCCGCCGCCAGGGTGGCGCTGTACCGGAAGGGCTCGGTGGCGGCCTCGGCCGCGCCGGAAGCAGGGGTCGTCTCGCTCATGATCCTTCAAGCTCCATCGATGTCAGTTAGCGAACCGGAGGCCGGGGCGGCCGGGGCTCCCGGGGCGGGACCAGTTGGTCCCGGCAGGCCCGGAAAACAAAAAAGCCCCTCGCAGGAGGGGACGCCACGCCGACTCCGGCGCCCGCCCGAGGGCTCAGCCGGTCCTGGTCAGCGCGGCCGGCTAAGGAGCAGGCGCACGGTTCGCATGGGCTCAGGGTACCGCAAGCCCGCCAGGCCCCCGGCGGTTATCCCGCTCTGCAGGCCGCGTCGAAGTCGCGCAGCGCCCGGGCCACCCGGGCCGACTGCATGCCGGCGGCCAGCAGCCTGGCCTCGTCGGCGATCGCGGCGGCCCGTTCCCACTCCCCCGTACGCCGGTGGGAGTCGGCGAGGCGCACCATCAGCAGTGCCTTCGCCCTGGCCCGCTCGGGTGCCAGCGCCGCCACCGCGCCCGCGAGCAGCACCCGGGCGCGTTCGTGGTCGCCGAGGAACAGGTACGCCTCCCCGACCATGCCTTCCAGGTCGGCCCGCTCCTGCCCGTGGCCCGGCTCGCCCTCCAGTGCCAGGAACGCCCGCTCGGCGACCGCCTCGGCGCTGATCTGCTCGCCCTTGCGGCCGTGCGCGCGGGCGATCCGGCCGAGCTGGAGGGCGCGTTCACGCGGGGTCAGCACCTCGTCGGCGGCGCGCAGCGCGGTGGAGAGCATCGCGACCGCGTCCAGGCCGCGCCCGCCCGCGTTGTGGGTGGCCTGCACGGCGAGGCAGCCGACCACGCTCACGCCCAGCCTCGGGTCGCCGCTGACGTGTGCGGCCCTTAGCGCGGCGACGAAGGCGCGCTGCGCGGCGGCGTCGTTGCCCATGTCGTAGTTGGCCCAGCCGACCAGCCGGGCCAGCCGGCCGGCCGCGCCGTACAGCTCGCGCCCGAGCCGCTCCTGGTACGCGCCGAGCTCCAGCAGCTTGCCGACCATCGCCAGTTCGGCCTTGGCCGGGTCGAGCACCAGGCCGCCGCCGCAGGCGCGCTCCAGGCGCTGCTTGCTGTCATGGGAGAGCCTGAGGTCGGCGAGCTGCTCGGGGGCTATCCGCAGCGCGCCCTCGCCGCCGGTGACGGGTGGCGGCGGGGAGGCCCAGTGCCGGGCGGCCTGTTCCAGTTCGTCGCCCCGGAAGAGGTCGGTCAGCCGGACGGGCCCCGCGTCGGCGCCGGCCTCGGCCAGCGCGGTCTGCGCGGTGTCGGCCGTCCACGGGTCGGTGAGCAGCCGCGGGGAGAGGATCCTGGCGCCGCGGTTGCTGCCCATCCGGCCCCAGAGCTGCTCGTACGTGACGGCGATGCCCAGGGTGCGGCTGAGCACCTCACAGACCGTCTGGTCGTGCGGGGCCCGCGGGACCATGCCACGGTCGCGCCACTTGTAGGGGGCGGTGGAGCTGATCGCCAGTCCGACGGGCAGCGCGAGGTTGACCTCGCGGGCCAGCCGCTCCGGGTTCCAGGCGAGTTGGTGCAGGATCCGGGCCAGCTCGTCGTTCCGCTTCCGCGCCAGGTCGGCCATGACACGACCGTAGCGCCCGCCCGCGCGGCCCGGACAGGGGCCCCCGGTGCCTGGGAACGCCGAAGGCCGCCCCCCGGTGCGGGAGGCGGCCTTCGGTGATCTGTGGAGCTACGGGGAATTGAACCCCGGACCTCTTGCATGCCATGCAAGCGCTCTACCAACTGAGCTACAGCCCCTTGACCTGCGATGTCACCGAAACGTTCCCTCGGCGACATCGACTACTTTACACGGTCGAAGGGGTGCTCCACTAATCCGTTCGGGTGCCCGGCTAGCGGGCCCGCACCGCCCGCTGGGAGCGGGCGGCGAACAGTCCCGCCAGCAGGAAGCAGGCCGCGACGGCGACGGCGGTGACCAGCAACGCGTGCCCGGACACCCGGGCCGGGGCGGGCAGCCGCGCCTCGCCCAGGAAGATCGTGCCCAGCAGCGCCACGCCGACCACCTGGCCGAGCTGGATCACCGTCACCATCACACCGCTGGCGTCCGCCGCGTCGGCCGGCGCGACCCGGCCCAGGGCCCGGGCGAACAGCGGCGCGTAGGCGCAGCCCGCCACCAGCCCGAGCCCGGTCATCAGCGCCACGGCCACCGGGCCGATCCGCAACCCGTCGCTCAGCAGCGCCCCGAGCAGCAGGTAACCGGGGCCGACGATCAGCGCCGCGAGCAGCGGCAGCGGGGGGTGCAGCCGGCCCGGCAGTCGCTGCCAGTGCAGGCTGGAGACCCCGAATCCGACGGCCACCGGCGCGGACAGCAGGCCGGCCCGCAGTGCGCTGTGGCCGAGTCCGGCCTGCTGGTGCAGGGCGAAGGCGAAGAGGAAGCCGGAGAAGGCCGCCATGATCATGAAGATCGCAGCGGCGGCCGGGAGCAGCCCCGGCGCCCGCAGCACCCGTCCGGAGATCAGCGGCTGGCCGCCTCGCCGGGCGATACCCCGCTCCACCACCGCGAACAGCACGAAGAGCAGCGCACTGCCCGCCAGCATCGCCCAGCCCCAGGTGGGCCAGCCCAGCTCGTGGCCGAGCACCAGCGGCACCACCAGCAGCCCGAGGGCGGCGGCCAGCACCACCACGCCGGGGATGTCGAAGCGCCGGCTGCGATCGCCCGGCAGCTTCGGCAGCAGTCGGGCGCCGGCCGCCAGCAGGGCCAGGCCCAGTGGCACGTTGACCAGGAACACCGGCCGCCAGCCGGTGCCGAACAGATCCGCGTTGACCAGCACCCCGCCGAGCACCTGGCCGACCGCCATGCCGCCGGCCAGCACCGCCGAGTACAGCCCCAGCGCCCTGGTCCTGGCGGCGCCGGTGAAGGTCCGCTGCACCAGGCTCATCACCTGGGGCACCATCAGCGCCGCGCCCACCCCCTGGAGCAGCCGGAAGCCGATCAGCGAGCCGGTGCCCGGCGCCAGCCCGCAGGCGAGCGAGGCGGCGGTGAAGGCGGCCAGACCGAGCTGGAAGAGCCGGCTGTAGCCGTACCGGGCGCCGAGCCGGGCACCGGTGATCAGCAGCACCGCGTACGCGATGGTGTAGCCGGCGATGACCAGTTGCAGCGCGGCGCCGGAGGCGTTCAGGTCGGTGCGGATGGTGGGCACGGCGACGTTCACGATGGAAACGTCGAGCACGGCCATGAACTGGCCGCTCAGCACGAGGGCGAGGAGCAGGCCGGGCCTGGCCGTCCGGGCCGGCGCGGAGGGTCCCGTCGGCACGGCGGGCGCGGCTGGTCTGGTCTGAAGGTCCGTCATGGGTCCAGTCTCCGGCGGCGCCGGTACCGGTGGTTAGAGCCTGCTGATCCTGGTACCGACAGCACCTGTCAGCACCGTCCCGGGTACGGCACGATGTGCCGTATGACCACCCTCGACGAGAGCCCCGCCCCGACGCCCCGGCCTCAGGACCGTCGCCGGACCGAGCTGGCCGGCTTCCTCAAGGCCTGCCGGGCCAGGGTCACCCCGGAGGAGGTCGGACTGCCGCCCGGGCTGCGCCGGCGCACCCCGGGGCTGCGCCGCGAGGAGGTCGCGCAGCTCGCCGGGGTCGGGGTGACCTGGTACACGTGGCTGGAGCAGGGCCGGCCGATCAACGCCAGCGCGCAGGTACTGACGGCGGTGGCCAGGTCGCTGCGGCTGGACCGCACCGAGCGGGATCACCTGTTCCGGCTCGCCGGGGTGACGGTCGACGCCGCCGCGCAGCCCGCGCACCCCACCCTCGATCCGTCGACGCAGGTGATCCTGGACGCCCTCGCGCCGCTGCCGGCCGCGGTCTGCAACAGCCGCTACGACGTGCTGCTGCACAACGCCCCGTACGACGCGCTGTTCGGCGCCGGCCGGCCGCTCGCCCCGACCGGCGGGTTCAACAGCCTGTGGTGCACCGTCAGCGCACCACCCTGCTGCAATCCCTTCCTGAACCTGGACGAGGAGCTGCCCAGGATGGTCGGGGTGCTGCGGGCCGCGTACGGCAAGCATGTCGGCGAGCCGGCCTGGGAGTACTACATCGAGCAGCTGACGGCCGTCAGCGAGCGCTTCCGCGAGCTGTGGGCCCGGCAGGAGGTGGCGCCGGCACGGACCGCGCTGAAGGTGTTCCGGCACCCCGTGGTGGGCGAGCTGCGGATGAAGGCCGCCTACCTGACCATCCCCGCGGCGCCCGAGCACTACATGGTGGTGTACACGCCGGAGGGGTCGCAGGACCGCGAGCGGATCGAGCGGATGTCGGTACCCCCCCGCCGGCGCCTACCGGTGCTCCCACGGCGCCTGAACGGGGCCCCGCGCCCGGCCATGACACCGGGCCCCGGACACGCGGAAGGGGGGGCCCCCCCGGGGGGGGGGCGGGGGCCCCCGGGGGGGGGGAGCGCCGGGGGGAAAACCAGCAACCAAACAAAAACAAAAACCCCAGCACAAACAAAAAACAAAACCAAACCA
>NZ_JBITGZ010000002.1:0-140047 GCF_044457565.1 Kitasatospora sp. NPDC050543 | reverse complement strand
CCCCGGGCGCCTGACGGGGGCCCCGCGCCCGCCCCCCCCCCGGGCCCCCCCCCCCGCGCCCGCCCCCCCCCCGGGGGGGGGCGCCCTTCTCCGTCGTTGTGGAGCTACGGGGAATTGAACCCCGGACCTCTTGCATGCCATGCAAGCGCTCTACCAACTGAGCTACAGCCCCGCGACACGTACGGCCCTCGCGGACCGCTGGTGCGGAGTGGAGCTACGGGGAATTGAACCCCGGACCTCTTGCATGCCATGCAAGCGCTCTACCAACTGAGCTACAGCCCCGCACTCGTAGGATTCCCCGCCTCCCTGCCGGGCGGCGTTCTCTCCTTGCGAACGAGGAAGACTCTAGCTGGTCAGGCCCGGAACTGCGAAATCCCGCACTCAGCGGCCCCACGCGACCGTCAGGTGTCGTCGCCGATCACCGGCTGCGGCAGGGTGCCCGCGTTGTGCTCCAGCAGCCGCCAGCCGCGCGCGCCCCGGCCCAGGACGGACCAGCAGCAGTTCGACAGGCCGCCGAAGCACTCCCAGAGCGGCGGCTCCAGGCCCAGCAGCCAGCCGAGCATGGTGCGGATGGTGCCGCCGTGGCTGACCACCACCAGCGTGCCGTTCTCGGGCAGCTTCTCGACCGCCTCCAGGACGACCGGTACGGCCCGGTCCGCCACCTCGACGGCCAGCTCGCCGCCCCCGCGCCGGACCGGCTCGCCCTGCGCCCAGGCCTCGTACTCCTCGGGGAAGCGCTCGCGGATCTCGGCGTTGGTCAGGCCCTGCCACTCCCCCGCGTACGTCTCACGCAGGCCCTCGTGGTGCTGCACGTCCAGCCCGGCGATCTTGGCCAGCTCCTCGGCGGTACGCCGGGCGCGCTGGAGGTCCGAGGAGATCAGCAGGTCCGGGTGCAGGCCGGACAGCAGACGGGCAGCCCGCTGGGCCTGCAGGACACCCTGGCCGGTCAGCTCGATGTCGGTGCTGCCCTGGAACCGCGACTCGAGGTTCCAGGACGTCTGGCCGTGCCGCCAGAAGACGATGCGCGGACCCCGCGCGTCCCGGCTCAGCTGTAGTCCTCGGCGCCGAAGTTGTCGGCCGGCGCGGTGACGTTGCCGGCCGCGTCGGTGTCCGCGCCCTCGGGGCGGTTGCGGGTCGCCAGCGCGTCCTCGGGCAGCGGCAGCTCGGGGCAGTCCTTCCAGAGCCGGTCGAGTGAGTAGAAGGAGCGCTCCTCGGAGTGCTGGACGTGCACGACGATGTCCAGGTAGTCGAGCAGGATCCAGCGGCCCTCGCGCTCGCCCTCGCGGCGCACGGGCTTCATGTCCAGCTTCTCGCGCAGCTGCTCCTCGATCTCCTCGGCGATCGACTTGACCTGGCGGTCGTTGTTCGCGGAGGCGATCAGGAAGGCGTCGGTGATCGACAGCACCTCGCTGACGTCGAACGCGATGATGTTGTGGGCCAGCTTGTCGGCCGCCGCCTGGGCGGCGACGGTGATGAGCTGCTGGCTGAGGTCGGTGACGGTCACGGTGTACTTCCGGCTCGACTGCTGGGGAGCCCCACGGGCGCAGGCCGGTGGGACGTGCCTTCCAGGATCTCACGCCGCCGCGGCGGCCCCGGACCTATTGTTCGGGACCACCGCGGCCGGGCCGACCGGACAGACGCAGGGGCGACGGCAGGGCCGACGTTAGGGCCGCCCCCCTGCGGCCGCCGGGGCCTGGTGGGCCTACTGGGCCTTCGGCGGCTGGTAGTCCTTGCCGAGGACGACCAGCAGATCTACGCTCTGGCCGTCGCCGACCTTCTTCACCGCCGACTCGGGCAGGTTGAGGCTGGTCGCCAGCGACTTCGCGGCGGCCTGCCGGGCGTCGCTGGTGTACCGGATCTCACTCGCCCCCTGCGGGCCGGCCTTGGCGCCGCCGGGCACGAAGGTCAGGCCCGCGTTGACCACCTGCACCTGGGCCGCGGCCGCCGCCTGGTCGTTGCCGGTGGCGTCCTGGATGGAGACCCGGGCCGGGGCGTTGCCCGCCTCGGCGTTCTGCACGGTGCCGCCGAGCACGTCCTTGACCTGCTTGCCCGCCGTGGCGTCGTCCAGCGTGCCGTCCGGCTTGACCGGCAGCGCGCCGGTGCCGAAGTGCCCGTCCTTGGCCTGCTGGGCGAGCTGCACCAGGACACCGGCCAGGGCCTCCTCCGGCAGCGAGGGGTCGAGCACCGCACCCATCCGGTGCACGTCGTCCTTGGCGTCCTTCAGCTCGACCGGCATCGTCCGTACGACCGCGTCCAGTACCTGCCCGAACCGCTTCAGCTGAGCGTCGCGGCCCTCGCCGGCGGCCTGCAGGGTGGCGTACGCGACGGCGGCCTGGCCGTTCAGCAGGACGTTCTTGCCGGCCGCGGCCAGCACCTTGCCGTCCGCCTTGCCACCGTCACGGACCTCGGCGTCGGTGTCCACCCGGATCCCGCCGAGCTGGGAGACCAGCAGCTGGAGGTACGGGGTGTCCAGCCGCCAGGTACCGGCCACCTGGGCACCGAGCACCGCTCCGAGGCCCTCCCGGGTCCCGGAGGGGCCGAGCGCGTCCAGCGCCTGGCCCACCGTGGTGGTGCCGGAGTCGCCCGTGCCCGGCAGCCGCAGGCCGTCCGGGAGCAGCAGCACCGAGCCCTTGTGGCCGGCCGCGTCGTTGACGATCAGGGCGGTGGAGACCTTGCCCTGGAGGTCCCGCAGGTGCACCACGTTGACCTGGCGCGCTCCGGCGGCCGCGGCCGCCGTCTGCTTCCCGCCGAGCCGGTCGGTCAGCCAGAGGTAGCCCACCCCGCCGCCGGCCAGCACCGCCAGCGCGACCGCGGTGCCGATCAGCCGGGTGCGCAGCTTGCGGCGGCGCTCGTCGCGGCGCTCGGTCCTCGACTCGGCGAACTTGAGCCAGTCGATGACGTCCTCGCTCTCCTCCGCCTCCTCGTCGACGAAGGTGAACTCGCCGGTGTTGTAGTCGTCGTCGCCGGGCTTCGCGCCCTTGGCGGCCTGGGCCTGCGCCGCCCTGTTCGCGCGGGTGCCGCCGACCTGCTCGGAGGGCGCCGCCGGCTTTGCGGGCGGCGCGGGCTCGGGCCGGGCGGGCCTCGGGCGCGGGGGCGCGGGCACCGGCGGCGGCGCCACCGGGGCGGCGGCGGGGGGCTGCGGAACGGCGGTGTACTGCCCGGGCTGCGCGTACTGCTCGCCCTGGCCGTAGCCGGTCTCGGGGTACTGCTGGTGCTGCTGGTACTGCTGCTGGTACCCGTCGTAGCCCGGCTGCCGGTAGCGGTCCGCGGTGGGCGCCTGCTGCTGCGCGTAGGCCTGCGGCTGCCCGTACTGGTCGTACTGGTCGTACGACTGCTGGCCGCCGTGCCCCGACTGCTCGTAGCCTGGCTGCTCGTACCCGCCCTGCCCGTAGGCGCCCTGGACGTGGCTCCCCTGGACGTGGCCGGGCTGCTGCGGGTAGCCGTCGTACCGACCCTGGCCGGCGTACCCCTCCTGGGGCTGCCCGTACTGGTCGTACTGGTCGTACTGCTGGTAGCCGCCCTGGTCGTAGCCGGGCTGCTGCTGGTACCCCGGGTACTGCTGCGACTGCTGCGCGTACCCGGGCTGCTGGGACTGCCCGGCCGGCCAGCCGTCGTCCTCCTGGCCCCTGCGCCCTGCCGTTCCGCTCACGCCGCCCCTCCCGGGATCAAGGCTGGGCCGGCGCGTAGAGCGCCCGCTTGTGGATGTAGCGGACCACGCCGTCCGGGACGAGGTACCAGACCGGTTCGCCGTTGGCGACCCGGTCCCGGCAGTCCGTGGAGGAGATGGCCAGCGCGGGCACCTCCACCAGGGAGACCCCGCCCACCGGAAGCCCGGCGTCCGACAGAGTGTGCCCCGGGCGGGTGCAACCGATGAAGTGGGCGAGCGAGAAGAGTTCCTCGGAGTCCCGCCAGGAGAGGATCTGGGCGAGCGCGTCGGCGCCGGTGATGAAGAACAGGTCGGCGTCCGGGTGCAGCGCGCGCAGGTCGCGCAGCGTGTCCACGGTGTACGTCGGGCCCAGGCGGTCGATGTCGATCCGGCTGACCGAGAACTGCGGGTTCTCGGCGGTCGCGATGACCGTCATGAGGTAGCGGTCCTCGGCCGCGGTCACCCGGCGGTCGCTCTTCTGCCATGGCTGCCCGGTCGGTACGAAGATCACCTCATCGAGGTGGAATGCGCTCGCCACCTCGCTGGCGGCGACCAGGTGCCCGTGATGGATCGGGTCGAAGGTGCCACCCATCACGCCGAGGCGCTTCTTCACCGGTCCGCCGGGGGTCTCGGCCTGCTGTCCCATGCCGCCACACCTTACGCGACGCCCGTTCCGGTGCTACCCCACCGGCCCGCGCGCATACCGAAGGGAGCGTCCGCCGCTCGGCCGGGCGCTCCCGGGGCCTGCCTCACCGCCGCAGCGGTGCCCGGCTCAGCGGTCGCGGTTGAACCGGGTCGTCACGAAGAGCAGCAGCAGCAGGATGAACAGGCCGCCACCACCGGTGAGGTACGGGTTCAGGCTGTCGTGGTTGCCACCCTCGCCCTCGGCGATGAGGTTCAGGACGGGGAGTGCGGCAGCAGTGCTCATGGTCGGCAGGACCTTCTCGGCTCGGGTGACGGACCAGGGGTGCGGGCCGGTGAGGGCCCACCGGGTCATCGTACGGGTGGGCCCGGTGCAACCGCGCGGCGGCCCACTGCGTCTGATCCGGCGTGAGCCGGCGGCGGCATGCTCAGTTGCTGCGCCCGGCCCGCAGCAGGATCCAGGCCAGCAGGCCGACGCCGACGAAGGAGGCGACCACGATCACCCGCAGGAACAGCCCGGGGCCGTTCGCGTCGGAGATCGGACCGGCCAGGGTGACAAGGGCTTCGTGGGACATCGGCGGGCTCCTCGGTCTGCTCTGCACCGCGGCCAGGGCTGGTCTCGGCTCTCCAGGGCATTCAGCGTAAACCGCCCTCGTGCGCGCACCCGCCACCGCCCCCGCGGCCGGGCCGGGCGGGGCGCGCGAAGCGGCCGATGACGCTGCGCCGGGGACGAGTTCGAGGCCGCGAACGTTGCACAGGAAGTCGTTGCAGGCGAAGACCAGCGGGGGCCGGCCACCAGCGCCGGGACCGGCGTCGACCAGGAGGGTACGCACACCATGACCGATACGACCACCAAGAGCCCCAGCCGGCGCCGCCAGCGCTTCCCGGAGATCTCCACCCGGGCCTGGGAGCACCCGGCCGACCGCTCCGCCCTGGTCGCCCTGCGCAAGCTGACCGGCTTCGACGACGTGCTGAAGAAGCTCGCCGGGCTGGTCTCCGAGCGCTCCATCCGGCTGATGTTCCTGGCCACCGCCGTGAAGACCTCCGAGCGCCAGTTCCCCGAGCTCCACAACATGGTGCGCGACGCGGCGTACGTGCTGGACCTGGAGAAGGTCCCGGACCTCTACGTCACGCAGGACCCGGCGGTCAACGCCATGTGCATCGGCATCGACAGCCCGATCATCGTGCTCACCAGCGGCCTGGTCGAGCTGCTGGACGAGGAGGAGCTGCGGGCGGTGGTCGGCCACGAGGTCGGCCACGCGATGTCCGGCCACGCCGTCTACCGCACGATGCTGCTGATCCTCACCAACATCGCCGTCCGGATCGCCTGGGTACCGCTCGGCGGCCTGGCCATCACGGCGCTGATCACCGCGCTCAAGGAGTGGTTCCGCAAGGCCGAACTCTCCTGCGACCGGGCCGGCCTGCTCGCCGGGCAGGACGTCCAGGCCTCGATGCGCGGCCTGATGAAGCTGGCCGGCGGCCACCAGCTCGGCGAGATGAACGTCGACGCCTTCCTGGAGCAGGCCGAGGAGTACGAGAAGGCCGGTGACCTGCGTGACGGCGTACTGAAGCTGCTTCAGGTGCTGCCACAGACGCACCCCTTCGCGGTGGTCCGGGTGGCCCAGCTGAAGAAGTGGGCCGAGAGCGACGAGTACCGCTCCATCCTGGCCGGCGCCTACCCGCGCCGCAGCCAGGACGCGGACACCTCGGTCACCGACCAGTGGAAGGCCGCCGCCGACCACTACTCGACCTCGGTCAAGGAGAGCAAGGACCCGCTGATGGGCCTGATCCGCGATGTCGCGGGCGGCGTCAACACCGTCGGCGGCAAGCTCCGCGACACCTTCACCGGCGCCCGCGCCACCTCGACGGCCGGCTCCGCCTCGTCCTCCGGCGAGGCCGGCGACGTCCGCTGACCGGCGCTGACCACCGCTGACCACCGCTGACCACCGCTGACCACCGCTGACCGGCACGGTGGCCGCCGCTCCCGTACGGGCGGCGGCCACCGGTCGGTCGGAGTCAGCAGCATCAGCCGTTGGCCAGCACCCCGCACTGCTGCCAGGCCGGACGGGCGTGGTTGCCCGGGTCGATGGCCGGCGGCGCCGGCGGGGCCGTACCGCCGGGGGCCGCCAGGATCGGCTGGAGGTAGTTGGCCAGCGGCACACCGCACGCGGTGGGCCCGCTCTGCAGCACCGAGTCGACCAGGCGCAGCTGCCCGGCGGCGATGTCACCGCGATCCAGGTCGAAGTGCAGCTCGCGGCGCACGCTCTGCAGGGTGACCGGGGCCGACTCGGGCGCGCCGGCCGCGCGCAGCGCGTAGACGAAGGTGTGGTCGGTGCTGATCCGCAGCGTCCCGTCGCCCGACTCGTCCACCCGCACGTCGCCCGTCACCTTCACGGAGGCCGTGGCCAGCGCCACCTGCGCCGGGTCGAAGCGGACGATCCAGCCGGTGGCCGCATGATGCTGGTCGTCACTCGCGGTGGCCATGCTCTGGTCGTACTGCGCCAGCTCACCCGGTGTGACGAAGGTCCGTACGTCCCCGGTGTCGCCCTGCGTCAGCGCGCGGGGTGCCAGCGAGGAGGCGACCAGGTAGCGCTGCACGGTGTCCAGCGCCCGGGTCACCTCGATCTTGGTGAAGTGCGCCGTCGCCGCCGCGGCGGGGACGCCCAGCCCCGCGCTGCCGTCCCCGTAACCGACCGGCAGCGCGGCGAACGGATGGGCCGGGTCGCCCACCGGCTGAACGGTGGCGGTCGGGCTCAGCGCCATGAGGCTGACCGTCAGTTGGCTCCCGGCAGGCCGGGTCCCCTCCCGGCTCGGGGAGCTGATGCCGAAGTACACCGCGGCCGCGAACGCCAGCACGATCACCAGCAGCAGGGCGACGGCCTGACGCGGCACCGTGCCCAGCGGGCCGAGCCGGATCCGGGGCCGGGTGGCGCGTCCGAACCCGCCGCCGAGACGCTCACGTGCCGAGAGCTCCTGGATACGGGCAGCGCGCACGAAGGACTCGTCGAAGACGACGGATCGGTACTCGTCCTCGTTTCCGGAACCGCCCTCGGGCGCACCCTCCGGAGGCTCTCGCGGGTCACCCATGACACCAGGGTAAGGCGGTAAGCGCGCCGCCACGAGGGCTCGCGCGCAACTTCCGGCCGGGCACCCGGCGGGCCGGCCCCCGAGGGTCAGCCCGCCGGTGCGATGACGGCCAGCGATGGCTCCGGAGCCAGCGGGGAGGTGCCCGCCCCGGGGCTGCTGCTGCCCGTCTCCGGACGCCGTGGGGAGCCGTTGCCGGCCCCGCCCGCACCCTGGTAGACCGCCGCGACCGCCACCGCGACCAGGCTCACGCCCATGATCACGGCAAGCACCCAGGCGACCGGCCGGTGCCAGCGCTGCTGCGCCACATACCGCCCGCGCGAGGCCTGCGCCGGATCGTACGTGGCGTGCCGGCCCCACCGGGCGCTACGCCCCCAGCGGCCGGCCCGGCGCCCGCCGCCGGCCCGCCCGGGGCCCGACCATGGATCCGGGTAGAGGTGGTCCGCGTCGAGCCCGCTCGGGTAGGGCCGCAGCTCAAGTGGCAGCCCGTCCCCCGGCGGCAGGTCGTAGCTCCAGCCCGGGCCGACCGTCTCCGGCTCGAACCGGGCCTCGGCGGCGGCCAACTGCCGCTCCTTGGCCGTCGGCTCGTGCACGGCGGCGGACCGCACGAAGGCCTCATCGAAGACCACGGTGGCGAACTCGTCATCCGTACCACCGTGGTCGGCGTCGTCGGGGTACGGAGAGCCCCCCACATCCTCAGCCACGGATTCAGCCTATTACCGGGCGGGCGTTTTGTCTGTGGCTCCTCGCAGTTGCTCCCTCACCCGTGTGACGCGGGCAGCTCAGCCGGCCTCGCCCGCACCGCCGACGGTCTGCGTGGCCTCACCCCGGACATGGCCGTCACCAGTGACGATGTACTTGGTGGAGGTCAGCTCCGGCAGGCCCATCGGGCCGCGGGCGTGCAGCTTCTGGGTGGAGATCCCGATCTCCGCGCCGAAGCCGAACTCACTCCCGTCGGTGAAGCGGGTGGAGGCGTTGACGGCGACGGTGGTCGCGTCGACCAACTGGGTGAAGCGGCGGGCGGCGGCCTGCGAGGTGGTCACGATCGCCTCGGTGTGGCCGGAGGACCAGCGGCGGATGTGCGCGACGGCCTCCTCCAGCGAGGGCACCACGGCCGCCGCCAGGTCGTACGAGAGGTACTCCGTCTCCCAGTCCGCATCCGTGGCGGGCACCACGGTGGCCGGCGAGCCCTCGGCGGCCTTCAGCACGGCTTCGTCCCCGTGCACCGTCACCCCGGCCTCGGCGAGAGCGGCCAGCGCCAGCGGGAGGAACTCCTCGGCGATGTCCTGGTGGACGAGCAGGGTCTCGGCGGAGTTGCAGACGCTGACCCGCTGCGCCTTGGAGTTCAGCAGAATGCCGACGGCCATCGCCAGGTCGGCCCGGGCGTCCACGTAGACGTGGCAGTTGCCGGTGCCGGTCTCGATCACCGGGACGGTCGAGCCCTCCACCACGGTGCGGATCAGCGAGGCGCCGCCACGCGGGATCAGGACGTCGACCAGGCCGCGGGCACGCATCAGCTCCTGAACGGAATCGCGGCTCTCGCCGGGCACGAGCTGGATCACGTCGGCGGGCAGGCCGGCCGAGGCGACCGCGTCGCGCAGCACCGCGATCAGCGCGGAGTTGGAGCGGTAGGCCGAGGCCGAGCCGCGCAGCAGGACGGCGTTGCCGGACTTCAGGCAGAGCGCGGCGGCGTCGACGGTGACGTTGGGACGGGCCTCGTAGATGATGCCGACCACGCCGAGCGGCACCCGGACCTGGCGCACGTCCAGGCCGTTGGGCAGCGTGTAGCCGCGCACCACCTCGCCGACCGGATCGGGCAGGCCCGCCACGTCCCGTACGTCGGAGGCGATGGCGGCGATCCGCTCGTCGTCGAGGGTCAGCCGGTCGATGACGGACTCGGCGGTGCCGGCGACGCGGGCGCGGGCGACGTCCTCGGCGTTGGCGGCGGTGATCTCGGCGCTACGGGCCACCAGCGCGTCCGCGATCGCCAGCAGCGCGGCGTCCTTCGCCCGGCGCGGCAGCGGGGCGAGCGCGGCGGCGGCCTCCCGGGCTCGGCGCGCTACGGCGATGACGGGGCTGTCTGCGGGTGCGAGGTCGCTGGTCATGAGCCAAGCGTAACGACTGCCGACCACCCCCCGACCCCCATTTCGGCCGGTGAGACACCCCGGCCCCGCGCCCCCGGTGAGCGGGCCGAAGGGACGCGCCGGTGTCGAAAGGAAGAGCGTCCCGGAGGCGAGCCGAGCCCCGATGAGGTTCAGTACGGGTGCACGCCGCCCAGCTGCGGCGGCGGATCGCCGAAGCCCTCGGCGACCCGCTTGTGGTAGGTGGTGCGGTCGACGACCTCCAGGCCCACGATCTCCCACGCCGGCAGGTTGGCCGTGGCCTTGTGCTCGCCCCACAACCGCAGGGCTATCGCCGCCGCGTCGTGCAGGTCACGGGCCTGCTCCCAGTAGCGGATCTCGGCGTGGTCGGCGGCGTACCGCGCGGTCAGGAAGAACGAGTGGTCGTGGGCCAGCCGCTCCAGCCCGGCCCTGAGCGCCGTCAGCGAGGTCTCCCGCCCCGCGACGCTCAGCACCACGTGCCAGAGCCTGGCCTGCTCGGCCGGCGCCGGAGGGTCAACGCGCGGCTCGCCGCCCGGCCGCAACTCCCGTACGGAGTCGACCGGTTGGGCCTCTTCGGGCCGGCGTCCGGGCAAGCCGGCGGGGGTGGCCGGGTCGGCGGGTTCCGGCGACCCGGCCGGGCCCTCGGTGGTACGCCCGCCCACGATGCTGGTCAGCCTCCGCTCCGCCGTTGCTCCGGGCAGCGCTCCCTGGCCCCTGCGTCCCACCGGCGGCCTCCTGTTCGGCGATGTCGTGTCGTCGGCCGGGCCGGGGCCCCGGCCCGGCGCGTACGGCTGTTCCCCCTTCTCGCCCGGTGCCGGACGGCAGGGGCCCACCCACCCCGTGCGGAGCGGCCTGTCAGCCGCGCAGGACAACCAGGTCGTCACGGTGGACGACCTCGCGCTCGTACGCGGCGCCGAACTCCTGGGCCAGGTCACGTGTGGACCGGCCGAGCAGGCGGGGCAACTCCCTCGCATCAAAGTTGACCAGCCCGCGCGCCACGATGTGGCCGTTTTCGCCAAGAAGGTCCACCGGATCACCCGCAGCGAAGTCGCCGTCGACCTTGGTGACACCGGCCGGCAGGAGCGAGGCCCCGCCCGAGACGACCGCCTCGACCGCGCCCTCGTCCAGGTGGAGGGCACCGCGCGGGCTGCTGGCGTGGGCGAGCCAGAGCAGCCGGTCGGCGCTCCGGCTGCCGGTGCGCAGGAACAGCGTGCCGGTCGGCCGGCCGGCCAGGGCGTCGGCGGCGTGGCTGGCGGCGGTGAGCACGACGGGGATGCCCGCACCGGTGGCGATCCTGGCGGCCTCCACCTTGGTGACCATGCCGCCGGTACCGACCCCGGCCTTGCCGGCGCTGCCGATCTCGATGCCCGCGAGGTCCTGCGGGCCGGCCACCTGTGAGATCCGGCTGGTGCCGGGGCGGCTCGGGTCCCCGTCGTAGAGGCCGTCCACGTCGGAGAGCAGCACCAGCAGGTCGGCGCGGACCAGGTGGGCGACGAGGGCGGCCAGGCGGTCGTTGTCGCCGAACTTGATTTCGGCGGTGGCCACGGTGTCGTTCTCGTTGACGATCGGCATCGCGCCCATCGCCAGCAGTTGGTCGAGGGTGCGGTAGGCGTTGCGGTAGTGCGCGCGGCGGCTGGCGTCCTCGGCGGTCAGCAGCACCTGGCCGACCCGGATGCCGTACCGCGCGAAGGACGCGGTGTAACGGGCGACGAGCAGGCCCTGTCCGACGCTGGCGGCGGCCTGCTGGCGGGCCAGGTCGTGCGGGCGCTTCTCCAGGCCGAGCGGGGCGAGCCCGGCCGCGATGGCGCCGGAGGAGACCAGGACGACCTCGGGCGTGTCCGGGCGGCTGCGCACCTTGGCGAGCGCGTCCACCAGGGCGTCGACCCGGTCGGCGTCCAGGCCGCCGGCCGCGGTGGTGAGTGAGGAGGATCCGACCTTGACGACGATCCGCCGTGCGGTCAGTACTTCCTCCCGCAGTGTCTGGTCGCTCATCGCGCTGGTTCCTCCGCTGTTCCGGGACGGCGGGCGCCCGGCCCGTCGTTCCTCCGCAATCTACGCGATCGGGGCAGCGCGGTCGCATGGGATTCCATCCGCCGGACGGGGACGGCGGGCGCACGATGTTCTCACCAACTCCACCCCGGCTGCTCACCCATGAGGCTGACGATGCGTAAGGGGCGGACAGTGGCTGCTGATAAGGTCCCTGACCGATAGCCAGTTCGGGGGACGGCTTCTTGCCCGCTGTGCCCGTCCAATCTCTCAGCCCATGTTCGGGCGACTCCCGCATGGGCAGGCCGTTGACGGCGCGGGTGGCTGCCCGAGGAAGTACCTCACGATGCGTTCGTACGCCATGAAGCTCACGGTTGCCGGAATGGCCGCCGCCGTCAGCCTCACCCTCACCTCCTGCGGCCCGGACAACAGCGACGTCTCCGGCGACGCCGCCGCGGGCGCCGCGGGCACCACCGCCGCGACGGCCGGCGCTGCCGGCGGAGCCGCAACGGGTGGCGCCGCCGCCGGCGGAGCGACCGCCTCACCCACCGGCGCCGCCGCAGGTGGGGCCGCTGTCGGCGGGGCCGCCACTGGCGGTGCCGCGACCGCCGGAGCCACCGCCGCACCCACCGGCGCGGCCGCGGGTGGCGCCGGTGCGGGCGGTGCCGCCGCGGGTGGCAGCGGCGGCGGTAAGGCCCCGACCGCCGCCACACCCGTCAAGGTCGGCCAGCCGGCCACCGTCGACTTCGCCGACAAGCAGGCCAAGGTCGCCACCAAGCTCCAGGTCACCGTCACCGGCTACGAGACCGGCTCGGTCGACGACCTGAAGGCCGCCGGCGACACCACCGCCGGACTGGAGGGCCGCACCCTCATCTACGTCAGCTACACCATGAAGAACATCGGCGACGCCAGCCTGTCCTTCACCGCACCGGACTCGAAGTTCGCGGTGTACGACCAGAACGGGCAGAAGGGCTGGCCGGCCGGCAACGCGGCGAAGCCGGTGCCCAAGTGCACCGGCGCGAAGTTCCACGGCTTCGCCAAGGGCAACGAGGTCAAGGGCTGCGCCATCGTCTCGCTCACCGGCAACACGGTCAGCAGCGTGGGTTACAGCGACCTGAACGACCTGCTGAAGCTCCAGGCCTCCTGGTCCAAGTGATCCGGCAGAACCGCCGCATCCTCCGCAGCCGCCGGAACAGCAGCAACCGCGGCAACCGTCGGCCCCGCTAGTACGCAGACCGACGCCGCGGCCCCTGCCCCCCACAACGGGGGGCAGGGGCCGCGGCGTTGACCGGGCGTCAGGGCATCGGAGCCCCGGCGGCCAGGTCAGTAGTCCTCGTCGTCGTCACCCTCGACGGCCGCCCGGCCACTGGAGAGCGCCTCGAAGGCCAGGAACTCCGTCTCGGCGGCGTCGCGGCCCTTCTGCTTCTCGCGACGGCGGTCGACGGCCGGACGCGGGCTCTCGAAGCGGTGGTCCTCGCCACGGCGGCCGAGCATCTCGGCGCCCGCGGCCATGGTCGGCTCCCAGTCGAAGACGACGGCGTTCTCGTCGGGGCCGATGATGACGGTGTCGCCCTCGTGCGCGCCGACCTTCCAGAGTTGGTCCTCGACACCGAGGCGGGCCAGACGGTCCGCGAGGTAGCCGACGGCCTCGTCGTTGGAGAAGTCGGTCTGGCGAACCCAGCGCTCGGGCTTGATGCCCCGCACGCGGTACGCGCCGTCCTCCTCGGTGACGGTGAAGCCGGCGTCGTCCACGGCCTTGGGCCGCAGCACGATCCGGGTGCTCTCCTCGACCGGCTTGGCCGCGCGGGCCTCGCCGACGATCTGCGCCATCGCGAAGCTCAGCTCGCGCAGGCCCTTGCGGGAGGCAGCGGAGACCTCGAACACGCGGTAGCCGGCCTCCTCCAGCGAGGAGCGGGTGATGTCGGCGAGGTCCTGACCGTCCGGCACGTCGACCTTGTTGAGCGCGACCAGGCGCGGACGGTCCTCAAGGCCGCCGTACTCGGCGAGCTCGGCCTCGATCGTCTCCAGGTCGGTGAGCGGGTCCCGGCCGGGCTCCAGCGTCGCGCAGTCCAGCACGTGCACCAGGACGGAGCAGCGCTCGACGTGGCGCAGGAACTCCAGGCCCAGGCCCTTGCCCTGGCTGGCGCCCGGGATCAGGCCGGGGACATCGGCGACGGTGTAGACCATCTCACCGGCGGTGACCACACCGAGGTTGGGGATCAGGGTGGTGAAGGGGTAGTCCGCGATCTTCGGCTTGGCGGCCGAGAGCACCGAGATCAGCGAGGACTTGCCGGCGCTCGGGTACCCGACCAGCGCCACGTCCGCGACGGACTTGAGCTCCATCACAATGTCGCGGGCCTCGCCGGGCTCGCCGAGCAGCGCGAAACCGGGGGCCTTGCGGCGGGCCGAGGCCAGCGAGGAGTTGCCCAGGCCGCCCCGGCCGCCGGCGGCGGCGACGAAGCTGGTGCCATGGCCGACCAGGTCGGCCAGCACGTTGCCCTCGCGGTCGAGCACCACGGTGCCGTCCGGCACCGGGAGGATCAGGTCCTCGCCGGTGGAGCCGGTGCGGTGGCCGCCCGCGCCCGGCTTGCCGTTGGTGGCCTTGCGCTTGGGCGAGTGGTGGTACTCGAGCAGGGTGGTGATGTTGGCGTCGACCATGAGGATGACGCTGCCGCCCTCACCGCCGTTGCCGCCGTCGGGCCCGCCGAGCGGCTTGAACTTCTCCCGGTGCACGGAGGCGCAGCCATGGCCTCCGTTACCCGCGGCGACGTGCAGTTCGACGCGGTCCACGAAGGTGGTCATTGGGTTGGCCTCCAGCTAGGAAAATGTGGGTCAAAGCGGACGAACCGCCCCGGATAAAGCGTGAAGGGTGGACCGGAAATTCCGGTCCACCCTCCAGAAGTCTTACCAGTGTCGCTGATGCGACGTCAGGAAGATCAGGCCTCGACGGCCACGATGTTCACGACGCGACGGCCACGACGGTTGCCGAACTGAACCGCACCGGCGGTCAGCGCGAACAGGGTGTCGTCGCCACCACGGCCGACGCCGGCACCCGGGTGGAAGTGGGTGCCGCGCTGGCGGACGAGGATCTCGCCGGCGCTGACGACCTGGCCGCCGAAGCGCTTCACGCCGAGGCGCTGGGCGTTCGAGTCACGGCCGTTACGGGTAGAGCTTGCGCCCTTCTTGTGTGCCATCTCGCTATCCCCTTACTTACTTCGCGGAGTCGATGCTCGTGATGCGGACGGCGGTGTGACGCTGGCGGTGGCCCTGGCGACGACGGTAGCCGGTCTTGTTCTTGTAGCGAAGGATGACGAGCTTCTCACCCTTGGTGTGGTCGACGACCTCGGCGTGGACCTTCACGCCGGCGAGGATCCACGGGTCGCTGGTGACGGCCTCGCCGTCGACAAGCAGGATGGTCGACAGCTCGACCGAGTCACCCGGCTTGACGTCAACACGGTCAATTTCCAGCACGTCGCCGACGGCGACCTTGTGCTGGCGGCCGCCGGCGCGAACGATCGCGTACATGCGGTACCTGCTTCCTGTTACTCGGTCGGAACTCTCGATGCCAGCCGCCTGGGTACGGACACAGGCGGCCTCCCCCGTTCCCAGGAAGGGATCGGGAGGTGATCTGCTCGGGAGCATGGCGTAGACACGCCGATGTTCAAGAATACGGATCGGCTGCCCCTGGGGCAAACCGGGCCGTACGCGTCCGGGGCGGGCGGTCTCCCACCCGCCCCGGACGATGGGCCTACTCGGCCGCCGTATCACCCTCGGCGGCCGCTGCCTTCTTGGCCGCCGCGCTCGTCCGCTTGGTCGCGGTCTTGCGGGCGGTGGTCTTCTTGGCGACGGCTGCCGTGGTCTTCTTGGCAGCGGTCTTCTTGGCGGCGGCCTTGCGCGGGGCCCGCTTCTTCGGCGCGGGAGCCTCCTCGGCCTCCGCCTCCGTCTCCGCGGGGGCCGGCGCCTCGGCCGGCTCGCCGGCCTCGGGCTCCGCCGCGGCGCTCACGGCCTCCGGCTCGACCTCGGCCACAGCCACGGCGGCCTCGGCGACCGGCTCGGCCACGACGGCCTCGGCAGCCGGCGCGGCCTTGGGCGCCGCGGCGAGCGCGGCCTCCATCGCCGCGTCCGCGCGGGCCTGCAGGACCACGATCTCCGCCTCGCCCGGCGCGCCGGCCGGCGCGGTGGCCTTGCGCACCGCACGACGGCGGGTACGACCACCGGGGGCGGGCGTGGCCGGGATCTCGACCAGGCTCGGCTGGGCCTCCACCACGGGCTCGGGCTCGGCCACCACGGGCTCCGCCGGCGCCGCAGCCTCGGCCGCCGCCTGCGGGGCCTCGAACTCCGGCTGCTCACCGGAGGGGACGAGCTCGAACTCCTCGTGCTCGTGCTCGTGGTCCTCGCCCACGGCCTCCGCCGTCAGCGGCTCCTCGTGCGCGGCGCCACCCTTGCCACGGCGACGGCGCTTGCCGCCACCCGACGCGGCCTCGCCGGAGGTGCCCACCGGGCCACCGCCGCCACCGGGGGCGGTCGGCTGCTCCATGTGCACGATGACGCCACGGCCGTTGCAGTGCACGCACGGCTCGGAGAAGGACTCCAGCAGGCCCTGGCCGACCCGCTTGCGGGTCATCTGCACCAGGCCCAGCGAGGTGACCTCGGCCACCTGGTGCTTGGTCCGGTCCCGGCCCAGGCACTCCAGCAACCGGCGCAGCACCAGGTCGCGGTTGGACTCCAGCACCATGTCGATGAAGTCGATCACGATGATGCCGCCGAGGTCGCGCAGCCGCAGCTGCCGCACGATCTCCTCGGCCGCCTCGATGTTGTTGCGGGTGACGGTCTCCTCGAGGTTGCCGCCCTGCCCGACGAACTTGCCGGTGTTGACGTCGACGACGACCATCGCCTCGGTCCGGTCGATCACCAGCGAACCGCCACTGGGCAGCCAGACCTTGCGGTCCAGCGCCTTCATCAGCTGCTCGTCGATCCGGTACGTGGCGAACACGTCCACGTCGGACGTCCAGCGCTGGAGCCGCTCGGCCAGGTCGGGGGCGACGCCGCCGACGTACTCGTGGATGGTCTTCCACGCCTCGTCGCCGGAGACGATGACCTTGGTGAAGTCCTCGTTGAAGATGTCGCGCACGACCCGGACGGTCATGTCGGGCTCGCCGTAGAGCAGCGCCGGGGCGTTGCCGGTGGCGGCCTTCTTCTGGATCTCCTCCCACTGCGCCTGCAGGCGCTGCACGTCACGCGTCAGCTCGTCCTCGCTGGCGCCCTCGGCGGCGGTGCGCACGATGACGCCCGCGTCCTCGGGGACGATCTTCTTGAGGATCTGCTTCAGGCGGGCGCGCTCGTTCTCGGGCAGCTTGCGGCTGATCCCGGTCATCGAGCCCTCGGGGACGTACACCAGGTAGCGGCCCGGGAGGGAGATCTGGCTGGTCAGACGGGCGCCCTTGTGGCCGATCGGGTCCTTGGAGACCTGCACCAGCACGGACTGGCCGGACTTGAGCACCGACTCGATCCGGCGCGGGCCACCGTGGCCGCCCAGCGCACCGAAGTTGACCTCACCGGCGTACAGCACCGCGTTGCGGCCCTTGCCGATGTCGACGAACGCGGCCTCCATCGACGGCAGCACGTTCTGGACCTTGCCCAGGTAGACGTTGCCGACGTACGAGGTGGCCTGCTCCTTGTTGACGTAGTGCTCGACGAGCACGCCGTCCTCCAGGACGCCGATCTGGGTGCGCAGGCCGTTCTGGCGGACCACCATGACCCGCTCGACCGACTCACGGCGGGCCAGGAACTCGGCCTCGGTGATGATCGGCACCCGGCGGCGGCCCAGCTCGCGGCCCTCACGGCGGCGCTGCTTCTTGGCCTCCAGGCGGGTGGAGCCCTTGATGGACTGCACCTCGTCCGGGTCGAACGACGGCTCGGTGGAGCGGCGGCGCGGCTCGCGCACCTTCACCACCGTGCGGACGCCGTCCTCGGTGGTCTCGGCGGCCACCTCGACGCCCGTCTCACCGCTGCGGCGACGGCGACGGCGGCGACGGCGGGACGAGGCCAGGCCACCGGCCAGGTCGTCGTCCTCGTCCTCCTCCTCGGCGACGGCCTCGGCCGCCTCCTCGTCGGGCTGCTCGATCTCCTGGGTCTCCGGCTCGAAGTCCTCGGCCTCACCGCGGCGACGGCGACGGCCACCCCGGCGACGACGACGGGACGGACGACCGTCCTCCTCCCACTCGCCCTCCTGCTCGGGGCCGGCAGTGACGGCCTCGGCGCGCGGCTCGGCCGGCGCGGCGGCGGGCGCCGCGGGCGGCTGCTCGACCGGCGCGGGCGCGGCCACCGGGGCGGCCGGCGCGGCGGCCTGCGCACCGCGCTTCTGCTGGCGGGTCGGGGTCTGCACCCGGACCTGGGTACGGGTGCGGCGACGGCGGCCGACACCGCTGTACTCGAACTCCTCGTCCTCCTCCGCCGGGGCGGCCGGCGCGGCGGGGGCGCTCGACGCGGCCGGGGCGGCCGGAGCCGCGGCGGCGGGCGCCACCGGGGCGGCCGGCTGCGCGGGCGCGGCCACGAACGGCGCCGGCTCCTGGAAGACCGGGGCCTGGAAGATGGCGGTGGACGGACGCACGGCGCGGCGGCGGGCCCGGGGGGCCGGCTCGGGCTCGACGGCGGGCGCGGCCGGTGCCGGCTCCACGACCGGCGCGGGGGCCGGGGTCTCGGCGGCCTGCTCGGCGGCCTCCTCCTCGGCGGGCTCCTCGGCGGCCGGGGTCTCCTCGACCACCGGCTCGACCACCGGCGCGGCCTCGACCACACGCCGACGGCGGGTACGACGGGCCGGTGCGGCCGGCGCCTCCTCGGCGGCGGGCGCCTCGGCGGCCGGCGCGGCCACGGGCTCGGCGGCCGGCGCGGCCACCACGACCTCGGCGGCCTCCGGCGCCCCGGCGGGGGCCTCGGCACGCTTACGGGTACGGCGGGCCCGGACGGGCTTCTCCGCCACCGGGGCCTCCTCGGCCACGGTCACGGCCTCGGCCGCCGGCGCGGCCACCACGACCTCGGCGGCCTCCGGCGCCCCGGCGGGGGCCTCGGCACGCTTACGGGTACGGCGGGCCCGGACGGGCTTCTCCGCCACCGGGGCCTCCTCGGCCACGGTCACGGCCTCGGCCGCCGGAGCCGGGGTGGCCTCGGCCACCGGCTCGGCCGGGATGACCGTCTCGGCGGTCCCCGCCGCGGCACCCTGCGGGGTGCCCGCCGGGCGGGAGACCGCACGGCGGCGGCGACGCGGGGGCGCGGCGGACGCGCCCTCGGTGCCGGATTCGTTGTTGTCCGCTGCCGCAGCCTGCTGCGGATCGGTGTTATCGAGCATGCGGGTGGATCTCCCGTCAGGCCCCCGGGCTCCACATCCGGGCACGGCGCGGCACCGGTGGCCGGCCGGCATCGTCCGATGCTCGGGCCGGACCCTCAACGGTGCCGCCGCGCGGACGCGAGGCCGCACAGGGGCTCGTAGTCTCGCTCGGCGCCCCGCACTCTGCGGGGTGTCGAAAGTCTTCTGGTCTGGCCAGTCTTCTCAGGTCTTCCCAAGCTGTGCCGTCCCCCAACCCGGGTGGCTCCCGGAGGGGGTCCCGGGCCCACCGACCATCGGGGTCGGCGGGCCGCAGGAGGCCGGCCTTTGCTTCGACGACGCTCGCTCCCCTGGGGAGCCGCGGGGGCCTGGAGGGCCGGACGGTCCAGATCTCTGGACCCGGGCCTCCGCCCGCTAGGCGGACGCGGTTGCGCGCGGCTCGGCGGCCGCAACAGGGCCGGCCGGGGCCGCGGCGCGGTCGAGCGCCAGCGGGTCGGTCACCGTGCCGGTCTCCTCGTCGAGCGGCCCCTGCGCCAGCCTGGTCACCTCAGCGGGGACCGGCGGCGCGAGGTCGGCCGTCGCACGAAGACCGGACAATACGTCGTCGGGTCGTACGGCGGGTGTGGCGTGTCGTACTACCAGGCGCAGTATCGCACAGCCACGGCCCGTCCGAACATCGCGGGGCCCCTCAGCGGTCGTGTCAGGACCACTGTCGACCTGCGGCGGGAGCAGTTCGAGTACCGCGACCGCGCCGCGCGCGTCGAAGACCCGGACACCGTTCTTGGTCAGGCGTTCGACCTCGACCCGCTCGGCGGCGAGGAAGAGCGCGATCGCGCCGGCGGCCTCGTCCTGCCCGACCCCGTCCAGGCGGACCTGCCACTCCGAGGCCTCCAGACGCTCCACGAAGTTCGGGGTGCGGACCTCGACGGCGTCGGTGATGTCCAGGCCGGCCGGCAGCGACTCGTCGAGCTGGGCCCGCAGCGCCTGCGGGTCGCGGATCTCGGCGAGGCCGATCTCCAGGTACTCCGCCTCGCTAGCCACCCCGGTGGGGGCGGCGTTGGCGTAGGACACCTTGGGGTGCGGGGTGAAGCCGGCCGAGTAGGCCATGGGTACGGCCGAGCGGCGCAGTGCGCGCTCGAAGGCGCGCTGGAAGTCACGGTGGCTGGTGAAGCGCAGCCGGCCGCGCTTGGTGTAGCGGAGACGGATGCGCTGCACCGTCGGCGCGGGCGGCGGACCGTCGGGCGTACGGCGTGCCAGGTCGCTCAGTCCTTAGTCAGTTTCCCGGTCCGGCCGACGCCTGCTGGCTCTGGCCGGACTCTGTCACACCAAGGGTACGCGTCCGCGCACCCGCCTCGCTCCGCCCCAGGTCACACCCCTGGCCGAACGCGAATCCCCGGCCGGAGGCGTCTGGCCGGGGATTCGTGGAGGGTTCGCGCTACTGCACGACCGCGCCTTGACGACCGCTACTTGACGACCGTCAGCGGCAGCAGCTTCTTGCCGGTCGGGCCGATCTGGATCTGGGTGTCCATCTGCGGGCATATGGACATGACTCAACAATCGCAACTACCCTCCGTATACATGGGGCGACAGGCGCAGACCAAGGCTGAGCGGCAGCAGCCGCAGTACGACGTGGAGACGGAGTGGTCTCCGGCAGATCGCAAGCTCTTGGAAGAGCTGAAGCGAGCCGAGACACAACTTCCCGAGGACGCACCACGGGCCCTCTTGTCCGTGCGACTGTCGGTTCTCACCGACGAGACCACGTCTCCTGTCCGCCAGGAGCTTGACCTTCGGCTCCTGGCGCGAGACATGGGCGTGCGGGTGGTGGGCGTTGCGAGCGACCTGAACGTCAGCGCCACGAAGGTCCCGCCGTGGAAGCGCAAGCAACTCGGTGACTGGCTCAACAACCGGGCCCCTGAGTTCGACGTCCTGTTGTTCTGGAAGATGGACCGCTTCGTCCGCCGGCTCTCAGACCTCAGCACGATGATCGACTGGTGCCTTAAGTACGGGAAGAACCTCGTCTCCAAGAACGACTCGATCGACCTGTCCACCGTGGTCGGAAAGATCATGGTCACGCTGATTGGCGGTCTTGCCGAGATCGAAGCCAGCAACACCTCCACCCGCGTCACGAGCCTCTGGGACTACACCAAGACCCAAGGTGACTGGCTGGTCGGCAAGCCCGCCTATGGCTACGTGACCGCCGAAGGCGAGGACGGCAAGACCGTGCTGGCCTTCGATGACACGGCTTGCAAGGTGCTGCGCTGGTGCCACCGCCGGGCGTCGAAGATCTCCGCTTCCCAGATGGTACGCATCATCAAACGGGCTGGTGTGCCCGACGCCAAAGGGCTGACCACATCGACACTGCTCCGGCGGCTCAAGAATCCAGCGCTCATGGGATACCGCGTAGAAGAGGACAAGAGCGGTGTTGGACGCAAGTCCAAGCTCGTCCTGGGCAAGGACGGCAAGCCGATCAAGGTTGCTGAGCCGATCTTCTCAGAGGAGGAGTTCACGCAGCTCCAGAAGGACCTTGAGACCCGAGCCAGGAACCAGCCCGCCCGCCAGGAGGGAGGCGCCTCCAGGTTCCTGGGCGTCTTGATCTGTAAGGACTGCAAGACCAACCTCACCGTCCAGGTCACCACCACCAAGGGCGTTCGCTACAGGTACATGCGGTGTAGCGGCTGCAAGGCCGGGGGTCCCGGGGTGAACAACCCGGATGTCCTGTACTCCGCGCTGGTGACGGACGTGCTCAAGGTGCTCGGGGACGAGCCGGTTCTCGTGAGGGAGTACGCGAAGGGAGCCGAGGCGCTGAAGAACAAGAAGCGGCTGGAGGAGTCTGTCAGCTACTACATGAAGGGCCTGGAACCCGGTGGACGCTTCGACCGGAGTCCGTTCACCCGCCAACAGGCAGAAGAGACGCTGGACCAGCTGATCAGCGACCTGAGCGCCATCGACCCGGAGTCCACGCAGGACAGGTGGGTGAACGCCGCCAACGGCAAGAGCTTCCGGCAGCACTGGGAGGAGGGAGGCATGGAGGCCATGTCTGCGGACCTACTGCGTGTCGGCATCAAGTGCGCGGTCGCTAGGACGAAGGTCCCCGGCCAGCGGCAGCCGTCCATCCATCTCAAGCTCATGATCCCGAAGGACGTGAAGGCTCGTCTCGTTGTGAAGGAGGACGACTTCGGCGTCAGGTTCTAGGAACGATGGGTGAGCGCGGCCATCGGCACATGGTGACGGCCGCGCTCGCCTATAGCTTGTCCGGGTGGTACGGCTCCTCATTGCCGTCTTGGTCCACGATGACGATCTCAGTTTCAATGAGCTGAGCTACTGACTGACGAACCGACGCCACCAAGCTCGTCTTGGAACATGGGCGGCTGCGCGGAAGGCGCCGCACCCTGTCCTCATCCTGGCGGCGCCCGGTCACCTCGGCTCCTGGGGCGGGCCAGAGCATGCCAGTTCTTCCCGTGCGGTCTCGCGGTTCGTGGCGATGTCTTCGGCGATTCCGGCGGCGATGAGTGCTTCGGCGGGGGTGTGGCCGGTCCCGGCGAAGCGCCAGGCGGTCTCGGTGGTGGCGGCGTCGTCCCGGTCGGCGAAGAGTTCGCGGGTGCCGGCCAGGGTGCGGGCGTGTTCGGCGCGGTCGGCCCGCAGTTGGCCGTAGGTGGTGGAGTAGGCGCGGGTCTTGGTGAGGCAGTGGCCCCGGTAGCCGAGCATGTGGGCCCAGGCCCGCAGCCGTAAGTGCTCCAGCTCCGGCAGGGCGCCGAGCCGCCAGGCGGTCGCAATCAGAGCCCGGACGTGCGGGGTGACGCGCAGCGCGCGGATGTCCGCCAGGGAGTCGATGCGGCGATCGACTGCCCCGGCTGCTTCCACGCTCTTGCTGGTGTACTTGGCGACGTAGGCCGCCACGGCCTCATCCGTGATCCGGCCGCCGTCCCCGCCTGTGAGGGGGTGGGCGTCGAGCTGGGTGCCGAAGCCGAGCCGCGTGTCTGCGTAGGCGGCCGAGTCCGGCGGGGCCAGTGCCACGACGGCGGCCGCGGTACGGACTGTCTCAAGCAGGAGATTGGTCGTGGCCCAGGTCGGGGGCGGGGAGTTGGGTCCGTCTGGGCTGTCGAGGCGGATGACGGCGTGGAAGTGGATGGCGCCGCGCTTTTGGTACTCGGCGACCTTGGCGGCTGAGACCCGCACCAGCTTGCGGACGGCGGTGCGGCCGACACCGGCGCGGGTGGCGAGGTGGTGGTACAGGTTGTCCCGGAAGGCCTTCCACAGCGCGGGGGCCGCCGCGTTCCACAGCACGTGGCCCACGTAGTCGTAGCAGGCCGGGCACAGCGGCTGACCGACGAGCGGATCCGTGTCCGGGTGCTCCAGGCCGCAGCCGTGCCGCCCGCCGTGCTCGCACCGTCCGCGCCGAACCGGGTGGCACTGGCCGGCTCGGTGCACGGCGCCGAATGAGGGGGCGGTGAGGGTGATGAACAGCCGGGGGTGGGTGCGTACCGAGTCGGGTACGCCCTTGCCGCCGGTCAGGCCCGCGCGCACCAGGTGGAAGGTGTCGCCGGAGTGCTCGCGCGAGCAGGGTGCGCAGCGGGTGGCCCGGCGGTTGCGGCAGCGGATGGCCAGGCGTCCGCCGGGTTCGGTCGCGGTGGAGTAGTGCCGCAGGAGTTGGCCGGTGGCGGTGTCCCGGGTGGTGCTGTGTCCGGTGAGGTAGATCGGGTTGGCGCAGCCGCCGGTGGCGCGGATCTGTTCGATCCAGCGGTTGAGGTCGGGTGTCTGGCCGAGGCGGACCAGGTCGCGGTCGATGTCGGGCAGTGTGCGTAGCCGCGCCTCCTGGTTGAGGTGGGCGCGGCGCGCGGTGGGGTCGGTCCAGGGGTTGCCGGGCGGGGTCATGGGGGGTGTCTCCAGGGCCAGGGTTGGCCGGGCCCCGGCCGGGCGCCCGGTAAGGGGGCCGGGCCGGGGGCGGCGTGGATGCGTCTGGGGGTCCGACGGACCGGGGTTGGGCCGCCGGGGGTGGTTGGGCTGGTGGTCATGGCGATCACGTCTCTCTTGGGGGTCAGGTGGAGTGGGTGAGTCCCTGGGCGAGCCAGGTGACGACGTAGATGATCGGGTCGGCCCAGTGGATGTGGTCGAGGTAGATGCCGAGCACGCCGACCAGGACCACGTGCCAGGTGCGCAGTTCGCCGGAGCGCACCAGGAGGTAGGTGACGAGCGTCAGGAGCACGATCACGACAGCGGTCACAGGTACACGCCTTCCGTGTCGGCGGGTTGGTTCAGGCCCGGCCAGGTGGGGGCCAGGTGCGCGTACTTCTTGGCGGCGCGGCGGGCTTGTTCGGGGGTGGTGTGGATGGAGCGGGCCCGGGTCCACTGGCCGTCCTCGCTGACGGTGATCGCGACGCCCTGTTCGGCGAGGGTGATCTGTTGCGCTGCGGTGAGGGCGTCCTTGTTGAGGTCGCCGAGGGCCATCTCCGCCGTGCCCGAGTCGCTGACGCGGTGGCAGATCCGGCCGGCCAGCTGGGCGCGGAGCGCGGTCACGCCGGGGCCGAGGTCGGAGCCCACGCGCTGACCGGCGATCACCAGGTGCACCCCCAGGGCTGCGCCGAGCTGCGCCAGGCGCAGGAGGTTCGTGGAGATCTCCCCGACCTCGGCCTTCTCGTCCCGGGTGGCCATCAGGTACAGCTCCGCCACCTCGTCGACGATCACGACGATGGGGACCTTGCGGAGCTTGTCCGGGAGTTCCCAGATCGACCGGGCGCCGACCGAGCGGCACAGTGCCATCCGCGCTTCGGCCTCGGTGACGAGCTCGGCGAGCAGGTGAGCTGCCTCGGTTCGGGTGGATGCCAGGGCGGACAACCGGGACTCGAACAGGGACAGTTCCATGCCGCCCTTGAGGTCGATGCCGAACAGGGCGACCCGTTGCGGGGCCAGTTGCTTGACGAGGGCGGCGACCAGGGTGGACTTGCCGGACCGCGTCGCGCCGACGATCAGCCAGTGCGGGCACCGGCGGAAGTCGATCACCCACGCGCGGCCGTCCTCCAGCAGGCCGACCACCGCCCGCAGCAGTCGCTCCCGCAGCTGGTAGGGCACCAGGGGAGAGGCCAACGGATCCCACGCCAGCGCCGTCAGCGTGACGAAGCCCCGGGCGCCGGACACCACCCGCACCGAGTGGACCCGCCAGGCGTGCGTGATCGCTTCACCGAAGGCGATGAAGTGCTCCGGGACCTGCCCGGGGTGCAGCTTCACCGTCACGTCGAGGCCGCCCCGCTGAAGCCTCGGCATCCGAAGGCGCGGCGGCACCGGCTTGAGCGGGTCACCCTTGACGACCATGTCCCCCAGCAGGGCCCGCGCCGGACGCCGGGGCACCGCCAGACCGGTCGCGGTGGTCAGCCGCCGCCACGTGAACCAGATCCGTAACAGCGTCTGCGGGTAGCCGAGCAGGCACCACCACACGTAGGGGTAGCTGCGCCGGAGCGCCGGGGCGGCGATCAGCAGGCCGAGCACCAGGGCGAGCAGTCCCAGCCAGAGCAGCGGGATAGCCATCACGCGAGATCTCCGTTCTCAGCGGCCCAGTTGTGCGCGTCGATCTCCAAGTCGCGGGCGTAGCCGGCGGCCAGGTCGGCGAGCGTGGCGATGTGCGCGAAGAGCGGGGCGCCGTGGGAATCCGGGGCGAACGGGTCGATCTCCTCACCCACGTTGGCCAGCTCCCACAGCAAGCAACGCAGGCGCACCCGGGTCTGCCCGCTCACGCGTCACCACCCTTACGCCCGGTGGCGGCCGGAGCCGAGGAAGCAGCCGGGGCGACCGGAGCGGGGGTGATGGCGTCCGCACGGAAGGACAGGCCGTGCCGGTCGCCCATCGCCCACGAGAACGCCACCAGCCCGGTGACGCTCACCCGCACACCTTCGACGACGCCCACCGGCTCGCCCGACACGCTGATCTCGACGACCGAGGCCCGGCGGCCCTCCTGCCGCACCGCGACGCCGACCGTGTAGACCGTGTTGCCCTCCCGGTCCTTGCGCACCTCCCCGGTCTCCCGGTTGGCCATCCGCGCCTCCGGGGCAACGATGCAGGTCATCGTGCCGAGCCGGGTTCCATCCACAGGGATCGACTGCATACGAGCACACTCCTAGAGCAGGCAAAGGCCGCATGACGACAGTCGTCAAACGTACTTACCTTTGCTGCCCTGATGATGCCCTTCCTTGACGCCCAGGCGCAAGCGATTCATGCTTACGTTTAACGCATAGCGTCTGACGACAGACTCACTACACGCGGCCCGAGCTGGGCAAACGATCACTCCCGACACACACGACGACACGCAGCGGGCCACCCCGGCGCCCGCACCAAGGGGTTCGAGCAGCCATGGCGATCATCCGCAACGAGGCACTGCACAAGCAGGTAGCAGCGGCAATGAGGCAGTCCATCGCCTCCGGTGAATGGCCACCCGGCACCCAGCTGCCCACCGAAACCGACCTTGCCCAGACCTACGGCGTCTCCCGACCAACCGTCCGCCTCGCTGTCGCCGCCCTACGCAACGAAGGCCAACTGGACGTGAAGCAGGGCCGGGGCACCTTCGTCCGCGCCACCATCCACGGCCCCAGCGCCGCCATCGAGCGCACCATCACCCAGCACGGAACCCGCTACGAGACCCCCACCGACACCTGGTTCCAGGACGGCGAAGAACCGGCCGTCTACCGCACCCACACCGACGCGGTCACCGCTCCGCTGCTGGACATGGACGAGGGCGAGATGATGATCGGCGTTGATCGCCTGATCATCGACCCCGCCGCCGGCACCCGCGCACTGCACCGCCTCCTGCTGCCCATGGAACGCATCGAGGGCACCCCGCTCGCCAAGACACCCACGGTGGTCCCGGCCAAGGCGTACGCCATCCTCGCCACCGCAGGCCACGACCTGACGTGGCGGGAGCAGGTGACCGCCCGCATTCCCCAGCCCGACGAACGCGAGGCCCTGCACCTCTCCGAGGCCGCCGCGCTCCTGGTCGTCCACCGCGTCACCTGCGACCGGACCGACCATCGGGCGCTGATGCTTGAAGAGACTCGCCTCGGGGCTGAGAGCGCCGGACTCGCGTACGTCGTCGAGGTCCGGGATGTACCTGGCCGGGCGCGCCGCACCAAGGCCGTGCGATGAGCAAGCCGACCTATCTGCCCGTGGAGGCGGATCCGCCGCAGCCCGTGCCGGTCCCAGAGCGAGGGAAGCCAACCGACCGCATATCCTGATTTTGAGGACGACGGCCAAGGCCCACCCGCACAACAAGCGATGCCGACCGATGGATCGCTGGGCGCATCAGCTTGGTCTCTGTAGATGGGCTCCTCGCTCTCAATCACGATCTCCGGGCCCCGTCCAATGCCATGGCAAGGCGGGCCGATCGAGAGGGCAGACGATGAGCGGCATCAATGACTTAGCCCCGATGGCAGATGCAAGCGTCACCAGGTCTCGTAGGAACACCGGCAGGTTTCTCGTTCTGCTGGACACGGATGACATGGAACGCGGGTTGACTGCCCTGCATTCCAGGGCTGGACTCGCCTCAGCAGAGCACGTGCGAGGTATGGACGCCAGCTCCAGGGCTGAAGCGCTCAGCGGGGCAGGCACGGTCGTGCTGGACGATCTCGGCGTGGCCATCGTAGAAGCCAATCCGGACCAGCGAGGAGCCCTGAGGACTGCTGTTGCGGCGGTTCCCTCGCTACTGCGGGTTGAGCCCGAGAGGGTGCTCTACGCGGCACCAACGAACGACTACCTACGTGGCTATCAGGATGGGGTGGCTGACGCGATCTACCGCGTTACAGGCCCGATCGACGGCACCGTTGGGCAGTCGGGGCCTCAACGCGCTCAGGCCATACCTGCGCCAGAGTGGGACGAGTCCCGCGTCACCTGGGGAGTCCAGGAGGTTCTAGGGACCGAGACAAGGTACACCGGCCAGCAAGTAGGGGTTGCCGTACTCGATACCGGTGCAGATCTGAATCACCCAGATTTCTCAAGTCGGATCGCAGGCGCAGAGTCCTTCGTCCCTGAGGAAGTCGTGGACGACGGATCCCCGTCAGGACATGGAACCCATTGCGTCGGAACAGCGTGCGGCCCCAAGGTGCCGGCGGGTGGACCGCGCTACGGTGTCGCACCAGAGGTTGAAATCTATGTCGGCAAGGTCCTCAGCAACCAAGAGTGGGGCGAGGAAGGGTGGGTTCTGTCTGGGATCGACTGGGCCGTTCGCGAGAAGAACATAAAGATCGTGTCCATGTCACTCTCGCAGCCGGTTGGCCCGGACGAGGCATACTCCGTGATCTTTGAGGGAATCGCCCGGAGAGCTCTGCGGCGCGGCACGCTCATCGTGGCGGCGGCAGGTAATGAGAGCGAACGTCCTCTCCTCATCGCGCCTGTGGGACACCCGGCGAACTGTCCGTCCGTCCTTGCCGTGGGCGCCATCGCCCGCGATCGGACCATCGCGCCCTTCTCGTGTGCCGGTCTCAACCCAGACGGCGGGACGATTGACCTGGTCGCCCCTGGGGTCGATGTGCTTTCCGCCTCGGTTGGAGGCGGCTACCGCCGTCTCTCGGGCACCAGCATGGCTACGCCGCACGTTGCTGGGGTAGCCGCACTATTCTGGCAGCAGAAGGGCACCAACTGGACCGCACAAGAGATCAAGAACCTCCTAAAGAGCAACGCCCGCCCGATGGGGCTCTCTGAACCAGATGGCGGTAGCGGGCTGGTGCAAGCCCCCTTGGGGTGAGAGCATCAAGCATCGAGCAGGCAGGAGAACAACATGCGCCTCATGAAGCATGACTCGCCCCAAGTGGCTGATGACGCTGCTGTGCACGTCCTAGTGCTGCTCGATGCCGACCGCTTCCCCGAGGCGGTCAGGGCCGTGCGCTCGGCTGGCCTGAAAATCAAGTCGGAGCAGCCAAGCATTGGAACCGTCGTTGGCGTGATCGCCCAAGACCGCCTTGCCGCGCTCACCCACGTAGACGGTGTCGAAGCGGTGGAACGGGAGAAGACCTACCGACTCCCAGGGCCGGACTCGCCCCTCCAGTAGCCTCCTAAGGGATGGCGCTGGTAGACAGCGGGCCACAGTCAGCAGAATCGGCTGATCGTGGCCCGCTGTCGCATATCTTCTTCACTTGCTCAAGGGCGGCGCTTACGCGCCGCCGGGCGGCCCTTGCCGCCCCGGCCGGGCATGCGGCCTTGCGGCCGTTCCGGGCCGGGCGGCCGGGCCGCCCTGGCGCGAGCCTGCCGGAGCACGAGAGGCTAAGTGCGGCTCCGGAGCGGGCTAAGGTCCGCTGCCGCGCGGTGGCCGGGGCGGCCGCGCGGCGAGGCTTTACGCACCTTGCCGGGCCGGGGCCCGCGTCGGGCAAGGACGGGGGGCCACTCGGCCAAATTGCGGTCAGGCCCAGAAGCCTGCCCGAGATCGCGGGCCAGCTTACGGCCCCCCGACCATGCCCAACCCCAACCCCGCAAGGACACCGCCCAAAGCCTCCCCCCGCCGGCCCCGCGCCAAGCTGCCCCGACGCGACGGCGACCGACCGTCTTTCAGGCAGCCTCGCGCCGAACATGCGCCGCCAGGCACAACAGCTCTTCGAGCTTCAGCCAGCCCCCGGCCACGCCCTCCAGGCGCACCACGCCCCGGCCCTGCGCATCAGTGTCCGCGATCGCCCGCAGCTGCGACCGCTCCACCCCACACACCGCCAGCAGAGCATTCACCGCGTCCGCCGCCACGCGAGCCGCCCGCCACCCGGTCGCGTAGTCCACCCCGGGCAGCCACACCCAGGCATCCGGATCAAGGTCCGCCGCCAACTCCCCGAAGAAGTCGCCATCCCCGTACAACCGCCCTCAACTCCCCTGATCCACAAGTCAACGGGCGCCATCTGTGTACAGACATGCCGACGAGCCCGGTACCATCGGCACCGGGTTAACTCCCGCCGGACCACCCCTCACCCGCCAAGGAAACGGGGTGGTCCGGCAAGTCTTCAGTTGTGATCGCCCCGGTCAGGGCCGCTCAGACGTCACCGCCCGATCACCGCCCCACCACCGTGATCCGCAGCGGATGCTCCACCCATCGGGGTGTGTCGCCCTTCACGTCCACCAGGCGAACCATCAGCGAAAACTCACCCACGCGCTCCAGTCGCCGAGTGATCACCTCCAGCGCCAAGCCGCCAGCAAGGCAGCCCTCGACGAACTGACGGTGCTGCACAGAAAGCGGGAGAATCCGCACCACCTCCAGCAACGCCCCAACCGCCTCCGGCGCCCCCTTGAAGGACGCCGCGGGCATCACCCCATCGATCCCCGCCGTTACCTGCCGCACGGCTGGCGCGGGCACGGCCGCAGGGGCGCCAGTGCTGACCGCCCGCCCGCCGGCCACCGATGCGCCCCTCATGCCGCTACCTCACCCGTACGACGCGGGTGACGACGATGCACTGCGAGCATCCGGCCACCCACCACAACGAACCGCGCCGCCGCCGTCCGAATCCCCGCACCGCAGTAGTGGCAGCGCGCCACCTGCACCAGCACGGGGCGCTTGTCCCCTGTCATGACTTCCCTTCCACCGGCCCGATCAGAGCCCACACGAATTTCCCGACACCACCCGGACGCGGGCAGCAGCCCCACGCCGTCACCAGCGCTTCGACCAGACACAGGCCCCGCCCCGACTCGTCGTCGTCACCGGCCAGCGGCCGGATCACCGGATGCTCACTGCTCGCGTCATGTACCTCGATCCGCAGCTGATCGGTGGCGACCATCTCGAAACGCACTTCGATCAACCTGCCGGGCGGCGTTCGCGCGTGCTCCACCGCGTTGGCGACCAGCTCGGAGATCACCAACTCGCCCACTTCCAGGAGCCGTTCGTTCTTGTCGATAGTGGAGAGGAAGGCTCGCAGCCGCCCCCGCGCTGCACCCGACGACTTCCGGTGGCGCGGTAACCACGACGACTCCTCACCCACAAGGGCGGGCGGTCGTGTGAGCATCTCGGGCACGTCAAAGCCCCCTCTGAGAAAGATTGTTCGGGCGAGACGTCAGCGCGCTCCAGCTTGGGCACCCCGAGGTCACCTTCGCCATGCGAGGGGACCGCAAAGGGAACCCGCCCTCCATGGAGCAACGGGTCTCGATGACACTCCCGATACTCCACCGCACGTCAGGGCGTTCCTACCGCGTTTGCAGGACGTTTGGGACACTTCGCCGCTATGGTTCGTCCCGTCCCCCATGGGTCCAGGAGGCGAACTGTGAACCATGCTCTCCGGCGCGCGATGGCGAATGCCAAGATGACTGAAGCGCAGCTCGCAGAGGCATGCGGCGTTGACGCCAAGACCGTCAGCCGATGGATTTCCGAGTCCAGCCGTATCCCACACGCCCGCCACCGGTGGGCAGCCTGCGAGGCACTGGGAGAGGAGGAGGCTGCCGTGTGGCCCACCGCCGTGCGCTCGGCACTCAAGACAGGCCCCGACCGCGAAGTCATCCAGGTGTTCCCGTACCGGTCAGCCGCCCCGGCATCGCTGTGGCGCTCTCTGATCACCAAGGCCCAGCACGAGCTGACATTCGCGGGCTACACCAACTACTTCCTCTGGCTGGAGCAGGCCAACCTGGCGGGCGCGCTTCGCCGCAAGGCGCAGGCCGGCTGTCGGGTCAGGTTCCTGATCGGCGATCCCGACAGCCCGGTCACTCGTGCGCGCGAGGACGAGGAGGACGTTCCGCTCACCCTGTCCACGCGCATCGCAGTGACGATAAGCGAGTTGGAGCGGCTGCGCGAGGTCGGGAACATCGAAGGCCGCTTCGAAACCGGCCACGTCAACCTGTCGGTGTTCCGCTTCGACGATGAGATGATCGTCACGCCGATTCTCGCCCGCCGAGTCGGCCACGACTCACCGATGATGCATCTACGGCGCAGCCAGGCCGACGGCATGTTCGACCGCTTCGCCGATCACGTGGAAGAACTCTGGTCCCGAGGACGAAACATCTGGGAGGGAGCGCAGCATGGGTAGGCGCGACTACGAGGACGACCCGAACGCCCCGAAGCCCAACAGCCTGGTACCGGCAGCCTCCGTGGTCGTTGTGGACGAGGCCGGCCGCGTCCTGCTCCAGCGACGGACGGACAACGGCATGTGGGCCCTGCCCGGCGGAAAGATGGAACTCGGCGAGTCACTCGCCGACTGCGGCATCCGGGAGACCCGCGAAGAGACCGGCATCGATGTCGAGATCACCGGCATCGTGGGCACCTACACCAACCCCGGCCACGTGTTCGCCTACGACGACGGCGAGGTGCGCCAGGAGTTCTCCATCTGCCTGCGCGCCCGACCGATCGGCGGCACGGTCCGTGTGTCCGACGAGTCCCACGAGGTGGCCTGGTTCGACCCGGGCGAGATGGATGGCCTTCCCATGGTGCCTAGCATCCGCAAGCGGATTAACGACTGGCGTTCCGGGGCAGGCCCGGCAATCCGGTAGGCCGCCGAACCTCAACAGTGGAGCCCTCGCCCGAGCATCGGGGAGGGCTCCACTGTTTCGCGATCAGGGTGTCAGACCCACTCGATCTCGCTCACGATGCCCGGAGCGGTCCGACGGGCGGGCAGAGGGGTCCTCTGCTTTGCCTGCCGGACCTCATCGCGAGGACCCGTCTGCAGTGCTGACAAGACCGCCGACCGGTCGTGATCAGTCGCGCCGGCAAGAATTTGCCCTAACTTTGCCAGAGCCTCACCCATGCGAGTGAGCGGCATTTGCGCTGGTCGCGGTGTTGACCACGGCCAACGGCAGCAGCTTCTTGCCCGTGGGGCCGATTTGTATGGCCGTATCCATCTGCGGGCACACGCCGCAGTCGAAGCACGGGGTCCAGCGGCAGTCGTCGACCTCGACCTCCTCCAGCGCGTCCTGCCAGTCCTCCCAGAGCCAGTCCTTGTCGAGGCCGCTGTCCAGGTGGTCCCAGGGCAGCACCTCCTCGTAGGTGCGCTCGCGGGTGGTGTACCAGTCGACGTCGACGCCGGTGCCGGCCAGGCCCTTCTCGGCGGAGGCCATCCAGCGGTCGAAGGAGAAGTGCTCGCGCCAGCCGTCGAAGCGGCCGCCGTCCTCGTACACCGCCCGGATGACGGCGCCGATCCGGCGGTCGCCGCGCGAGAGCAGGCCCTCGACGATGCCGGGCTTGCCGTCGTGGTAGCGGTAGCCGATGTTCTTGCCGTACTTGCGGTCGCCGCGGATGGAGTCCCGCAGCTTGGCGAGGCGGGCGTCGGTGGCCTCGGCGGACAGCTGCGGGGCCCACTGGAACGGGGTGTGCGGCTTGGGCACGAACCCGCCGATGGAGACGGTGCAGCGGATGTCGTTCTGGCCGGTGACCTCGCGGCCCTTCTGGATGACGTTCTTCGCCATCTCGCCGATCTGGAGCACGTCCTCGTCGGTCTCGGTGGGCAGGCCGCACATGAAGTACAGCTTCACCTGGCGCCAGCCGTTGCCGTAGGCGGTGGCGACGGTGCGGATCAGGTCCTCCTCCGACACCATCTTGTTGATCACCTTGCGGATGCGCTCACTGCCGCCCTCGGGGGCGAAGGTGAGGCCCGAGCGGCGGCCGTTGCGGGTCAGCTCGTTGGCGAGGTCGATGTTGAAGGCGTCGACCCGGGTGGAGGGCAGCGACAGGCCGATCTTGTCCTCGGTGTAGCGGTCGGCCAGGCCCTTGGCGATGTCGCCGATCTCGGTGTGGTCGGCGGAGGACAGCGAGAGCAGGCCGACCTCCTCGAAGCCGGTGGCCTTCAGCCCGCGCTCGACCATCTCGCCGATGCCGGTGATGCTTCGCTCCCGCACGGGGCGCGTGATCATGCCGGCCTGGCAGAAGCGGCAGCCCCGGGTGCAGCCGCGGAAGATCTCCACGGACATCCGCTCGTGCACCGTCTCGGCGAGCGGCACCAGCGGCTGCTTGGGGTAGGGCCACTCGTCGAGGTCCATCACCGTGTGCTTGGAGACCCGCCACGGCACACCGGGGGCGTTCGGGACGACGCGCGCGATCCGGCCGTCGGCCAGGTATTCGACGTCGTAGAACCGCGGCACGTACACCCCGCCGGTCCGCGCCAGGCGCAGCAGCACCTCGTCGCGGCCGCCGGGCCGGCCCTCGGCCTTCCAGGTCCGGACGATCTCGGTGATGTCGAGCACGGCCTGCTCGCCGTCACCGACGACCGCGCAGTCGATGAAGTCCGCGATCGGCTCCGGGTTGAACGCCGCGTGGCCGCCGGCCAGCACGATCGGGTCGTCGATCGTGCGGTCGCGGGACTCCAGCGGGATGCCCGCGAGGTCCAGCGCGGTGAGCATGTTGGTGTAGCCGAGCTCGGTGGAGAAGCTCAGGCCGAAGACGTCGAACGCCTTCACCGGGCGGTGCGCGTCCACGGTGAACTGCGGCACGTGGTGCTCACGCATCAGTGCTTCGAGGTCCGGCCAGACGCTGTAGGTGCGCTCGGCCAGCACCCCCTCGCGCTCGTTGAGCACCTCGTAGAGGATCATGACGCCCTGGTTGGGCAGGCCCACCTCATAGGCGTCGGGGTACATCAGGGCCCAGCGGACGTCGCAGGCGTCCCAGTCCTTGACGGTCGAGTTGAGCTCGCCGCCGACGTACTGGATCGGCTTCTGGACGTGCGGGAGGAGGGCCTCCAGGCGTGGGAAGACCGATTCGACAGTCATGTACTAGGAACCCTTACGACGATGAGGTGCGGGGAGGGGGTGACCCTCAAGGGTAGCCGAACGGCGGCGGCTCCCGGCTCCTCGCACCGGTGGCCCGGGCGGCGGTGGACGCCGGCCGGGCCACGGGAGAGTCGCGGCGCTCGCTCAGCCCGCTATCGGGCGCTGACCGTGGACGGCCTGGGTGAGGCCGACCGCGATCCAGACGGCGAACATCGACGATCCGCCGTAGGAGACGAACGGGAGCGGGATGCCCGCGACCGGCATGATGCCCAGGCACATCCCGACGTTCTCGAAGGCCTGGAACGCGAACCAGGTCACCACGCCGCCGACCACGATCGTGCCGTACAGGTCGGTGGCGTGCCGGGCGATCCGGCACGCGCGCCAGAGGATCACCCCGATCAGCAGCAGTATCGCGGTGGCGCCGAGGAAGCCGAGCTCCTCGCCGGCCACCGTGAAGACGAAGTCGGTCTGCTGCTCGGGGACGAACTGGCCGGTGGTCTGGGTCCCGTGGAAGAGACCCTTGCCGGTCAGCCCGCCGGAGCCGATGGCGATCCGGGCCTGCGCGGTGTTGTAGCCGACACCGGACGGGTCCAGCGCCGGGTTGGCGAAGGCCGCGAAGCGGTCGATCTGGTACTTGCTCAGCACGCCCAGCTTCCAGATCGCCACGCAGCCGCCCACGCCGGCCAGCAGCAGCCCGACGATCCAGCGGTTGGCGGCGCCGGAGGCGAGCAGGATGCCCAGCACGACGACGGCCATCACCATCACCGAGCCGGCGTCCGGCATCAGCATCACGACGGCCATCGGGATGGTGGCCGCCACCAGGCCCTGGAAGACGGCCCGGTTGGAGGGGATCTCCCGCTCGCCCGCGTCCACCTGGGCGGAGACGATGACGGCCATGCCGAGCACGATGGCCAGCTTGGCGAACTCGGCCGGCTGGATGGAGAAGCCGCCGCCGAACTGGATCCAGGAGTGCTGCCCGTTGATGGTGGAGCCGAGCGGGCTGAGGGTGGCCACCAGCATCAGCATCACGGCGACGTAGACGAAGGGCACCAGGGTGCGGAACCGGCGGCTCCCTATCCCGATGACCACCGCACAGAGCACCAGACCGATCATCAGATTGGTGAGGTGGCGGAACAGGAAGTACTGCGGGTCCCCGTGGGTGAGCTGGTCCCGCCCGCGGGTGGCCGACCAGACCAGCAGCGAGCTGCCCAGCGACAGTGCCAGCGCGGCCAGTATCAGTATCCAGTCGAGCCGGCGCAGCGGGGAGTCCTTGGCCAGTGCCTTGGACACCGCCCCGCGCTGCGGGGAGAGCCGCACCTGACGGTACGAGCCGTAGGAGGTCATGCCCGGCCCCTTCCGGTACTGCCGTTCCACGTGCCGCGGTTGGGTTCGAGGGCCGCGCCGGCCGCCGTGTACAGCGCCGAGGCGGGGCCGGCCGGCTGCGCCGGGTCCAGGAAGGTGCCCGGTGCGGCCGGGAAGGCGGCCTGCTTGATGATCGCGGTGCCGTCCGGGTTGAACTTGGGCAGCTCGGCCTGCGGCTTGGGCAGCACGGCCTTGCCGGTGTCGATGTTGCCCTTGTCGTCCACGCCGTACAGGGCCTGGTAGATGCGCCGGATCGCGTCGCCGGAGCCGCCGGAGCCGGTGCCGCCCTGGCTTATCGTCATCACGACCGCGTAGTCGGCGCTGTAGGTGGTCAGCCAGGAGGTGGTCTGCTTGTCCTGCACCTCGGCGGTGCCGGTCTTGGCGTGCAGTTCGATCTTGCCCTGCGGCCAGCCCGCGCCGGTGAACTTCCAGGCGGCGGTGCCGCCGGTGACGACGCCGGCGGTGGCCTGGTCGATGTAGCTCAGCAGCTTCTGGTCGCCGGGGAACTTGGCGTCCTCGTGCGGGGCGATCTCGCGGACGAGATCCCCGCTCGGGCTTATCACCGCCTTGGCGACGGTCGGCCGGTAGAAGGTGCCGCCGTTGGCCAGCGCCGCGTAGATCCGGGCCATCTGGATCGGGGTGACCAGGGTGTCGCCCTGCCCGATCGCGAAGTTGACCGAGTCACCGGCGCGCATCTGGTAGCCGTCCTGGCAGTTCTCCCGGGCGATCTGGTCGGAGTAGCTGTTGCCGCCCTTGGCCGCCTGGGCGCACCAGGCGTCCTTGTTGTTGTCGTAGAAGGACTGCTTCCACTGCCGGTCCGGCACCCGGCCGGTGACCTCGCTGGGCAGGTCGATGCCGGTCTTGGCGCCGAGGCCGAACTGGTGGGCGGTCTTGTAGAACCAGTCGCCCGGGTCCTTCTTCGGCTTGATGCCGCCGTCCTTCATCCACTGGTCGTACGCCAGGCCGTAGAAGACGGTGTCGCAGGAGATCTCCAGCGCCTTCTCCAGCGAGATCGAGCCGAAGCTCTCCGCTTCGAAGTTCTTGAACTCACGGCCGCCGATGGTCAGGCTGGTCGGGCAGGGGTACTTCCCGTCCAGCGGGTAGCCGGCCTGCACGGCGGCGGTGGTGGAGATCACCTTGAAGGTCGAACCGGGGGCGGACTGACCCTGTATGGCCCGGTTGAGCAGCGGGAAGTTTGATTCCTTGGTGGTCAGGTTCTGGTAGTCCTTGCCCGTGATGCCGCCCACCCAGAGGTTGGGGTCGTAGGTGGGGGCGCTGGCCATCGCCACGATCCGCCCGGTGTGTACGTCCATCACGACGGCGGCGCCGGAGTCGGCCTCGTAGTTGCGGTTGGTCACCTTGTCGAAGGTCTTGCGGGCGTCGGACATGGCCTGCGCCAGGTTGTCCTCGACCACCTTCTGCACCCGCGCGTCGATGCTGGTCACCAGGTTGTTGCCGGGCTGGGCGGGGACGGCGCCGGCGGTGCCGATGACCCGGCCGAGGTTGTCCACCTCCAGCTTGGTGACACCGGTGGTGCCGCGCAGGTCCCGGTCGTACACCGACTCCAGGCCCGCCCGGCCGATCTGGTCGGAGGGCAGGTAGCGGTCCAGTCCGGTCTTGTCGACGGTCTTGCTGACCTCGTCGTCGGTGACGGGCGAGAGGTAGCCGAGCACCTGGGCGGCGTTGGCGCCCTCGACCCCGGTGTAGTGCCGGATCGCGGTGGGCTGCGCAGTCACGCCGGGGAAGTCCTCGCGGCGTTCCATTATCTGCATCGCCTGCTGGGTGGTGGCGTCCTTGGTGACCGGGATCGGCTGGTAGGGCGAGCCGTTCCAGCAGGGCTGCGGCGTCTTGGCGTCGCAGAGCCTGACCTTCTCCTGGACGTCCTTGGCCGGCATGCCGAGCACCTCGGCGAGCCTGCTCAGGACGGCCTTGCCCTGGTCCTTCTGCTGCATCAGCGCGGTCCGGCTGACCGAGACGACCAGCTTGGTCTCGTTGCCGGCCAGGATCCGCCCCGCGGCGTCCAGGATCTCCCCGCGCACGGCCGGTTCGACCACCTCGCGGATGTGGTTGCCGGTCGCCTTGGCGGTGTACTCGCTGGCGCTGCGGATCTGCAGGTACCACAGCCGCCCGCCGAGAGTGGCGAGCAGCGACAGCACGAGGATCTGCAGCACCACCAGACGGATCGTCACCCGCCGGGTGCGGCCGGTCTCGGGGATGTTGCTCACGTCGCGTGTGCTCCAGAGTGCGGGTTAACGGGCGGTGGCGCGGGCGGTGGCGCGGTCCGTGTCAGGGACGGCGGCGCGGGCGGACACGCCGCTCACGGGCGCTTGGCCAGACCGGAGACGCGCTTCTTCTTGTACGACGGGCCCGCGGAGGCCTCCCGGGTGGTGCGGTACCGGGCCAGGGTGCCCAGCCCCTCACCACTCGCGCTGCCGCCCTCGCCGCCCGCCGCGGCCACCGGGTCGTGCTCGAAGCGGCGGGCGAACAGCATCACGGCGGGCACCACGAACGGGGCCAGCAGCAGGTCGTACATCAGAGCGCTGAACACCAGGCCGGTGAGGCCGACATGGCGGGCGGCGGTGTCGCCGACCAGCGCGCCGACCAGCGCGTACAGCAGCGTGGAGAGGACGGCCGCGCCGCCCACCGTCAGCAGCGCGCCGAACACCGAGCGCTGGCGGCCGTAGTCGGAGCGCAGCAGCCCGGCGGCGTAGCCCATCAGACAGAGCACCAGGGCGTAGCGGCCGATCGCGTGGTCGGAGGGCGGGGCGAGGTCGGCCAGCAGTCCGGCGCCGAAGCCGACCAGGCAGCCGCCGGTCGGGCCGTACACCATGGCCAGGCCGACCACCATGAGCAGCAGGACGTCGGGGGTGGCGCCGGGCAGCTGGAGCCGGCCGAGCACGCTGACCTGGAGGACGAGGCCGATCAGGATCAGGACGAACGAGACGGGGATCCGGGCGAGTCGCATGGGTCAGTTCCCCCCAGTGGGCTTGGCGGGCGGAGCGGCGGGCGCCCCCGCCGGGGCGGAGGCCGGCTGGCCGGGCGCGGGCGGCAGGACGGCGTCACGCGGGTCGGTGCGCGGCGGCACGACCACCACGCCGACCAGGTCGAGCGTGGTGAACTGCACGAACGGCTCGACCATGATCGTCTTGGTGAGCTGGCCGGGGGTCGCCTCGACCTCCACCACCTTGCCGACCGGCACTCCGGGCACGAACGGGCGCCCGCTCTGCGAACCGAAGGTGACCAGCCGGTCCCCCGCCTTCACCTGGGCCTTGCCGTTGAGCAGGGAGACCTTCATCGGGCTGGTGCCCTGCCCGGAGGCGAAGCCGATCTCGCCGCTGCCCTCCAGCCGGGCGCCGGCGGTGAAGCCGGGGTCGGAGGCGAGCAGCACGGTGGAGGTGGTGCGTGCGACCGTGGTGATCCGCCCGACCAGGCCCTGGCCGTTGACCACGGTCATGTCCCGGGTGAGGCCGTCGTCGCTGCCGGCGTCGATGGTGATCGTCCAGGAGAAGCCCTGGGCGGCGCCGATCGCGATCACCTGGGCGGCCTTGACGGTGTAGCCCCCGGCGCCGGCGGTGCGCAGCATGTCGTCGAGCTGCTTGGTGCGCCCGGCGGCGGTGTCGGAGGACGCGAGCTTCTCGCGCAGCTCGGTGTTCTCCCGGGTCAGCTGGTCCGTGCGGCCCCGGTGCGTGACGGCGTCCCGGAAGGAGCGGACGGTGTCGGCGACGGGGTCGACCGCCGAGGCGGCGCCGCGCTCCACCGGGCCGAGGGCCTTCGCCGCCGCCCGCCGGGCGCCGCCGAGCGGGGAGCTCTCGCCGCCCTTGATGTCGACGGTGATCAGCGCGAAGGCGACGGCGACCAGCAGGATGAGCAGCAGCCGGCTCTCTCGTGTGTCCCTCACGGTGCTGGAACTGCCCCTTCGTCCGGTTTCCGGTGCCGGGCCCCCACCGGGCTGTGGGCTGGTGAGGGCCCTTCAGTTGAAATGCTGTCCGAGCGGCGGCGCCGGCGGACCGACGTGCTTAACGGCGGGGCTGGGCGTCGAGTACCTGCTGGAGGGCCTCGAACTCCTCCACGCACTTGCCGGAGCCGAGCGCGACCGAGTCCAGCGGGTTCTCGGCGATGTGGATCGGCATGCCGGTCTCCCGGCGCAGCCGCTCGTCCAGACCGCGCAGCAGCGCGCCGCCGCCGGTCAGCACGATGCCACGGTCCATCACATCGCCCGCGAGCTCGGGCGGGCACTGGTCCAGCGTGGTCTTCACCGCGTCGATGATGGTGTTGACCGGCTCGTCGATGGCCGCGCGGACCTCGGCGGCGGAGATGACCACGGTCTTGGGCAGGCCGCTGACCAGGTCCCGCCCGCGGATCTCGGCGTGCTCGTCCTTCTCGCCCTCCAGCGCGAAGGCCGAGCCGATGCTCATCTTGATCTGCTCGGCGCTGCGCTCACCGAGCAGGAGCGAGTACTCCTTCTTGATGTGCTGGACGATCGCGTTGTCCAGCTCGTCGCCGGCGACCCGGATGGACTGCGCGGTGACGATGCCGCCGAGCGAGATGACCGCGACCTCGGTGGTGCCGCCGCCGATGTCGACCACCATGTTGCCGGTCGCCTCGTGCACGGGCAGGCCCGCACCGATCGCGGCGGCCATCGGCTCCTCGATGATGTGCACCTGGCGGGCGCCGGCCTGCGAGGAGGCCTCGATCACGGCGCGGCGCTCGACCCCGGTGATGCCGGAGGGCACGCAGACCACGACCCGGGGGCGGGCCAGGTACCGGCGGCGGTGGATCTTGAGGATGAAGTAGCGGAGCATCCGCTCGGTGATCTCGAAGTCGGCGATCACGCCGTCCTTGAGCGGGCGGATGGCGACGATGTTGCCGGGCGTGCGGCCGATCATCTTCTTCGCCTCGGACCCGACGGCCAGGATGCCACCGGTGTTGGTGTTCACCGCCACCACTGACGGCTCGTTCAGGACGATCCCCTTGCCCCTGACGTACACCAGCGTGTTGGCAGTGCCGAGGTCGATCGCCATGTCACGGCCGATGAACGACAGGTTGTTGGCCATGGGGTTGGTGTGCCTTCCCGGGCTCGGAGTCAATGGCGGGGAGTGGACCGATCGCGCTCGCCCACGACAGGGCGGACACCAGCTGAGCAGCCGTACGGGGCCCGTGAGTTGTGTCCATCGTAGCCACGCCGGTCAGCTCGGACGTCGACGTGGGGCATACCGACCATTGTCCGGGGTGTGATCGCTTCTCTGAGCATTGGGACGCCGTGTCGGGCGGTTGAGTTCCGTATTTGACGATAAGAATGCCCCGGCCGGGTCAATGGACCCGCCCGGGGATTCCCGCTCAGCACCGGCGTGCTGGTCCACTCACGCGTGCGAGGGGAAGAAGATCTTGATCTCGCGCTCGGCGGAGGCCTCGGAGTCGGAGGCGTGGATCAGGTTCTCGCGGGTGATGGTCGCGAAGTCACCACGGATCGTGCCCGGGCCGGCCTGGAGCGGGTCGGTCGCGCCGGCCAGCGCGCGGATGCCGGGGATGACGTTCTCGCCCTCGACGATCAGCGCGATCGACGGGCCCGAGGTCATGAACTCCAGCAGCGGCTCGTAGAACGGGCGGCCGATGTGCTCCTCGTAGTGCTGCTCCAGCGTCGACCGGTCGAAGGTCCGCAGCTCGACGGCGGCGAGCTGCCAACCGGCCTTGCGCTCGATACGGCTGATGATCTCGCCGGCCAGGCCGCGCTTGACGGCGTCGGGCTTGAGCAGGACGAGAGTGCGCTGGGACACGGTGCGGCTCCTGGGGAATCGGTTCGGCATGGTGTATGCGTCCACCCCGAAGGCTACCTTGCGTGAGCAGCCCGCCTGCGCGTACGGGCTGCTCAGCGACCTCTAGGCCGGCACGGTGCGCGCGGCCTTGATCTCGTCGATCTTGCGGCCGTAGTGCACCGAGCACCACCACAGGCCGGCGAACACCGGGCCGAGAACGAACATCGTCGGCAGGACGAACCCGCTCGCGATCAGACCGATCTGCAACGCCCAGCCGACCGCCACCGCGCCGGGGCGGGTGATCGCGCCGCAGAGCAGGACGCAGAGCAGCATCGCGACCCCGCTGACGGCCCAGATCGTCCCGGTCGGAACGTCCGAGAGCCGCATCGCCACCAGCCCGGCGAAGAGCACCAGCAGCGCCTCGCCGATCAGCGTCGAGGAACAGAGCGTTCGCATGTCACTTCCTTCCCAGCAGCAGGCGCGCCTCGCCCACCGTGATGACCGAGCCGGTGACCAGCACACCGGCACCGCCGAGGTCGCCCTCCTCCTCGGCCAGGGTGACGGCGGCCGCGATGGCGTCGTCCAGCCGGGGCTCGACCTGCACCCGGTCCTCGCCGAAGACCTCCACCGCGATCGCGGCCAGGTCGTCCACCGGCATCGCGCGGTGGGTGGAGTTCTGGGTGATCACGACCTCGGCGAGGATCGGCTCGAAGATCTCCAGCAGGCCCGCGACGTCCTTGTCGCCGCTGGTGCTGATCACGCCGACCAGCCGGGTGAAGCCGAAGGACTCGCCGATCGCGGCGACGCTGGCCTCGGCGCCGTGCGGGTTGTGCGCCGCGTCCAGCAGGACCGTGGGGCTGCGGCGGACCACCTCCAGGCGGCCCGGTGAGGAGACGCCGGAGAACGCCTGGCGCACCTTGTCCGCGTCCAGCTTCCCGCCGCGCGCGCCGCCGACGCCGAAGAACGCCTCCACCGCGGCCAGCGCGAGGGCCGCGTTGTGCGCCTGATGGGCGCCGTGCAGCGGGACGAAGATGTCCTCGTACTCCTCGCCGCCGAGCCCGCGCAGTGTCATCAGCTGGCCGCCGATGGCCACCTCGCGGCGGATCACGCCGAACTCCATGCCCTCGCGGGCCACCGTGGCGTCCACCTCGACGGCGCGCTTGAGGATGCTCTGCGCGGCGTCCAGCGGCTGCTGGGCGACGACGGCCAGCGAACCGGCCTTGATGATCCCGGACTTCTCGACGGCGATCTCGCCGGGCGTCTCGCCGAGCTTGTCGGTGTGGTCCAGCGAGATCGGGGTGATCACCGAGACGGCGGCGTCGATCACGTTCGTGGCGTCCCAGGAGCCGCCCATGCCGACCTCGACCACCGCCACGTCCACCGGCGCGTCGGCGAAGGCCGCGTACGCCATGCCGGTCAGCACCTCGAAGAAGGACATCGGCACCGACTGCTGGGCGTCGACCATCTGCACGTAGGGCTCGATGTCCCGATAGGTCTCGACGAATCGCTCGGCGCTGATCGGGCTGCCGTCCAGCGTGATCCGCTCGGTCACGGACTCCACGTGCGGGCTGGTGTAACGGCCGGTGCGCAGCTCGAAGGTGTTCAGCAGCTGCTCGATCATCCGGGCGGTGGACGTCTTGCCATTGGTCCCGGTGATGTGGATGGACGGGAAGGCCCGCTGGGGCTGTCCGAGGATGTCCATCAGGGCTTCGATCCGGTCGAGCGAGGGCTCCAGCTTGTTCTCCGGCCAGCGCTTGGCCAGCTCCAGCTCGACGTCGCGTAGGGCGCTCGCGGGTTCGTCGCTGCTGGGACGGACGGTGTACGGGTTCTGCTCGGCCTTGTCGCTCACGACCACAGTCTACGGAGCCGGGCGGCCGTCCCTGCGGCCGCGCCCGTGGCACCCGCCGCTGCGCCCGGCGCGGCCGGCCCGCCGCGGCTACGCACCGGCGCGGGCCTCGGGGATGTCCGGGCAGGGGCCGCAGTGCCGCCGGCGCAGCTCGGCCACGATCTCCGCGGCCTCGCCCTCCGGCAGCAGCGGCAGCATCATCGCCACCGCCTGGAGCAGCCCGCCGAGCAGGAAGGTGGTGTCGGGCGTGGCGGCGACCAGGCCGCGCACCACGGCCACCTCGCCGGCCTCGACCGCCTCGACCAGCCGGGCCGCGTCCGCCGTCTGCTCGTCGACAGCCACCACGGTGGTGTCGGTGGGGGCCCGCCTGGCCAGACCTCGCAGGACCCGGTCGGCGACCTGCGGGGCGTACGCCTTGCGGACCGCCTCGGCGGCGATCCACACCAGCAGCGTGGTCACCTCCCGTTCCGCCCGCTCCTCGAACAACCGGTCCAGCGCCTGGTCGAATGCCAGCTGGTTTCCGTGCCGAAAGGCGAGCAGCAGTACCGCCGCCCGGGCTTTGGCCTCCTCGACCGCCTCAGCAGGCAGTTCGTCGGCCAACTCCTTGGTCACCACCACGCCATGCCCTCCCGTCAGTCAGCCGGCTCCGCGGAACTCCTGCCCACCGTACACAGTCGACCTGTGAACTTCGCCGAACCCGCCCGTACAAGACCGGAAGGAAATCGACCGGACTTTGATCGAAGAGCGGCAAGACTTTCGTCACCTTCCCCCGCTGTGCGCGGATTACCCGTGCAACCTCGCGGAGATCTCCCGGACGAGAAGGGTCAATTCCGTCGCAGCTGTGCGACAGCACCGGTCACGGCACGGCAGTGCGGCCGTTGACCATGCCGTGGACACCGGGGAATACCGCCGAATGGGCTATCCGGATCCCGGTGGATATTCCACCGCGACCGTGATTCGGCGGGGATTGCGGGCCGGGCGCAACACGCAGGGCCGCCCCCCTGCTCGGGGGGCGGCCCTGTCGGTACTGCCGCGCCGCGGCTGCCGCGGCGCGCTCGGTCCTGCCGGTGCGTCAGGCCTGCGGCAGGGCCGCGAGCTGAGCGGTGATCCGGACGATGTCGGCCTCGGCGGCCTCCTGCCGGGCGCGGATCTTGGCGACCACGTCGTCCGGCGCCTTGGCCAGGAAGGCCTCGTTGCCGAGCTTGCCGGCCGTCTGGGCCTTCTCCTTCTCCGCGGCCGCGAGGTCCTTGGCGAGACGCTTGCGCTCCGCCGCGACGTCGATGGTGCCGGAGAGGTCCAGCGCGACGGTGGCGCCGGCGACCTGGAGCGAGGCGGTGGCCGAGAAGCCCTCCTCGGAGGCGGTCAGCCGCAGCAGCGAGCGGATCGCGTCCTCGTGCGGGACGAGCACCGTACCGGCCAGGCCGAGCTGCGCCGGAACCTTCTGGCCCGGCTGCAGGCCCTGGTCGGAGCGGAAGCGCCGGACCTCGGTGACGACCTGCTGGAGGGTTGCGATCTCGGCCTCGGCGGCCTCGTCACGGAAGCCGCTGTCGGTCGGCCAGTCGGTGACCACCAGGGACTCGGCACCGGTGAGCGTCGTCCACAGGGTGTCCGTGACGAACGGGACGACCGGGTGGAGCAGCCGCAGCGTCACGTCCAGGACCTCGCCGAGCACCCGGCGCGAGGCGTCGGCCGACGCACCGCCCTTGGCCAGGGTGGTCTTGGAGAGCTCGACGTACCAGTCAAAGACCTCGTCCCAGGCGAAGTGGAAGAGGGTGTCGGCCAGCTTGGCGAACTGGTAGTCGTCATAGAGCGCGTCGACCTCGGCCACGGTCTCGTTCAGGCGCGAGAGGATCCAGCGGTCGGCCGCGGTCAGCTCCTCGGCGGCCGGCAGCTCGCCCTGGACCGTCGCGCCGTTCATCAGCGCGAAGCGGGTGGCGTTCCAGATCTTGTTGCAGAAGTTGCGCGAGCCCTTGACCCAGTCCTCGCCGATCGGCACGTCGGCGCCGGGGTTGGCGCCGCGGGCCAGGGTGAAGCGGACGGCGTCGGCGCCGTACTCGTTCATCCAGTCCAGCGGGTCCACCGCGGTGCCGGAAGACTTGGACATCTTCTTGCCGAACTGGTCGCGGACCAGGCCGGTCAGCGCGATGGTGTGGAACGGCGCCTGACCGTCCATCGCGTACAGGCCGAACATCATCATCCGGGCGACCCAGAAGAAGATGATGTCGTGGCCGGTGAGCAGGACGTCGGTGGCGTAGAACTTCTCCAGGTCCGGCGTCCGCTCGGGCCAGCCGAGGGTCGAGAAGGGCCACAGGGCGCTGGAGAACCAGGTGTCCAGGACGTCCGGGTCCTGGTACCAGCCCTCGCCCGCGGGCGGCTGCTCGTCCGGGCCGACGCACACGACCTGGCCCTCGGGGCCGTACCAGACCGGGATCCGGTGGCCCCACCAGAGCTGGCGCGAGATGCACCAGTCGTGCATGTTGTCGACCCAGCTGAAGTAGCGGCCCTCCAGCTCCTTCGGGTGGATCTGCACCCGGTCGTCGCGCACCGCCGTGCCGGCCTCGGCGGCCAGCGGCCCGACCTTGACCCACCACTGCAGCGACAGGCGCGGCTCGACGATGGTGTGGCAGCGCGAGCAGTGGCCGACCGCGTGCATGTAGGGGCGCTTCTCGGCGACGATGCGCCCCTGCTCCCGCAGCGCGCCGACAACGGCCGAGCGGGCCTCCAGCCGGTCCAGGCCGAGGAACGGGCCGTGCACGGTGATCACACCGCGCTCGTCCATCACGCTCAGGCTGGGCAGGTCGTGCCGCTGGCCGATGGCGAAGTCATTGGGGTCGTGCGCCGGGGTCACCTTGACGGCGCCGGTGCCGAACTCCGGGTCGACGTGCGTGTCGGCGACCACGGGGATGCGACGGTCCGTCAGCGGCAGGGCGACGGTGCGTCCGACCAGGTGCGCGTAGCGCTCGTCGTCCGGGTGGACGGCGATCGCGGTGTCGCCGAGCATCGTCTCGGCCCGGGTGGTGGCGACGACGATGGAGTCCTCGCCCTCGCCGTAACGGATCGAGACCAGCTCACCGGGGCTGTCCTCGTGCTCGACCTCGATGTCGGAGAGCGCGGTGAGGCAGCGCGGGCACCAGTTGATGATGCGCTCGGCGCGGTAGATCAGGCCGTCGTCGAAGAGCTTCTTGAAGATGGTCTGGACGGCCTGAGACAGGCCCTCGTCCATGGTGAAGCGCTCACGGGACCAGTCGACGCCGTCGCCGAGGCGGCGCATCTGGCCCAGGATCCGGCCGCCGTAGTTCTCCTTCCACTCCCAGACCTTCTCGACGAAGGCCTCGCGGCCCAGGTCGTGGCGGGAGAGGCCGGACTCGGCGAGCTGCTGCTCGACCTTGTTCTGGGTGGCGATGCCGGCGTGGTCCATGCCCGGCAGCCAGAGCGTCTCGAAGCCCTGCATCCGCTTGCGGCGGGTGAGCGCGTCCATCAGTGTGTGCTGGAAGGCGTGGCCCAGGTGCAGGGCACCGGTCACGTTCGGCGGGGGGATGACGATCGTGTACGCGGGCTTGTCGCTCTTGGCGTCGGCGGTGAAGTAGCCGCGCTCCACCCAGCGCTCGTACAGCTCGCCCTCTACCTCGGCCGGGGCGTAGGTCGTCGGGAGGGTGGCTGCGTCGTCCCCGGGGGCCGGGTTGGATCCCTGCGGACTCTCGGGGCGCTGGTTCGTCGTGTCGGTCACAACGCACAGTTTACGTAAGAGCGGACACGGGTTACGAACCGCTTTCGGTCCGGCCCCTCCTTCGGTCCAGTCGGGCGTGCCGTCAGCCACGTGCGGTAGCGTTCGCCGACACTCGCACGACTATTCGTGCGAGTGCGGAGGAAATCGGACCACGACAGGCCGCGCGCGCGGCGGGGGAGCACGGAGCATGTACGGCCAGGGTCAGCAGTATCCGCAGGGGCAGCCTCAGCCACCGTACGGGCAACCGCCCCAGTACGGCTACCCACCACAGCAGCCCGCACCGCCGCAGTACGGCGCGCCCCAGCCGCAGTACGGCTACCCGCCCCAGCAACCCGCGCCGGCCCCTCAGTACGGCGCGCCCCAGCCGCAGTACGGCGCCCCGCAGGCCCCCTACGGGGCGCCGGGCGGCTACCCGCAGCCTGCCCCGCCGAAGAAGGGCAAGGGCGGCCTGGTCGTCGGTCTGGTGATCGGCGCCCTGGTGCTGGGCGGCGGCGGGTTCGCGGCCTGGAAGTTCCTCGGCGGCGCCTCCGCCGGAAGCCTGGTCATCTCCACCCCGCAGACCCTGCCGGGCGGCTACACCCAGAAGATGGCCAAGACGGCGCCGGCCGACCCCTCCAAGGCCGCCGAGACCGCCAAGTACGGCAGCAGCCTCTCCGGCGTGGTCGCCAGCTACGCCAGCACCGCCGACCCGAGCGACACCGTGTCCATCCTGGGCCACTTCGGCGAGCTCAAGGACGTCAACCAGGAGATGAACAGCTACCAGAGCGAGTCCGCCGCCAACGGCGCCACCTGGTCGACCCCGATGAAGGACTTCCCGGCGAACGAGGCCAAGGACTCCAGCGGCAAGCTGCGTTGCGGCATCCTGCAGCCGATGTCGATCGCCGGCACGAAGCCGCAGGGCAAGGCGGTCTGCGAGTGGGGCGACAACTCCACCTGGGCCGCGGTCTCGTTCTCCCACATCAGCGCCACCGCCGGCGACAAGCCGCCGATGACCCCGGAGCAGGCCGCCGAGAAGACCCGGGCGATCCGCGACGCGATGGTCACCTCCAAGTAGCGGTCCCGATCCCGCCCACTTTCGTCCGAGAAGAGGACCAGGTGTCCGACCAGAACCCGTTCGGCCCGCCGCCGGCCCAGCCCTACGGCGCCCCGCCTCCCCCGCAGCCGCCCGCCTACGGCGCCGTCCCGCCGCAGGGGCAGCCTGGCTACCCCGCCCCGGGCGCCTACCCCGGGTACCCGGGGTACCCCGGGTACCCGACCCAGCCGCCGAAGAAGTCCCGCAGGACGCTGTGGATCCTGATCGGCTGCTTCCTGGGCCTGCTGGTGCTCATCGGCGGCCTGCTGGCCTACTTCGTCTACGACGTCACGTCCAAGGCCGGCACCAAGAAGATCGCGCTGCCCACCGAGTTCAAGAGCATGGCGCGTGACGACAGCAGCGAGGCCGCCAAGCAGCTCAGCGACGGCATCGTCAAGGAGATCGGCAGCGGCGACGGCTCCTGGAGCCCCACCGGCGTCAGCGCCCTCTACAAGAGCGCCGACGAGAGCCAGGCCGTGATCGTGGTCGGCGCCTACGGCAAGGTGCTCCAGCCGCAGCGCGAGCTGGACGGCTTCTTCAAGGGGATCTCCGAGAGCGACGGCGCCACCGTCTCCGGCCGGCGCAGCGTCGACCCGGGCCCGCTCGGCGGCAAGCTGGACTGCGCCACCGTCTCCAACGGCGAGTCCGAGTTCGGTGTCTGCGCCTGGGCCGACAGCAGCAGCGTCATCGGGGTGGTCGAGGCCAACGAGGACGGCAAGGCGCCCTCGCTGGACAAGGTCGCCACCGACGCCCGGGACCTGCGCCAGGTCGCCGAGGTCCCGAAGTAGGCCCTACGGCCACGGCCACGGGACACAGCTACGGCGAAGGGCCCCGCACACCGTCCGGTGTGCGGGGCCCTTCGCCGTAGCAGCCCTGGCGGGCGGGGCTCAGGCGCTCTTCTCGCGCCGCTCCCGCTTGATCATGTCGCGCGGCACGAGGGTCGGGATCGCGTGCTTGGAGACGACGTCCCCGGTGACCACCACGCGGGCGACGTCCTGACGCGAGGGCACCTCGTACATCACGGACATCAGCACCTCCTCCATGATGGCCCGCAGTCCACGGGCGCCGGTACCGCGCAGGATCGCCTGGTCGGCGATGGCCTCCAGCGCGTCGCGGCTGAACTCCAGCTCCACGCCGTCCAGTTCGAAGAGCTTGCGGTACTGCTTGACCAGCGCGTTCTTCGGCTCGGTGAGGATCTGCAGCAGCGCCTCGCGGTCCAGGTTGTGCACGCTGGTGATCACCGGCAGCCGGCCGATGAACTCGGGGATCATCCCGAACTTCACCAGGTCCTCCGGCATCACCTGGCGGAAGTGGTCGCTGGCGTCCGACTCCCGCTTGGAGCGGATGTTGGCGCCGAACCCGATGCCCTTGGCACCCGCGCGGCCCTCGATGATCCGTTCCAGGCCCGCGAACGCGCCGCCCACGATGAACAGCACGTTGGTGGTGTCGATCTGGATGAACTCCTGGTGCGGGTGCTTGCGCCCGCCCTGCGGGGGCACCGAGGCCGTGGTGCCCTCCAGGATCTTCAGCAGCGCCTGCTGGACGCCCTCGCCCGAGACATCGCGGGTGATCGACGGGTTCTCGCTCTTGCGGGCGACCTTGTCGATCTCGTCGATGTAGATGATCCCGGTCTCGGCCTTCTTGACGTCGTAGTCCGCCGCCTGGATCAGCTTGAGCAGGATGTTCTCGACGTCCTCGCCGACGTAACCGGCCTCGGTCAGCGCCGTGGCGTCCGCGATCGCGAACGGCACGTTCAGCATCCGGGCCAGGGTCTGCGCCAGCAGCGTCTTGCCCGAGCCGGTGGGGCCCAGCAGCAGGATGTTGGACTTCGCCAGCTCGATGGCGTCCTCACGGCCGTTGCCGCCGCTGCGGCCCGCCTCGCCGGCCTGGACGCGCTTGTAGTGGTTGTACACCGCGACCGACAGCGCCTTCTTCGCGAGGTCCTGGCCGACCACGTACTGGTCCAGGAACTCGTAGATCTCGCGCGGCTTCGGGAGCTCCTCGAAGCGCACCTCGGAGGTCTCGGCGAGCTCCTCCTCGATGATCTCGTTGCACAGGTCGATGCACTCGTCACAGATGTACACGCCGGGCCCGGCGATCAGCTTCTTCACCTGCTTCTGCGACTTGCCGCAGAACGAGCACTTGAGCAGGTCGCCACCGTCTCCGATGCGTGCCACGAGGTGCTTCCCCTTCGCCAGGGGCCCCGCGGGGGTTCCGGGGCCTGGTGCTGTGGACCGGTATCGCCGTCGGCGGTCGGTCTCGCTATCCGACGGTACTCTGCCGGGCCGGTGATTCCCTTGTGTTCGGCAGGTCTGCCCTACGCCCTGGGCGAATTGATACCGAACAGATGCCGTCGCCCGGGCATGAGCCCGTACTCAATTGTGCCGGGCCGAGCGGCCCGGCCGGAACGGGCGGGGGCGGGGCGTACGTCACTTTCGCGTACGCCCCGCCCCGAGCCGCCGACGTCAGTCCGTCAGCGAGGTCTTGCGGGTGGAGATGATCTGGTCGATCAGCCCGTACTCCAGGGCCTCCTCGGCCGTCAGGATCTTGTCGCGCTCGATGTCGTCGCGGACCTGCTCGACCGGCTTGTTGGAGTGCTTGGAGAGCATCTCCTCCAGCTGCTCGCGCATCCGGAAGATCTCCCTGGCCTGGATCTCCAGGTCGGACACCTGGCCGCGGCCGGTCTCGGTGTACGGCTGGTGGATCAGGATCCGGGCGTTCGGCAGCGCCATGCGCTTGCCGGGCGTGCCGGCCGCGAGCAGCACGGCCGCCGCCGAGGCCGCCTGGCCCATGCAGACGGTGGTGATGTCGGGCTTGACGTACTGCATGGTGTCGTAGATGGCGGTGAGCGCCGTGAAGGAGCCACCGGGCGAGTTGATGTACATCTGGATCTCGCGGTCCGGGTCCATCGACTCCAGGCAGAGCAGCTGGGCCATGATGTCGTTCGCGGAGACATCGTCCACCTGCGAGCCGAGGAAGATGATGCGCTCCTCGAACAGCTTGGCGTACGGGTCGTACTCGCGGATGCCCTGCGAGGTGCGCTCGACGAAGCGCGGGACGATGTAACGGCCTTCGGCGCGGGCGCCGTAGTACTCGCCGCGGGGCGTCTGGGGCGTGTTCATGGGGTGTTCTGTCCTCCGAAGCGTACGGTCTGGGAGTCTGCTGCCGGCCGCGCTCAGGCGCCGGTGCCGCCGCCGCCGGGGACGTCCGCGGCACTGTGCATGATCGAGTCGATCAGGCCGTACTCCTTGGCCTCCTCCGGCGTGAACCAGCGGTCGCGGTCGGAGTCCGCGGTCACCCGCTCGAAGGACTGGCCGCTGTGCTGGGCGATCAGCTCGGACATCCGCTTCTTGGTGCGCAGCAGCTGCTCGGCCTGGATCCGGATGTCGGTGGCGGAGCCGCCGAGGCCCGCGGAGGGCTGGTGCATCAGGATGTTGGCGTTCGGCAGCGAGAAGCGCTTGCCCTTGGCGCCGGCCGTCAGCAGGAACTGGCCCATCGAGGCGGCCATACCCATCGCGATGGTGACCACGTCGTTCTTGATGTACTGCATGGTGTCGTAGATCGCCATGCCGGCCGTGATCGAGCCGCCCGGGGAGTTGATGTAGAGGTAGATGTCCTTGTCCGGGTCGGCTGCCAGCAGCAGCAGCTGGGCGGTGATCTTGTTGGCGATGTCGTCGTCGACCTGCTGGCCGAGGAAGATGATCCGCTCGTTCAGGAGCCGGTTGTAGACCTGGTCGCCCAGGCCGCCGAGCACGTCACCAGCGGCGGCGTGCGGCGCCATCAGGCCAGGCATCTGCATCTGCGGGAACGTCACTTAGCCACCTGCTCAGTCGATTTGGACGGTCGCTCCACGGCCGTCACTTTGTCGCACAGCTTTGAGATATCACTGCGTGAATGTCGCTGTCCAAGGACCCTAACGCGCAGGCCGGGCCGCAGAATCCCCCACGCAGAACTGTTCGCTGTGAGCGCAGGGTCACGGGCGCCGCGGCGGGCCCGCCGAGCGGCCCTCGGCGGCCCCGTACGGGCCCGGCGGGTACCCGGGCGGGGTAGCCGGCGGCGTACCGCGGTGGGGTACGACAGTGGGCCCGGACACCGCGTACGGCGTCCGGGCCCACTGGCTGCGTCACACTACCGGGGAGGTCAGGCCTCGGTGGTCTCGGCGGCGGCCTCGACGGTCTCGCCCGACTCGTCGGTCTCGTCGTCGTCGAAGTTGATCTCGTTGCCCTCGGTGTCGACCACCTTGGCGCTCTCGACGACCAGGGCCAGCGCCTTGCCGCGGGCCACCTCGCCGACCAGCAGCGGCACCTGGCCACCCTGGACGACCTGCTGCGCGAACTGGTCCGGGGTCAGGCCCGAGCCGGCGGCACGGCGGATGAGGTGCTCGGTGAGCTCCTCCTGGTTGACGCCCAGCTCCTCGTTGCCGACGATCTGGTCCAGCACGAACTGGGTCTTGATGCCCTTCTTCGCCTGCTCCTCGGTCTCCGCCTCGAAGTCCTCGACGGACTTGTCCTGGGTGGCGAGGTAGGCCTCCAGGGTCAGGCCCATCGGCTCGAGCTGGTGGTGCTCGAGGTTGTGGCGACGGGTCTGGATCTCGTCCTTGAGGAGCTTCTCCGGGTACTCCATCTCGACCTTGGAGAGCAGCTCGTCCAGGACCTTCTCCTGGGCCTGGGTGGCCTGGTCGAACTCCTTCATGCGCTCGAGGCGCTTGCGGGAGTCGCCACGCAGCTCCTCCAGGGTGTCGAACTCGCTGGCCAGCTGGGCGAACTCGTCGTCCAGCTCCGGCAGCTCCTTCTCCTGGACGGCGGTCACGGTGACGGTGACCTCGGAGGTCTTGCCCGCCTGCGTGCCGCCCTTGAGCTCGGTGCTGAAGGTCGCGGTGCCACCGGCGGCGAGGCCGATCACGGCGTCGTCGATGCCGTCGATGAGGCGGCCGGAGCCGATCTCGTAGCTGACACCGGCGGCGGTGCCGTCGTCCGGCACCTCGCCGTCGACCTTGGCCTCGAGGTCGACGACCACGATGTCACCGGCGGCGGCGGCGCGCTCGACGTCCTTGACCGAGGAGAAGCGCTCGCGCAGCTGCTCCAGGGACTTGTCGACGTCCTCGTCGGAGACGACGATCGGGTCGACCGTCACCGAGATCTCGGAGAAGTCGGGGAGGGTGATCTCCGGGCGGATGTCGACCTCGGCGGTGAACTTGAGGTCACCACCGTCGGCGATCTTCTCGACACCCTCGATGTCGGTGATGTCGGGCTGTCCGAGGACCTCGATCTTGCCCTCGTCGACGGCCTGCGTGTAGAAGCGCGGAAGCGCGTCGTTGACGGCCTCCTCCAGCACGGCGCCACGACCGAAACGCTGGTCGATGACACGGTTCGGGATCTTGCCCTTGCGGAAGCCCGGGACCGAGACCTGCTGGTTGATCTTCTTGTACGCCGCGTCGAGGCTGGGCTTGAGCTCCTCGAAGGGCACCTCGATGGTGAGTCGAACCCGGGTCGGGTTCAGAGTCTCGACGGCGCTCTTCACGGTTAGGTCTCCTAGGGGCTTGCGGTCAGGTTGCCTCCGCCGTTCCCGGCGGCCGGTACGGGCCGGTCGGGTCGGGCGAGACGGGCGATGGGCGGTTGGAGCTGCATCTCCCGTTGGGGGTGGACGGTGAGCGTGACTCCTCGCCCTCGTGCGGTTGACCTGCGTGCACACCACAGGGACTACCGCCAGCGACCCATCCTACCGGTACCACGAAAGGCGGACGCCAGGACGCCGCCGCCGAGCGCCGCTCAGAGGCTCGCCGGAGCCCTCCCGGGGGCCTCGGGCGCGGGCTCGGACGGGCCCCCGGGGGCCGGCCGCATGGTCGCCGCGGCGTCGGAATCCCGGACGGAGAAGGAGATCGCGGCCGCCACCAGGGCCAGCGCGGCCGCGACCAGGAAGGCCGTCCGGTAGGCCGCGAGGTTCGCCACGGGCGTACCCGCCGCATTCGTGGAGACCGTCCCGAGGGCGGTCAGCACGGTGCCGAGGACGGCCACCCCCAGCGCGGCGCCGAGCTGGCGCTGCGCGTTGTAGAGGGTGGAGGCGGCGCCGGTGGACCGGGCCGGGACGGTCGCGAACGCGGCCGTCTGGGAGGGCATGAAGACGTGCGACATTGCGAACCCGGTGACGAACAACAGGCCGCGTACGGCCCAGAGGTTGCTCTCCGGCGTGATCGTCGCCATCAGCGCCAGGCAGCCGGCCACCACGGTGCAGCCGGCGATGAGGATCCGGCGCGGGCCCACCCGCGGGTAGAGCAGACCGGACAGCTGGCTGGCGATCATCACACCGATCGCCTCGGGGAACACCATCAGCCCGCTGTGCAGGGCGTCCATGCCCAGCGCGTCCTGCATCAGCAGCGGGAAGAGGTAGAGCATGCCGAGGAAGGCCGCGCCGGAGGAGAGCGAGAGCAGGTTGACGGACCGGAACAGCCGGTCGCCGAACAGCCGCAGGTCCAGCAGCGGCTCGGGCCGGCGCAGCTCGACCACCACCAGGGCCACCAGCGCGAGCACGCCGAGTACGGCGGGCAGCAGGATCCGGGCGCTCCCCCAGCCCTGGCCGGCGCCCTCGGAGAGCGCGTACATCGCCAGACCGAAACCGGTGGCGGAGAGCAGGAAGCCGGCGGCGTCGAAGCGTCCGGCGTGCCCGGTGCGGAAGTCGGGGAGGAACAGCAGGCCGAAGACGAGGGCGGCGATCCCCACCGGCGCGTTGACGATGAAGACCCAGTGCCAGGACCAGCCGTCCACCAGCCAGCCGCCGAGCACCGGGCCGAGCGCCGGGGCGACGGCGGTGGGGAGCATCAGGATGCGGGTGGCCCGCATCCGCTCCTGCTGCGGGAAGGCGTGGAACAGCATGGTCATCCCGACCGGGGTGAGCAGTCCGCCGGCCGCGCCCTGCAGGATCCGGTAGAGCGTCAGCTGGGTCAGGGAGTCGGCGGCGCCGCAGAGCAGGGAGGCGACGGTGAACAGCGCGAGGGCGCCCAGGAAGACCGGCCGGGTGCCGATCCGGTCCGCCAGCCAGCCGGAGAGCGGGACGAAGACGGCGAGGGCGAGCAGGTAACCGACGTTGACCACGCCGACGCCGGCCGGGTCGGTGGCGAACTGCCGCCCGATCGAGGGCAGGGCCACGTTGACGATCGTGGTGTCCATGATCGTCATGAACAGCGCAGCCACGAACACCGCACCGACCGCGACCTTGGGGTTCAGCCCCCGGCGCGGGGGAACGGTACGGTCGGGCGTGGGCATCGGAACTCCAGCGGATCGGTGCGACTCGGGGAAGGTTGGTGAAGAATCAACATTCCACCTTGCACGACCGTCGCCCGGAACGCCAACAGGGCCCCGTCCACCAGACGAGACCCTGCCGCACTGTCGGGGTGACCGGATTCGAACCGACGGCCTTCCGCTCCCAAAGCGGACGCGCTACCAAACTGCGCCACACCCCGTGGTGCCGAGAGGAAGCGTACACGCCGGGCCCCCACGGCTCGCCGACATATCCGACGCTCGCCCGACACCACTCGACCCGAAGCGGTGTGCACGAAACCGACCGGACCAGGTACGCTGAACCCCGTCCTCACGACCGGCAGCGGTCGCGGGGTGCGTGCAGTCGGCAGGCGCGCACGCGGGCGTAGCTCAATGGTAGAGCCCTAGTCTTCCAAACTAGTCACGCGAGTTCGATTCTCGTCGCCCGCTCCAACGTCAGAGGCCCGGCCCGGGGTGCACCCCGGGCCGGGCCTCTTTCGCATGTCCGACGGGCGGTCAGCGGCTCCGGGCAGTCGGTTCCCCGGGTGGGCGGGCGTCCGGTCACAGGCCCAGGGAGCGCGCGCGGGCGGCGGCGCGCTCCAACAGTTGGTGGATGTCGGCCTGACGGGTGGTGGGCCGGTCGTTGTAGTCGTCGGGGGAGGACGCCGGCCGGCCGGTGGCGTGCAGGACCTCCATCACCTGGACCCGGGCGCTCTGGACGGTGGCCGGCGTGCCGTAGCCGTGCGCCAGGACGGCGGCCTGGGCGCCGAGCAGGCAGACCCGGCCGGCGGAGTCCCACATCGCACCCTGGAGCCAGCCGTGCGCCGCGATGTACCGCGAGGCGAGCCGCAGATGACCGGCCGCGGTCACCGGCGCGGGGCGGGAGGGCCGGCGCAGGACCCGCTCCAGCAGGGTGGGGCCGGGCAGCGGGTAGCCGGCGTTCCAGGGCTGGAGCACGCTGCCGAGCGGGCAGACGTAGGGGGCCGGAGTGCGGGCGGGGGCGGGCAGCGAGGCGAGGTAGGCCTCGATCTCCGCGACCAGGCCGGCGGTGTCCGGCGCGAGGACGAGCGGAGCGGACGTCAGGGTGGTGCGGGCCATGGGTCTCTCCTGCGCGGGCCGATGATTGCACTACCCAAACTGGTATACATCCGAACAATGCGCTACCCAGGTGAGCCACCCCGTCGCCCCTCCCCCGCCCCGCAGTAGGCTCTCGCCCGCAACAGGACATCTCGGGGAGGCAGACATGGAACTCACGCAAGTACGGCTGCTGGTGGAGGACTTCGGCAGTTGCTTCCGGTTCTACCGGGACGTGCTCGGGCTGACGCCGCAGGTGGACGACGAGAGCGGGCCGTACGGCAAGCTCAGCCCGCCGAGCGGCGCCGCGGCCGTGACGCTCCAGCAGCGGGAGCACTTCGCGCAGGCGCTGCCGGACGGGCTCGGGTCCGCGGCGCAGGGCGTACGGGCGCTGGTGGTGCTGAAGGTCGAGAGCGTGGACGCGGCGGCGGCGCGGGTGGCCGCGCGGGGGTACGAGCTGTTGACGGAGCCGCAGGTGCAGTGGGGCCGGCTGAAGGTGGCGTACCTGGCGGACCCCGAGGGGAACCTGATCGAGCTCCAGGAGTGGCTGGCGACGGACACCTGACGGACGGTTTCCCCGTGGACCTCCCGGCCCGATAGCCTCGCTGGCGTCAAACGGAAGTTCGAGAGCAATCGGACAGCGGATCGAGTGTCCGACTCTCAAGGGTGAGGAGTACCCCCGTGCGTCCCCAGGACCGACTGGACGTCATTCAGCGCAACGTGGTCCGGGAGATGGCGCGCTACGGGCGGGAGTTCACCATCGACGGCAGCGTGGTCCGCGGTCCGGGCACCACCGCGGTGGCCGTCCGGGAGCACCCGGGGCAGGACGGGGCCGGCCATGTGGACCTCGGCTTCGTCCTGCACCTGGGCCGGGCCGAGGCCCCGGTGATCTGGGACTGCGCGGCCGGACTCGGCAAGACCGAGGAGGAGAAGCTCGCCAACGCCGTACGGATGTGGGCGACCACCACCGCGGCGACCGTGGTGGAGCTCCAGGAGCGGCGCGGCGAGCACGGCGACCACTACCGGCCGCGGGAGCTGCCGGGCTGGCACGCCGTCCAGGGCCCGGCCGCGGTCTTCGGGTTCGGCCGGGAGCGGCTGAGCCAGTGGCTGGCCGAGAACGAGCTGCTGCCCGCACTCGGGCCCGCCCTGCTGCCGGAGCTGGCCGGAACGCAGCTGGGCGGCGTCAAGCTGTTCCTCGGCGGCAAGGCCGGGGACGACGTCGCCGAGGTGCGGATCAACGGCGAGGTGTCCGAGCGCGCGTCGGCGGCGCTGCGCGCGCTGCACTGGCCGCGCGGCGAGCGGCTCTGCTGGGCCCGGCTGTTCGTCCTGCTGACGGCCGAGGGCAGCACGCCGTACCGGCCGGAGCCGGTGGTCGCGCCGGCGCAGCCCGGGCCCGCAGCGAGCGGGCGGACGCGGATGCGGGCGCGCGAACTGTTCAGCCGCTGGCGGCACGCGCGGCGCGCCGGTCAGTGAGCCGGCCGTTCACCCGTGCCGGACGGCCGACGGGCCGACGGCTGGTGAACCGACCTGGTACCGGCGGCCGGTGCACCGGCCGGCCCGGCGGGTGAGGCCGGTCCGGTCAGGCCGTTACGGTCACGCGGTCACCGTCAGGCCGGTCAGCTGGCGATGCCGGAGATACTCTTGGCCAGCTGGCTCAGGAAGTCCTGGATGGGCTTGGCGGCCGTGGTCTGGTTGAGCATGAAGCCGAAGAGCGCGGCCAGCACGGCGTGGCCGAGCTTCATCTGCTTGTTGCGGATGAAGATCAGGCAGACGATGCCGAACAGGACCAGCGCGGAGACGGAGAGTGCCACCCGGACTCACTTCCTCGTTTCAGTGCGGATCCCGGTACGAGATCCCGTGCGAAGCCGGACCCCGGCCTGTCCGACGGTCCCGAGGCGGAGGTTCCGGTCGAACACATCACGACCGGAGTTCCGTGCGCCCGTACGGTGCGTGTCTCGCCGCACCCGACGCCCCCATCCCCCCAAGTCCCGACCGGTCCCGCCCGGACTCAGTGTGGTCGACCGTGCGGGTTGCGTAAAGGTCTGGCTGGAAGCAGACCGTCAAGATCCTGCGATGTGAGACGGATTTCCGCCGACCGAGACCCTAGCGGACACCGGGTGACGGTCCGTCGGCGGGGCCGGGCCGAGCGGCGGCGGAGCACCCCGATGCCCGGTCACGGGGGTCCGGCCCAGGTCACCGACGGGTGCGGGAGGAATGGCCGAAGATCAGCTCCCGATATCGGCCGGAATTGACAGCGGCACATACGCCTGGCCTGGTGCTCCCCGTGTGCCCGATCACACCGGGGCACATCCGGTCATCCTCAATCACGCCAGAGCAGCAGCACCGCACGGTCATCGTTGATGTCCCTGGCCACCGTCTCGATCAGCCGCCCCGCCGCTCCCGGGCGGCTCGCCGGCCCCGCGCCCGGGACCAGCCGGTCCGCCTCGCCCATCAGCCGGTCCATGCCCTCGGAGAGATCGCGCCCCGGCGCCTCCACCATGCCGTCGGTGCAGAGCATCAGAACGTCGCCGCGGTTCAGCCGCCCCCGCACGCCCTCGAACTTCGCACCGTCGTAGATCCCCAGCAGCGGGCCCTCGGTGGTCTCCTTGATCTCCCAGCGCCCCGCGCCCGCCAGCCGCTGCATGCCCGGCAGATGACCGGCCGAGAGCAGCTCGTACTCCCCGGAGTCCAGATCGAGCACCAGGTGGACGGCCGTGGCGAAGCCCTCCTCCCAGGACTGCCGCAGCAGGTAGCCGTTGGCGGCGGGCAGGAACTCGTGCGCCGGGAGCGAGCCGAGCAGGCCGCCGAAGGCTCCGGAGAGCAGCAGGGCCCGGGAGCCGGCGTCCATGCCCTTGCCGGAGACGTCCGCGAGCACCACCTCCAGCACCCGCTGGCCGGGGCCGGTACGCCCGGCGACCACGAAGTCGCCGGAGAAGGACTGCCCGCCGGCCGGGCGCAGCGCCATGTCGGCGTGCCAGCCCTCGGGCAGCTCGGGCACCCGGCTCTGCACCCGCAGGCGCTCGCGCAGGTCGAAGAGCATCGTGGAGCCGCCCCACCAGGGCACCCCGACCCGGCTGCGGAACTGCGCCAGCAGCAGCCCGGCCACCCCGGCCGCGCCGACCACCAGCGCGGCGCCGGGGGTGACACCGTAGGTGTAGGCGTCGGGGTTGTTGCTGGCCACCCGCTGGCCGGTGTGGATCACGGACTCGGCGGACAGGCCGAGCGCGGTGAGCGCGTACAGCAGCACCAGGCTGCCGGGGCGCAGCAGCAGCGCGGCCGCCAGGATCGGCAGCACCAGCGCGGTCGGCGGGGCCCAGGCCGGGGCGAGGATGTTGAGCAGGACCAGCACCGGGACGAGCAGCGCGAGCGCGCTCAGCACCGGCCAGTCCGCGGCGCCGCCGCGGAAGTAGTCGACCCCGGCCGTGCGCAGCCTTCGGCGGACCCGGCGGAGCCGCTTGCGCAACCGGGTCGTCACGGGGTCCGGCGCCACCGGGGCGGCATCGGGCCTCGTCGCAGTCGTCTGGGGCGATGCGCCCGGCAGTCTGCCAGCCATGGGGTCCGACCATATCCACCGCCGCGGGTCGGCGTCGACGGGGTACGCGGGCCCGGGCGAGTTGGGCCGGGCGGCACTCGGCGGGTTTCGGCCGACTCGGCGCCTCGGGCCCGGTGCCGCCAGGGCTGACCCCGCAGGGCGTACGGCTCCGGCGGGCGGCGCACGCGACACGCGCGCGGCACGGGGTAGCGCGCCCCGGACCGCGGTGGTAGCTGTGGCATATGACACAGGACGGGACGACCCACGAGGCTCTGACCGTACGGACCCTGGACGCCACAGACTGGCCCGCCTGGTTCCGGACCGTGGAGATCGCCTTCGGTGGCGGCGAGGAGACGCCGGAGCACCGGAAGCTGTGGCGGCGGGTCTTCGAACCCGAGCGCTCGCTCGGGGTCTGGGACGGCCCCGAGCCGGTCGGCTGCGCGGGCGCGTTCTCCTTCCGGCTCGCCGTTCCCGGCGGCGCCGTCCTGCCGGCCGCCGGGGTGACCATGGTCGGCGTGCTGCCCACCTACCGGCGCCGCGGCGTGCTCACCGCGCTGATGCGGCGGCAGCTGGACGACGTCCGGGACCGCGGCGAGGCGCTCGCGGTGCTCACCGCCTCCGAGCCGGCGATCTACGGCCGGTACGGGTACGGGCTCGGCAGCTGGCGGCTGTCGGTCGAGATCCAGCGCGGCCGGGTGCGGGTGCACTCCCCCGCCGCCGATCCGGCGGACCCGGGCGGCACCCCGCTGCGGCTGCGGCTGACCGACCCCGCCGGGTCGGCCGCCGCCTGCGAGAAGCTGTACGCGAGCCGGGTGCCGCTGCGGCCGGGGATGCTGGAGCGCCGGCCGGGCTGGGAGCAGTTGGCGCTGGTCGACCCGGAGTCCGAGCGGGCCGGCTTCTCCAAGCTGCAGTGCGTGCTCGCCGAGGACGCCGTGAGCGGCCGGCTGCTCGGCTACGCCCGCTACGCGGTGAAGGCGGACTGGCACCGGACGGGACCTGCCGGCACCGTCCGGGTCGACGACGTGGAGGCGGTCGGCCCGCAGGCGTACGCGGCGCTCTGGGCGTTCCTGCTCGACCTCGACCTCACCGACACGGTGGCCGCCCGCAACCGGCCGATGGACGACCCGCTGCTGCACCTGGTCTCCGACCCCCGCCGGCTCCAGCCGCAGCTGTCCGACGCGCTGTTCGTGCGGCTGGTGGACGTGGGTGCGGCGCTCCAGGGCCGGGGGTACGCGGCGCCGGTGGAAGTGGTGCTGGAGGTGGAGGACACCTTCTGCCCGTGGAACTCCGGCCGCTGGCAGCTGCACAGCGAGGGCCCCGGCAAGGGCGCCAGCTGCCTGCCGACCACGGCACCGGCCGAGCTGGCGCTGACCGTACGGGAGCTGGGCTCGGTGTACCTGGGCGGGGTGACGCTGGGTGCGCTGGCGCGCGCCGGGCGGGTCCGCGAGCTGGGCAAGGGCGCGCTCACCGAGGCCTCGCGGGCGTTCACCTCCGATGTCGCGCCCTGGTTGCCGCACAACTTCTGATGACCGGACGCCTGCCGGCGGGAGGCCCGCCTACCTGAGGCCCGCTGACCGGGCAGCGGTCACCGCGGTGCCGGGGAACACGAACGGCCGGCCACCTCCGAGGAGGGGCCGGCCGTTCCCGGGCCTGACGTTTGATCAGCTGTTCGGGTGGTGCGCCGGGATGGGCGGAAGCTCACCGGTGGTCTCGTAGTCGCTCAGCATCTCGATCCGGCGGGTGTGCCGCTCGGCGCCGCTGTACGGGGTGTTGAGGAACACCTCGACGAACTTGGTGGCCTCGTCCTGGGTGTGCATGCGGCCGCCGATGGAGATCACGTTGGCGTTGTTGTGCTCGCGGCCGAGCGAGGCGGTCTCCTCGCTCCAGGCCAGCGCCGCACGGACACCCTTGACCTTGTTGGCGGCGATGGCCTCGCCGTTGCCCGAGCCGCCGATCACGATGCCCAGCGCCTCGGCGTCGGCGGCGGTGCGCTCGGCGGCGCGCAGGCAGAACGGCGGGTAGTCGTCCTCGGCGTCGTAGACGAGCGGCCCGCAGTCGACCGGCTCGTGGCCGGCCTCCTTCAGCCACTGGACGAGGTGGTTCTTGAGGTCGAATCCGGCATGGTCGGAACCCAGGTACACGCGCATGCGTATGAGTGTGGCATGCGCACCGGCCCGACCGCGGGATCGGGGCTCCGCCGACCGAGCCGCGGAGCCCCGGCCCTGCTCTCAGCGCTGCCTGAGGAGCTTCCAGGCGAGCGGGAGGGCCGCGACGGCGAGGAGGGCCTTGAGGGCGTCGCCGACCAGGTACGGGTAAAGCCCCAGCTCGGCGGCCTTGGCGAGGGAGATGTCCAGCGAGAGCGCGAGGTAGGGGACGCCGACCGCGTAGATCGCCAGGTTGCCGAGCACCATGGCGACGGCGGTGTTCAGCGGGCTGCGGTCGGCGCCGCGGCGGGCCAGCGCGCCGGTGAGGCCCGCCGCCAGGACGAAGCCGATCACATAGCCCAGCGAGGGCATCAGCACGCCCGAGGTGCCCTGCGCGAACCACGGCAGGCCGGCCATCCCCGCGAGCAGGTAGAGGCCCAGCGAGGCGATGCCGCGCCGGGTGCCGAGGGCCGTGCCCACCAGCAGGGCGGCGAAGGTCTGGCCGGTGACGGGCACGGGCGAGCCGGGGACGTTGACCGACAGCTGGGCCGCCAGGCCGGTGAGCGCCGCGCCGCCGGTCACCAGCGCGAGGTCGCGCAGCTGGGTGCCGATCCGGGTGGACGCCGCGGGCAGCAGGTCCGCGAGGACGGCGCGGGTCGGTATGGGCGTGCTGGCTGTGGCCATCGGGGGAATCTCCGCACTGTGGGGCTGCTGAGTGAACAACTGTGAACCTACGCGCTCACGCGCGGTGCCCGCGTCAGGGAACCCGACAAAGCGCCGGAGTCGGCCATTGTCGGATCCGGCCCATGCAACACCGGTCAGGAGCCCACGAACGGCCCGCGAAGCGCCGGTGCCGAGCCCGCGCCGGGCCCGAGAAGAGCCCGCGCCGAACCCCGCCCGCAGTTCCACCCCGGGAGCCGGGCTCCAGAGGGGCAAATCGACCAGAACAGTCCACATTCGGTCACAGATGGTAGTGAATCGGTCCGAATAGTGGGCCCAGAGCCCGATTCATTGGCATGAACCGCCGCCACACCGGATATTGGGCGACTCGACCCGCTATCCGAACAGTCTGGATCCACCCTCATGGCCCGTACCCCCGCGCCGCCGGCGCCCGAGCAGTCCACGGCTGACCGTCAGCTCGCGACCGCCCCCTCCCCGGCCACCGGCGACGGGCAGCAGCTGTCGCACGGCCTGAAGCAGCGTCACCTCTCGATGATCGCGCTCGGTGGCGTGATCGGCGCCGGACTCTTCGTCGGATCCGGCGCGGGCATCGCGGCCGCCGGCCCCGCGATCATCCTGGCCTTCACCCTCTCCGGCCTGCTGGTCATGCTGATCATGCGGATGCTCGGCGAGATGTCGGCGGCCCGCCCGGCGTCCGGCTCCTTCTCGGTGCACGCCGAGCGCGAGATCGGCCCCTGGGCCGGCGTCACCGCCGGGTGGATGTACTGGGTGATGCTCTGCTGCGGTGTCGCGGCCGAGGCCACCGCCGCCGGCAAGATCATGAACGACATGGTCCCCGCCGTCTCGCCGTGGGTCTGGGTCGGCATCTTCATGGTGTTCTTCTGCGCCAGCAACCTGACGGCCGTGAAGAACTTCGGCGAGTTCGAGTTCTGGTTCGCCGCCGTCAAGGTGGCCGCGATCGTGGCGTTCCTGGTGCTCGGCACGCTCGGCGTCCTCGGCGTCCTCGGTGACGGCGGCGCGCCCGGCAGCAGCAACCTGACCGGCCAGGGCGGATTCCTGCCCAACGGCACCAGTGGTCTGATCGTCGGCCTGCTGGCCTCGGTCTTCGCCTACGGCGGCCTGGAGACGGTCACCATCGCGGCCGCCGAGTCCGAGGACCCGCGCAAGAACGTCGCCAACGCGGTGCGCACCGCCGTGTGGCGGATCGCGGTCTTCTACATCGGCTCGATGGCCCTGGTCGTCACGCTGGTCTCCTGGAAGGACCCGTCGATCGTCTCGGACGGCCCGTACGTCACCGTCCTCCAGCACCTGGGCGTGCCCGCCGCCGGCGACATCATGAAGTTCGTGGTGCTCATCGCGCTGCTCTCGGCGATGAACGCCAACATCTACGGCTCCTCGCGGATGGCGTACTCGCTGGTCTCCCGCGGGCAGGGCCCGCGGGCACTGGCCAAGGTGAGCGGCGGCGTGCCGCGACTGGCCGTGCTGGCCTCCTGTGGCTTCGGCTTCGGCGCCGTGCTGGCCGGCAAGTTCTGGCCGGACACCGTCTTCACCTGGCTGATGAACACCACCGGCGTGGCGATCCTGGTGGTCTGGTTCTTCATCTGCGTCGTCCAGCTGAAGATGCGCCGCAAGCTGGAGCGCGAGGCACCCGAGCTGCTCACCGTCCGGATGTGGGGCTACCCGTACCTGACCTGGGCCGCGCTGCTCGCCGTGCTCGCCATCCTCGGCCTGATGACCACCACCGAGGGCAACCGCGAACAGCTGTACGCGGCGAGTGTGCTGGTCGCCGCCCTCGCCCTGGCGGGGTACGTCAAGCAGCGCCGCGACGCGGCGGCCAAGAGCGCCGTGAGCGCCGTGAGCGCCGAGCGCGTCGAGAGCTGATTCCGACGCGGAAGGGGCCCGGTACCGACTTGGTACCGGGCCCCTTCCGCATGCGTCCCCAGCGGCTGAGTGGATCAGGGCTCAGCTGCTCACTCGAAGGACGGGCCCGCGGTGCGGGTGCGCTTGATCTCGTAGAAGCCGGGGGTGGAGGCGACCAGCAGGGTGCCGTCCCACAGCCGGGCGGCGGCCTCGCCGCGCGGGGTCGGGGTGACGACCGGGCCGAAGAACGCCACCCGCTCGCCGTCCGCGCCCTCGACCGCGATCACCGGGGTGCCGACGTCCTCGCCGACCAGGGTGATGCCCTCCTTGTGCGAGGCGCGCAGGGCCTCGTCGTACGCGTCGGTGTCGGCGGCGTCGGCCAGTTCGGCCGACAGGCCGGCGGCGACCAGCGCGGCCGCGATGGTCTCGCGGTTCTGCGGCAGGCCCTGGTTGTGGAAGCGGGTGCCGAGCTCGGTGTACAGCCGGCCCAGCACCTCCTCGCCGTGCTTCTCGGCGGCCGCGATGCACACCCGCACCGCGCCCCAGGCGTTGTCGAGCAGCTCACGGTAGTTCTGGGGCAGGTCGCGGTGCTCGTTGAGCACCGCGAGGCTCATCACATGCCAGTTCACGTCGACCGGCCGCAGCTGCTGGACCTCGATCAGCCAGCGCGAGGTCATCCAGGCCCAGGGGCAGGCCGGGTCGAACCAGAAGTCTGCGGTCTTACGGTCAGCGGCAGTCGTCACAGCCAGGTGTCCTTCGGTGAGTCCGGGCCCCGCACGGGGTCTCCAGACCCAACGTCCGCGCGGCACCGCTGATTCCGCCCCCGTCCGCGCGAGTGTGCAATGGTACCCGCGCGAGAGCGCGTGAAAGGATGCCTCCGCGGCACCCGCAGCTCGCAGCCTCGCAGCTCGCGCCGCCGCAGACCGCGAAAGCCGCACGCCGCACGCCGCATCGCAGTGCGGGCCGGACAAAGGAGTACCGCCGTGCCGGGCAAGAACCTGAGCCGCGACGAAGCCCAGCAGCGGGCCAGCATCCTGGACGTGGACAGCTACCGGATCCGGCTGGACGTGACCTCCGCCGTGGACCCGGCGGCGGCCACCTTCCGCTCCACCACCACCATCGCCTTCCGCAGCTCGCAGCCGGGCGCCTCGACCTTCGTCGACCTGCTCGCACCCGCCGTCCGCGCGGTCACCCTGAACGGCCGCGAGCTGGACCCGGCCCAGGTCTTCGACGGCGCCCGGGTCGCCGTGGACGGCCTCGCCGCGGACAACGTCCTGGTGGTGGACGCGGACTGCGCGTACAGCCGCACCGGTGAGGGCCTGCACCGCTTCACCGACCCGGTGGACGGCGAGACCTACCTGTACACCCACTTCGAACCGGCCGACGCCCGGCGGATGTTCGCCAACTTCGAACAGCCCGACCTGAAGGCGCCGTTCACCTTCACCGTGACCGCCCCCGCCGCCTGGGAGGTCTGGTCCAACGCCGTCCACGACGCCGTCCACGACACCGTCTCGGCCGAAGGCACCGCCCGCACCTGGGAGTTCGCGCCCACGCAGCCGATCTCCACCTACCTCACCGCGGTCGTGGCCGGCCAGTACCACGTCGAACGCGACCACTACCGCCGCGAGCTGGCCGACGGCAGCACGCTGGAGATCCCGCTCTCCGCGATGTGCCGCCGCTCGCTCGCCCGCCACTTCGACGCGGACGAGATCCTCGGCGTCACCAAGAAGGGCCTGGACTTCTTCCACGAGGAGTTCGACTACCCGTACCCGTTCGGCAAGTACGACCAGGCCTTCGTTCCCGAGTACAACATCGGCGCGATGGAGAACCCGGGCTGCGTGACCTTCCGTGAGGAGTTCGTCTTCCGCTCCAAGGTCACCGACGCCGCGTACGAGGGCCGGGCCAACGTCATCCTGCACGAGATGGCGCACATGTGGTTCGGTGACCTGGTCACCATGCGCTGGTGGGACGACCTCTGGCTGAAGGAGTCCTTCGCCGACTTCATGGGCTCGTTCGCCCTGATCGGCGCCGGGACGAGGTACGGCTCGGCCTGGATCACCTTCGCCAACCAGCGCAAGGCCTGGGCCTACCGGCAGGACCAGTTCCCGACCACCCACCCGATCACCGCGGACATCAGGGACCTGGAGGACGCCAAGCTCAACTTCGACGGCATCACCTACGCCAAGGGCGCCTCGGTGCTCAAACAGCTGGTGGCGTACGTCGGACGGGACGCCTTCTTCGAGGGCGCCCGGCAGTACTTCAAGCGGCACGCCTTCGGCAACACCGTGCTCGGCGACCTGCTCGGCATCCTGGAGGAGACCAGCGGGCGCGACCTGAAGACCTGGGCGAAGGCCTGGCTGCAGACCGCCGGGGTCAACTCCCTCACCCCGCAGCTGACCGTCGACGCCGAGGGCCGGATCACCGAACTCGCGGTGTTCCAGGACGGCGCCACGCTGCGCCCGCACCGGGTCGCGATCGGCCTCTACGACCGGGACGCCGACGGCGCGCTGGTGCGCACCGAGCGGATCGAGCTCGACGTGACCGGCGCACGGACGGTCGTCGCCGAGCTGGCGGGCCGGCCCCGGCCCGCCCTGGTGCTGCTCAACGACGACGATCTGACGTACTGCAAGATCCGCTTCGACGGCGAGTCGCTGGAGACCCTGCGCGCCGGCCTGGGCGACCTCGGCGACGACCTCGCCCGGGCGCTGGCCTGGTCGGCGGTGTGGAACCTGACCCGCGACGGCCTGATGCCGGCCCGCGACTACGTCGCCCTGGTGCTGCGCTTCGCCGGGCACGAGTCCAACATCGGCGTGCTGCAGTCCCTGCACCAGCAGGCCAAGGGCGCCGTCGACCTGTACGCCGACCCCGCCTGGCGCACCGAGGGCGGGCGGCTGCTCGCCGAGGGCGCCCTGCGCGAGCTGCGCGCCGCAGCGCCGGGCAGCGACCACCAGCTGGCCTGGGCCCGGTTCCTCGCCCAGACGGCCAACGGCTCCGAGCACCTGCGGCTGGTCCGGGGCCTGCTGGCCGGCAGCGCCCGGATCGACGGCCTGGACGTCGACCAGGAGCTGCGCTGGTCGCTGTGGCTCGCGCTGGCCGCCGCCGGCCAGGCCACCGACGAGGAACTGGGCGCGGAGCTGAGCGCCGACAACACCGCCTCCGGAAAGCGCCAGTACACCCAGTGCCTGGCCGCCCGGCCGACGGCCGAGGCCAAGGCCGCCGCGTGGTCGGCCGTGGTCGACTCCGACCAGCTGCCCAACGCCCTGGTGGAGGCGCAGATCGCGGGCTTCGCACTGCCCGGCCGGCGGGAGCTCACCGCCCCGTACACGGATCGGTACTTCGAGCTGCTGGAGCGCATCTGGGCGGAGCGCAGCATCGAGATCGCGATGCGGATCGTCGGCGGCTTCTTCCCCCGGCTGCAGATCACCGAACAGACGCTGGCCGCCGCGGACGCGTGGCTGACGCAGCACGAGGGCGCCGCGCCCGCGCTGCGCCGGCTCGTCCTGGAGTGCCGCGACGACCTGTCCCGCGCGCTGCGGGCCCAGGCCTGCGACCGCGCCTGAGGGGCCGGCCACGGGCGGGCGCCCGGTCCGCCCTCGGTAGGGCCGGGCGGCCGGGCGGCTACGTGAGGCCGGGCAGGTGGTTCGCCCTACGTGGGGCCGGGCGGCCGCTAGAGCCGCTCGGCCAGCACCGGCGCGCCCTCGCCGGCGAGGTCGGCCAGGCCCGCCGGGCGCCCGGTCAGCGCCAGCAGCAGTGAGATCATCGGGCCGCTGACCTCGGGGCCGTCCCCTGCGGACCAGTCGAGGTCGGTGGCCCGCAGGGTGAGCCCGGCGACCCGGTGCTTGCCGCCGATCAGCAGGTTGGAGCCGCGGTAGAAGTCCGCGCAGCGGGTCAGCGCCTCGGCTTGGTAGTCGTGGCCGATGCCCAGCGGCCGGCGGATGTCCTCCGCGTGCACCACCGTCTCGCCGAGCCAGGTGTCCGCCGGCCCCGGCGGGCCCGTGACGGAGTCCACCTGCTCGGCGAACCTGGCCATGGTGTCCAGCGACGTCCCCCGGGTCAGCTCGGCGATCTCTCGGGAGGCCATCGCCTCGAAGCGGAAGCCCGCCCTGGCCATCTTCAGTGCGAACCCCGTCGGTGTCATCCGCGCGGTCGCGGCCATGTGCGCAAGCGTGTCGCGGACGCTGCGGCCGGGGCAGAGCGAGGGCGAGGCCCACTGCGCGGGGGTCAGCTGCTCCAGGTCCGCGAGCAGCGCACGCCGCTCAAGGTGGATCAGCGGCCACGGATCGGATCTGGGCGCCATGTCTCCGTGGTACCACGACAGCGGCCGGGCCGCCCCTCTCCGTGGTGGAGGGGGGCGGCCCGGCCGGTTGCTGCCGTCAGCGGCCCGTCAGGCGGGCCCTGGGTCGCTGCTCAGCCGATGAGCGAGCGCAGCACGTACTGCAGGATGCCGCCGTTGCGGTAGTAGTCCGCCTCGCCGGGGGTGTCGATGCGCACCTTAGCGTCGAACTCGACGTCACCCGCGGTGACCTTGACGGTCTGCGGGATGCCGCCCTCGTTGAGCGCGACGACACCGGAGATCGAGAAGGTCTCCTCGCCGGTCAGGCCCAGCGAGTCGGCGTTCTGGCCCTCGGGGAACTGAAGCGGCAGGACGCCCATGCCGATCAGGTTCGAGCGGTGGATGCGCTCGTACGACTCGGCGATGACGGCCTTGACGCCCAGCAGCGCGGTGCCCTTGGCGGCCCAGTCACGGGAGGAGCCGGAGCCGTACTCCTTGCCCGCCAGGATCACCAGCGGGGTGCCGGCGGCCTGGTAGTTCTGCGCGGCGTCGTAGATGAACGACACCGGCGCGTCGGCCTGGGTGAAGTCGCGGGTGTAGCCGCCCTCGGTGCCCGGCGCGATCTGGTTGCGCAGGCGGATGTTGGCGAAGGTGCCGCGGATCATCACCTCGTGGTTGCCACGACGCGAGCCGTACGAGTTGAAGTCGCGCTTCTCCACACCGTGCTCGGTGAGGTACTGCGCGGCCGGGGTGCCCGGCTTGATGTTGCCGGCCGGGGAGATGTGGTCGGTGGTGACCGAGTCGCCCAGCTTGGCGAGCACGCGGGCACCGGCGATGTCGGTCACCGGGCTCGGGGTCTTCGCCATGCCCTCGAAGTACGGGGGCTTCCGGACGTAGGTCGACTCGGCGTCCCACTCGAAGGTGTTGCCGGTCGGGATCGGGAGCGACTGCCAGCGGTGGTCACCGGCGAAGACGTCCGCGTAGTCCTTGGCGAACATCTCCTCGTCGATGGAGGCGGCGACGGTGTCAGCGACCTCCTTCTCGGAGGGCCAGATGTCGGCGAGGAAGACGTCGTTGCCGTCGGCGTCCTGGCCCAGCGCGTCGCGGGTGATGTCGACGTTCATGTTGCCGGCGAGGGCGTAGGCGACCACCAGCGGCGGGGAGGCCAGGTAGTTCATCTTGACGTCGGGGTTGATCCGGCCCTCGAAGTTGCGGTTGCCGGAGAGCACCGAGACGACGGCCAGGTCGGCGTCGTTGACGGCCTTGGAGACCTCCTCGGGCAGCGGGCCCGAGTTGCCGATGCAGGTGACGCAGCCGTAGCCGACCAGGTTGAAGCCCAGCTTCTCCATGTACGGGAGCAGGCCGGCCTTCTCGTAGTAGTCCATGACGACCTTGGACCCGGGGGCCAGGGTGGTCTTGACCCAGGGCTTGACGTGCAGGCCCTTCTCCACGGCCTTCTTCGCCAGCAGGGCGGCGCCCAGCATGACGGAGGGGTTGGAGGTGTTGGTGCAGGAGGTGATCGAGGCGATCACGACCGCGCCGTTGTCGATGTCGTACTTGCTGCCGTCCGGGGCGGTGACCGGGGTCGGCTTCGAGGCCTCGGCGGAGTACGTCGGCAGCGCCTCGGCGAACTTGCCGGCGGCCTCGGCGAGGATCACGCGGTCCTGCGGGCGCTTCGGGCCGGCGATCGACGGGACGACGGTGGAGACGTCCAGCTCAAGGTACTCGGAGTAGACCGGCTCGACCGACGGGTCGTGCCACAGGCCCTGCTCCTTGGCGTAGGCCTCGACCAGGGCGAGCTGCTGCGCGCTGCGGCCGGTGAGCTTGAGGTAGCTGATGGTCTCGGCGTCGATCGGGAAGATCGCACAGGTCGAGCCGAACTCCGGCGACATGTTGCCGATGGTGGCGCGGTTGGCCAGCGGGATGGCGGAGACGCCGGCGCCGTAGAACTCGACGAACTTGCCGACCACACCGTGCTTGCGCAGCATCTCGGTGATGGTGAGCACCAGGTCGGTGGCGGTCGCGCCGGCCGGCAGCTCGCCGTTGAGCTTGAACCCGACCACGCGCGGGATCAGCATGGAGACCGGCTGGCCGAGCATCGCGGCCTCGGCCTCGATGCCGCCGACGCCCCAGCCCAGCACGCCGAGACCGTTGACCATCGTGGTGTGCGAGTCGGTGCCGACGCAGGTGTCGGGGTAGGCCTGGCCGTTACGGACCATGATGGTGCGGGCCAGGTGCTCGATGTTCACCTGGTGCACGATGCCGGTGCCCGGCGGGACGACCTTGAACTCGTCGAACGCGGTCTGGCCCCAGCGCAGGAACTGGTAGCGCTCCTTGTTGCGGCCGTACTCGATCTCGACGTTCTGGACGAAGGCGTCCGGGGTGCCGAACTTGTCGGCGATGACCGAGTGGTCGATGACCAGCTCGGCCGGGGCGAGCGGGTTGATCTTCGCCGGGTCGCCGCCCAGCTCCTTGACGGCCTCACGCATGGTGGCGAGGTCGACGACGCAGGGGACGCCGGTGAAGTCCTGCATGATCACGCGGGCCGGCGTGAACTGGATCTCCTCGCTCGGCTCGGCTGCCGCGTCCCAGTTGCCGAGGGCGCTGATGTGGGCGGCGGTGATGTTCGCGCCGTCCTCGGTGCGCAGCAGGTTCTCCAGCAGCACCTTGAGGCTGTACGGCAGCCGCTCGGAGCCCTCGACGGCGGAGAGCTTGAAGATCTCGTACGACTCGTCGCCCACCTGCAGCGAGCTGCGGGCGTCGAAGCTGTTCGCGGACACGACTGACTCCTTCTAGGTGCTTCGTGCGATGTCCGGCCGTCACGATGGTAAGGTCTGGCTAACTTAGCCTTACCTAACCCGGATCGCCGGTGAGCGCCTCTCGGCAAGTATCTTGATGTCGAGATAAATAGTAGTGGGCAGTTATCTCGATGTCGAGATAAACCATAGTGCATGCCCGGCGCAAGCACGCGCTCGGCATGCCCGCGAACGTACCCCGGCCGGTCAGCGCTTGCGGCGGGAGCGGGCGAGCAGCACCAGGGCCACGACACCGATGACCACGGCGACGGCCACCACGATCAGGGCCAGCGGGACTCCGCCGGCCTCGACGGGGTCGGGGGCGATGTCGGCGATCTGGGTGATGCCGGTGACCTGGGCGATGCCGGTGATCTGGGCGATGTCGGCCTTGGCGGCGAGGTCGGAGATGCCGGCGACGTCAGCGAGAAGCACTGCTGTTCCTTTCTGCGGGGTCGAGTCCCAGGACCAGCAGGAGCAGGACCGGGAATTCCAGGTAGGCGTGATAGCTCGCCAGAGCGGCGTACAGGGCCTTGCCCTGCGCGTAGTCGGTGGCGAACAGGACGGCCAGCGCGGCACCGGCGGCGATGCCCAGCGCCCAGGCGCGCGGGCCGCGCAGCACCGGGGCCCGGCGCTCGAAGGCGGCGGTGGCGTCCGGCGCGTAGCGCGGCAGGAACCAGACCCACACCACGTAGTGCATGGTCTGCAGGAACGCGAAGACCGTGACGAACCGCAGTCCCGCCGAGGTGTCCAGCCAGGCCGGCGGGGTGTAGGCGGCGGCCAGCCGGCCGGTGGTGGCCGTGCCCGCGGCCAGCCAGCGGTCCAGCGCACCGCTCAGCAACAGCACCGGGACGGCCAGCACCCAGCACCACTGGGCGGCCAGAAACGCCGCCCGGCCGCGCGCCAGCCGGCGCGACCACTCCCCGAGGAAGAGCAGCGGGACGAGGTTGTGCAGGTGCGCCAGCACCACGAAGTGGTAGCCGGGGAAGGCCAGCGAGGTCGCAGCCGCACTCGGCAGCAGCACGGCCGCGGCCGCCAGCAGGGCGGGGCGGCGGCGCAGCGCGTGCCCGCAGGCGACGGCCAGCAGCCCGTACGCGAGCAGGATCTCGGCGGCGCGCGAGCCGGTGGAGGGCGGCAGCAGGCGGCACAGCACGATGCCGGTGATCAGGGCGAGGAGGAGCTTGAGGAAGGGCCCCGCGAGGACGTTCCCGAAGCGGCCCGCCACATAGCGCAGCTCCAGCACGTTGTGCAGGATGCCGAAGGTCGCCAGCCCCAGCACCGCGGTGCCCGCGGGGGCCCGAAGCGCGGCGAACAGGGCAAGCGTCATGGCGGCGGCGAAGCCCGCCAGCGGCGCGGCACCCACGCCGCGCACGGTCGCCGGGGCTGCCGCTGTGGCCACGCCGATCCTCCCCGTGGCACGATCTGGCCGTGCCGTATCCCCTGGCCCTCGCGCTCACCCTGCTGGTCGAGGTGCCGCTGTACGTGGCGGCGCTCGTCCCGGTGGGCCGCGTCCGCCCAGTACGGGCCACGGTGGCCGCCGTCGCGGTGAACGCTCTGACGCACCCGCCGCTGTGGTGGTTCCTGGGCCACTTCGCAGCGGGCGCCGCCGCAGCCTACTGGACGGCCTTCGGCCTCGCCGAGCTCGCCGTCTGCGTGGTGGAGGCGGTGCTGCTGCGGGCCCTGCTCGGCGCGCGCGGGCCCCTCCCGTACGCCGCGTCCCTCACCGCCAACGCCGGCTCGCTGCTGGCGGGGCTGCTGCTGGGCAGGATGCTGCTGGGCGGCTGATGGGGACTACGGTTTGGAACCGAGGTGCCGAGGTGCGCCGATGCACCGGCAGAGACGACAGGCTTGGGGCAGCTGAATGATCGTGGTGGATGCGTCCGCGCTGGTACTGGCGCTCGCGGACGAGGGGGCGCGCGGCGACGCCGCCCGGGCCGAGCTCGCGGCGGACGGGGAATGGGTGGCCCCGGAGCACGTGATCATCGAGGTGATGCAGTCCCTGCGCGGCCTGTACCTGGCGAGGGAGCTGACGGCGGCCCGGGTCGCGGAACTGGCGGCACTGCTGCCGGAGCTGGCGATCCGCAAGGTGGCGGTGGTGCCGCTGCTGGGCCGGATCTGGGAGCTGAAGGACAACCTGACCCCCGACGACGCCGCGTACGTGGCCGTCGCCGAGGATTACGGGGTGCCGCTGGTCACCGCCGATCTGCGACTGATGAGGGCCAGCGGGCCGCGCTGCGAGATCCGGGGGATCACGGGGGTCGGCGGGGCGGCCTGAACGGACGAGGGCGGCGGTGGCGGACAGGGGCGGGACGGCAGGCAGCGGGTCCGCGTGAGGGAGACCGGGGCAGGGCAGGGCGGGGCCGGTCGGGCGCTCGTCCGGGTGACTTGAGGCCCGGCTGCGCCCGCCGGCGGACGGGAGCGCGGGAGCATCGACTCTGCGGGTGGGTACCGGCCTCCGACGCCGTGACGCCGCTCGCCTCCCCCGCTCCCTGCGCTCCGGTCGCTGGTCTCCGGTCCCTGCTCCCTGCTCCCTGCTCCCTGCTCCCGAAGGCGTGGTCACTGATGTCCGCACCGTTTGCCACCGCTCTGCTGATCCCGCTGGTGCTGCTGCCACCCACCGGGCCGCCCAGGACGGTCGTCGAGGCCGACTTCGACCGCGCCTCGGCCTTCGTGCCGTCCGCCGCCGTCAGCCATGCGCAGGATCTGGTCCCGTACGGCGCGCATGTACGGGTGGTGGTGGAGCGGGCCGCCGGGCGGACGGCCGTCGCGCTGACCGTGTCGGGGCTCGCGCCCGGGCACGAGTTCCCGGCGCATGTGCACACCGGCGCGTGCGGCGCCGATCCGGCGGCGTCCGGGCCGCACTACCAGGACGTCCCCGACCCGGTGCAGCCGTCCACCGATCCCGCGTACGCCAACGAGCGCAACGAGCTGCGGCTGACGCTCCGCACGGACGGCGCGGGGGCCGACGCCGCGAACGCGAGCGTGGCGTGGGCCGTCCGTGCGGGCGAGGCACGCTCGATCGTGCTGCACGCCGGCCACCCGGGCGGCGCCCTTCCCGACGCAGCCGGTGCGGCCGGTGCCGTCCGTGCGAGCGACCGGGTGGCGTGTGTGAACGTCCCGTTCTGAGCCCTCACGCTGAACGCCTGACGCCGATCCCGCGCACCCACGGGTCGGCCCGGGTGGCGCGCGCCGCTCGGCCCGCCGGGGTGTCAGGACCCGAGGGTGGCGACCAGGATGGCCTTGATGGTGTGCAGGCGGTTCTCCGCCTGGTCGAACACCACGGAGTGCCGCGACTCGAAGAGCTCGTCGGTGCACTCCAGCTCGGACATGCCGGTCGCCTCGTACATCTGCCGGCCGACCTCGGTGCCGAGGTCGTGGTAGGCCGGGAGGCAGTGCAGGAACTTCACCCCCGGGTTGCCGGTAGCGCGGACGGTGTCCATCGAGACCTGGTACGGCTTCAGCAGCTCGATCCGCTCGGCCCAGACCTCCTTGGGCTCTCCCATCGACACCCAGACGTCGGTGTAGAGGAAGTCGGCCCCGGCCACCCCGGCCGGGACGTCCTCGGTGAGGGTGATCCGCGCGCCGCTGGCCTCGGCCAGGCCCCGGGCGGCCTGCTGGACCTCCTCGGCCGGCCAGAGCTGCCTGGGCGCGACGATCCGGATGTCCATACCGAGCAGCGCGCCGGTGACCAGTAGAGAGTTGCCCATGTTGGAGCGGGCGTCACCGAGGTAGACGAGTGCGACCTCGGCGAGCTGCTTGGTGGTGTGCTCCTGGACGGTCAGGATGTCGGCGAGCATCTGGGTGGGGTGCCACTCGTCGGTGAGACCGTTCCAGACCGGCACGCCCGCGTGCGCCGCGAGCTCCTCGACGATCTCCTGACCGTGGCCCCGGTACTCGATGCCGTCGAACATCCGGCCGAGCACCCTGGCCGAGTCCTTGATCGACTCCTTGTGGCCGAACTGCGAGCCGGCCGGGTCCAGGTAGGTGGTGTTGGCGCCCTGGTCGTGCGCGGCCACCTCGAACGCGCAGCGGGTGCGGGTCGAGGTCTTCTCGAAGATCAGCGCGATGTTCCTGCCCCGCAGCCGGGGCTGCTCGGTACCCGCGTACTTGGCGGCCTTGAGCTGGGCGGCGAGGTCCACCAGGAAGCGGAACTCCCGGGGAGTGAAGTCGAGCTCCTTGAGGAAGTGCCTGTTCCGGAGGTTGAACGCCATGCCGGGCTCCTGATGGGTGACGCGGACGCGAATGCTGAAGCGGCAATAGTATACGACTCTCGGAATTTGTATGCAGAGCTGGGATGGACGCCGCCGGAGCGGAACTCGGGCGGCGACGCCGGGCCGCTGCGTCAGGGCATCCCTGACGCAGCGGCCCGAAGGCGGGACCCGAACCGGGAGCCGAATCGGGACCGGCGGCCAGGACCCGCAGCCGGGCCCGGGGCGTGGGCCGCCCCGGCAGCGAGGCCCCGGCCCGCCGGCCCGCCTACAGCCGGGGGTCCACCGGCTCCGACTCCAGTGCCAGGACCGCGAACACCGGCTCGTGCACCCGCCAGAGCGGCTCACCTCCGGCGAGGCGGTCCAGTGCCTCCAGCCCGAGCGCGTACTCGCGCAGGGCGAGCGAGCGCTTGTGCCCGAGGAACCTCTGCCGGAGCTGGTCGAGGTACCGCGTGTAGTCCGGGCCGTAGATGATCCGCAGGTACTCCCGGCCGCGCACCTTCACACCCGGCTGGATCAGCCCGCCAGGCCGCCCCTCCCCCGCCGTGCCACGGGCCAGCGAGGAGAGCGGCTTGACCACCATGCCCTCGCCACCATCCGTCGTCAGCCGCTCCCACCAGGCGATGCCCGCCTCCATGGAGGCGTCGTCCGAGGTGTCCACCAGCAGCCGGCCGGTGGTCTGCAGGATCGGCGCGTCCGGATCGTCGGCCGCCACCAGCCGGTCGATCCAGCCGAGGTGCTCGTCGTGCGGGCGCACCGCGAGATTGGTCCCCTCTGCGGCCAGCACCTGGAACGGCGCCAGCCGGATTCCGGACAGCCCCTCCGTCGGCCAGCAGTAGCGCCGGTACGCCTCGGTGAACGCCTCGGCGTCGGCGGCCCGCCGGCGCTGGCGCTCCGTCAACTCGCCGAGGTCCAGGCCGCGGCCGGCCGCCCGGTCGAGTGCGGCCAGCACCTGTGGCAGGGCGGCGCCGGCCGCCGCGCCGACGGCCGCGTACTGCCGGCGCAGCAGTTCGACCGCCTTCAGCGACCAGGGCATCAGCTCGGCGTCGAGCAGCAGCCAGCCGGTCTTCAGCTCCTCGAAGAGGCCGGCCCGCTCGGCGGCGGCCCGCACTCGGCCGAGGACGGCGTTGGTGAGCTGGTCGTCGGTGAGGAACGCCCTGCCGGTACGCGTCCAGATCGCGCCCTGGCCCCGGACGCCGAACCGCCTCTCCAGCGCGTCGCCGTCCCTGGCGAGCAGCACGACGGCCCGGGAGCCCATGTGCTTCTCCTCGCAGATGACGTGCTGGACGCCGTCGTTGCGGTAGGCGAAGAAGGCCTCCTCCGGGTGCTCCAGGTAGCCCGGCCGGCGCGAGGTGGCGCTCGGCGCCATCGTCGGCGGGAGGTAGGCGAGCAGTCGCGGGTCCAGCGCGAAGCGGCTCATCACCTCCAGTGCGGCGGCGGCGTTCTCCTCCCGAACGGCGACCCGGCCGTGCAGGGTCGTCTCGACCACCCGCCGACCCGCCACGTCCGAGAGGTCCAGCGGGCGGCCCTCACGGGCGCCGGGCGCGTCGGTACGCATCGGCCGGACCGGCGCATACCACTCCTGCTCGGCCTCGACGCCGACCAGCTCGCGCTCGGGGTAACGCAGCGCGGTGAGGCTACCGCCGAAGACGCAGCCGGTGTCCAGGCAGATGGTGTTGTTGAGGAAGCTCGCGGTAGGCACCGGCGTGTGACCGTAGACGACCAGGGCATTGCCCCGGTACTCCTCCGCCCACGGGTAACGGACCGGCAGACCGTACTCGTCCGTCTCGCCGGTCGTGTCACCGTAGAGGGCGTGCGAGCGGACCCGGCCGGAGGTGCGGCCGTGGTACCTCTCCGGCAGGCCGGCGTGGCAGACCACCAGCTTGCCGCCGTCGAGCAGGTAGTGGCTGACCAGCCCGCGCATGAACGCGCGGACCTCGGCGCGGAACTCCTCCGGCTCGGCGGCCAGCTGGTCCAGCGACTCCTGGAGGCCGTGCGAGACGGTCACCTTCCTACCGTCCATGGCCCGGCCGAGCTTGTTCTCGTGGTTCCCGGGCACGCAGAGGGCGTGGCCCGCCGCGACCATGCCCATCACCAGACGCAGCACGCCGGGCGTGTCCGGCCCCCGGTCGACCAGGTCGCCGACGAAGACGGCTGTGCGCCCGGCCGGGTGGCCGGCGTCGATCGGGCGGCCCTCGGCGTCCCGGGTGAGGGTGTAGCCGAGCCGGGTGAGCAGGGTCTCCAACTCGGAGCGGCAGCCGTGGATGTCACCCACGATGTCGAACGGGCCGGTGAGGTGACGCAGGTCGTTCCAGCGCTTCTCGGTGACGATCTCGGCAGCCTCCACCTCCGCCTCACCGCGCAGGACGTGCACCTTGCGGAAGCCCTCGCGCTCCAGCCCGCGCAGGGAGCGGCGCAGCTCCCGGTTCTGGCGCGGGATCACGTGTGCGGGCAGCTGACGGTCGGGGCGGGTCCGGTTGCGCTCGGCGCAGATCCCCGGCGGGATGTCCAGGACGATCGCGATCGGCAGCACGTCGTGGTCACGGGCGATCTTGATCAGCTGCTTGCGCGCCTCGGCCTGCACGTTGGTGGCGTCGACGACGGTGAGCCGCCCGGCGGCGAGCCGCTTGCCGACGATGTAGTGGAGCAGGTCGAAGGCCTCGGCGGACGCCGACTGGTCGTTCTCGTCGTCGGAGACCAGGCCCCGGCAGTAGTCGGAGGAGATCACCTGGGTGGGCATGAAGTGCTTGCGGGCGAAGCTGGACTTGCCCGCACCGCTCGTGCCGATGAGGACGACCAGGGAGACATCGGTGACGGGCAGCATGCGCGCCGGCACGGCACCGGCCTGGTTGGCGGCCTCGGCACCGGCCTCGGTGGCGGAGATGTCGGCGGCGGCCGGTGCGGCTGACGGGTCCTCCGCTGCGGGGGCCTCGGGCTGCAGAGCGTCGTCGGTCATCGGGTCTCTCCCCCTTCGGGCGTCGTGGCGGTCGCAGTGCTGGCAGATGCGGCGGGTATGGCGGGCGCAGCAGGTGCTTCGGTTGTGGCGGCCGTCGTGGTCGCGGCGGCAACCGGGGCTCCGGCCGGCTCGTCGGCGGTTGCGCCGATGCGGAACAGGGCGAGCTGGGTCGGCGGGCCCACCTCCGCGTCCTCAGGACCGACTGACCGGAAGCCGACTGTGTAACCGTAGATGCCGGCGACTCGTTCGGCCCAGGCACGGAACTGCGCCCGGTCCCACTCGAAGCGGTGGTCGGCGTGCCGGACGTGCCCGACCGGCAGGCTCTCCCAGCGAACGTTGTACTCGACGTTCGGGGTCGTCACGACGACAGCCGACGGGCGGGCTGCGCCGAGCACGGCGTACTCCAGGGCGGGCAGCCGAGGCAGGTCGAGGTGCTCGATGACCTCGGACAGCACGGCGGCGTCGTACCCCTTGAGCCGGGCGTCGGTGTACGTCAGGGCGCCCTGGACCAACTTGACCCGGGCGGCCCGACGCTCGGGCATCCGCTCGATCCGCAGCTTGCGCGCGGCCGCCGACAGCGCCCGCGCGGACACGTCCACGCCGAGCACCTCGGTGATCCGGGCGTCCTGGAGGAGCGCGCCGATCAGCTCGCCCTGTCCGCAGCCGAGATCGGCCACCCGGGTCGCACCCACCTCCCGCAGGGCGGCCAGGATCGCCTCGCGGCGCTGCTCGGCGAGCGAGACCCGCCGGCTCTCCTGCTCGGCCGGCGCCTCCCGCTCGCCGTCGACCTGCTGCTCCGCATCTGCGGCCCTGCCCGCCTCGGCGGTCGTGGTCGTGGTCGCGTGTGTGTGCGCGCCCCTGTTCCCGGCGCCGGTCTCCTCCTCCGTGTCGTCCACGGCGTTGTCGATCTCCTCCGCCTCCCGGTCGTCCGCCTCCGCCAGCCGGGCCAGCTCCAGCCGCTGCATGGCGGTGCGGGTGAGCGACCAGCGCCGGGCCAGGTACCGGCGGGCGATCAGCGCCTGCTCGGGGTGGTCGGCGAGCCAGCCCTCCCCGGCGGCGAGCAGCTTGTCGACCTCGTCGGGTGCGACCCAGTAGTGCTTGGCGCCGTCGAGTACCGGCAGCAGGACATAGAGCTGCTGGAGCGCGTCGGCCAGGCGCAGCGTCCCGGCCAGCTCGATCCGGACGTAGCGCGAGTCGCCCCACTCGGGGAAGGTGTCGTCCAACGGGATCGGCGTCGCCTCGGCGTGCCAGCCGAGCGGTGCGAACAGCCGGGTGACCATGGCCGCCCCGCCCCCGTCGCCCGCACCGTTCGCCGGGACGGCGGGCAGCGAGATCCGCAGCGGCCGCGCCTCGTCCGCCAGCCCGGGCCGGCTCTCGCACACGCCCTTCATCGCGGTGCGGAACACGGTGCGCAGCGCGACCGCGAGCAGCGAGGACGCCGCGTACGGCCGGTCGTTGACGTACTGGGCGAGCGCGAAGTCGGGGGAGCCGCCGCGGCCCTTGCCCCGGCGGACCAGCGCGATCGGGTCGATCTCCAGCAGCAACGCCGCCGTACAGACCTCGTCGGTCGCCTCCGGGTAGAAGACATGGGCTTCGCCGTGCGACGTCCCGAACCGCTGGACCCTGCCCGGGTGCTTGTGCAGCAGGAAGCCCAGGTCGGTGGCGGGACGTTCGGCCGTACCTGTGGTGGAGATCAAGATGAACACCCGGCAGAGTATTACCGAGCGCCGACGCCCTGAGCACGGGGTTTTGCGGCTGGGCCGCGACGTCACCGACCGCCGCGCCGGCCTGCGGCACGGCCGTCCGCACGGTGGGCGCGTGCGGCGCCCGGAGCCGGAATTCGTTAACGTGCACGGTGTGACTGCTGAATCCACCTCCCTCGCAAACGGCGCCGTCGCCGCCGGTCTGGCGACCATCGCCGCCGACGGCACCATCCTCGACACCTGGTTCCCCTCGCCCGCCCTGGCTGCGGAGCCCGGCCCCGCTGGCACCGTCCGGCTGACCGCCGAGCAGGCCGAGGCCGAGCTCGGCCCGGGCGCGACCGACGCGCTGCGCAGCGACGCCCGCCGGGGCGTCGAGGTGGTCGCCGTCCGCACCACCATCGCCTCGCTGGACGAGAAGCCGATCGACGCGCACGACGCCTATCTGCGCCTGCACCTGCTGAGCCACCGCCTGGTGAAGCCGCACGGCCAGAACCTGGACGGCGTCTTCGGGCTGCTCGCCAACGTCGCGTGGACCAGCATCGGCCCCGTCCCGGTGGACCAGGTCGAGCAGGCCCGCCTCGCCGTCCGCGCCCAGGGCGGCCAGCTCGCGGTGTACGGGATCGACAAGTTCCCGCGGATGACCGACTACGTCGCCCCGACGGGCGTGCGGATCGCCCACGCGGACCGGGTCCGCCTCGGCGCGCACCTCGCCGTCGGCACCACCGTGATGCACGAGGGCTTCGTCAACTTCAACGCCGGCACCCTGGGCACCTCCATGGTCGAGGGCCGGATCAGCGCGGGCGTCGTGGTCGGTGACCACAGCGACATCGGCGGCGGCGCCTCGATCATGGGCACCCTGTCGGGCGGCGGCAAGCAGATCGTCTCGGTCGGCGAGCGCTGCCTGCTCGGCGCCAACGCGGGCATCGGCATCTCGCTCGGCAACGACTGCGTCGTGGAGGCCGGCCTGTACGTCACCGCCGGCACCCGGGTGACCGCGCCCGACGGCTCGGTGGCCAAGGCCGTCGAACTCTCCGGCCAGGACAACCTGCTGTTCCGCCGGAACTCGCAGACCGGCGCGGTCGAGGTGATCGCCCGGTCCGGTTCCTGGGGCGGCCTGAACGCTGAGCTGCACGCACACAACTGACCTCCTCGGTCGGATCCTCACTGACTGCACGGACTTCCTCGGTCAGGGTCGGCCACCGCTCCGCCGCCGGGCCCCCGGCGCCGTCCACCCCGGACGGTGCCGGGGGCCCGGCGGCGTGCGGAGGCACGCACGGGCCCACCCGGGACGGCCGGCACCGTCGGGCTTCCGACCAAGGCTTCAGGGCGGGGCGGGTGGGGCGGCGCTAACCCAGGTGGGTGGCCGGCCGCAAACCCCGCTCACCCCTGGGGTTTACCGGCGCCGGGGGTTGGGCCGCATCGGGTGGCCGGCCGTGACCCCGTCGCCGGCCGGGCCGTTGGGACGACGGGGGCCGCTTGCCCCGGCAACGCCACCGCCGGGCAGCCCTGCCCCGTGAGCGGCGCCGATGTCCACCGCATCACCGCGCGCCGCCGAGCCGAAGCGGCTCCCTCATGTCCGAGCCATGGTCCGAGGCACCCGCCGCACCGCAGGATCCGAGCGCCACCGGCCGACCCACCCCGGTCGTACCCGCCGTCTCCGCAGCCCTCTCGTCCTCACCCGCCGCAGCCCCCGCGCAGTCGGCACACGCCGGGCCGAAGAGCCTGCTGGAGCAGATGCGGGAGCTGCTCGCATCGGTGAGCGCCGATCCCGCGGGGCTGGGCGCCGAGCTGCACTCCTCCGGTGCCAGGGCAGCGGCGGTCGCCGGCTCCGCCGAGGTGGCCGCCACCCCCGGGGGCCGGTAGTGGTCTCCGACCGGCGGGCCCAGCGGGACGACGAGTATCGGCAGACCCCGCCCGGGCGAGGCCGCCGGAGCTGGTCCAGTCCCCGCAGGGCCCGGACCCCGACCGGCGGCGGCCCCGCTTCCGACCCGACCGCCCAGCGCCCCACCTCCCACGACCGCACCGCTCAAGGCCGCACACCCGAGGGCCGGGCCACCGCCCGGACCTCCGCTCTCCTGGGTGCCGACCTCCACGTCGACCACCCCGCCGGCCGTCTCCCCGGCCGCCGCCTCCGTCTTGCGGACGGCCCGGTGCAACTCCGCCACCAACTCCTTGCACTCGGCTCCGGCGTCGACACCGTCGATGCACGTCCAGTACAGGCTCTCCGCGTCCGCGCCGCAGGCCAGCACGACCAGCGTCTCGGCGACGTCGTGCAGGAGCCTGCCCAGCTCAGCCAGCAGCGGATCGAGCGCACCGAGGTCGGTGAGTCGCGAGGCCCGGCCGGCGCCGCCCCAGTCGACCCCGTGGCCGTCCGGCGACTGTTCCAGGCAGCTCGCGGCATGGGCGCCGGCCTCGCAGAGCAGGTGCCCGAGCGCGGCCACCTCCCCCTCCTCCTGTTCGGCGAGCCGGCCGCCGACGGCCTCGGTGAGCAGCCCGGCCTGCCAGGCCTCCGCCAGCGCATCCGGTACGTTCCTCGCTTCGGCCAGGGCGTGCCGGGCAGTCTTGATCAGTCGCAGCGCATCCACAGGTCGCCGCTCCCCTCGCTCGCGTCGGACCGTCCGCGGGAGCTCCGGACGGTGGTCACGGCGTAAGCGTGCGGCGGGAGCCGGATCCGCGCAGCCACCTATCCAAAAGCTGTGGACAACCTGGGGGTTGTGGATAACTCCTGTCCCCCACAAGGGTGATCAGGGCACATTCGGCCGATCAACGGACCGTCAAGCAGTCCGACTACCGCCCCTCCGTCGGAGGCTTGGGCACCGGGAATCGCACCTCGTTGCGCTCGATCTTCGCCGCCAGTGCCGCCAGCGGATCGACCCCCGCCGCCGTGCAGAACTGCAGGAGATAGGCCAGGACGTCGGCGACCTCGTCCCGCACCCGGTGGGCACCGCCCGGGTCGTCCATCACCCGCCCCGCCTGCTCCGGCGTCAGCCACTGGAAGATCTCCAGCAGCTCGCCGGCCTCCACGCTCAGCGCGGCGGCCAGGTTCTTAGGCGTGTGGAAGGGCTCCCAGCCGCGCGCCGCCGCGAACTCCGTCAGCCGCTGCCGCAGACTCTCCAGCGTGGGCTCCTGTGGCTCCACCGGCCGCATCGGCTCCGTCCCCCGCCCCGCCGAGGCCTCTGCTGACGTCTGGGTCGACGTCTCTCGCGCTGACTCTGGTGGTGTCTCTCGGTCGCTCACCCCTCCAGGTCTACCGCACCGACGCCGGACCACCCGACGCCGGACCCCTCGGCACCGACCCCGCACCCTCCGGCCCCGGCCCCGGCCCCGCGCCCGCACCCTGTGGCGCGCCGGGAACCCCCACCCCGACCGTGCCCTCCCCCGCCGCGCGGGCGAGCTGGGCCGGCACCCGGGGCGCCTGCGGCCGCAACACGCTGTGCCCGGACTCCGGATCGCGACGGCACTCGACCAGCGTGAACCCGGGCGTCTCCCCCGCCTCGCCCAGCGCCTCCCTGGCCGCCGCGGGCTCCTGGAGCGCCGCCAGCAGCCGGACGTGCCGCTTGTCGCACATGTCCCGGGCCAGGCGCAGCAGTGAGGCTGTCTGCTCGACCGACAGCCCGGCGCCGAGGTCCTCCGCGAGCACGGTCAGCTGGCGGTGCGCCCAAGGCACCTCCTCCGGCGGATCCACGTCCAGCACCCCCACACCGGTCAACAGCACAGCGGCGAAGGCGAGGTGCCGCAGCATGCCGTCCGAGGCCTGGTCGGCTCCGGTCCGGCCGAGCACGCCCTCGTCGAAGACGGCGATCACCCGCTCCGCGCCCTCGACCCCGCGCCGGGCCACGTCGAGGCCGAGCAGCGGGTGCGGGGCGGCCGACTGGACGATCTTGAGCAGGTGCCCGTACCGGCGGGTGCACTCGGACTGGAGGCGGGCCAGCACCGCCGAGATGTTGGCGGCGGAACCGAGCAGCTTCGCCTGCGGGTCGGCCTGCGTCCAGCCGCGCATCAGCGCCGGGACGGGGTGCACCGCGAAGACCTCGCGCAACGCGGTGAGCAGCTGCTCACTGGCGGCCAGCACCTTGCGTTCGCCCGTCGACGACCCGGCCACCCGCAGCGGGATCTGCGCGGTGATCAGACTGCTGCTGGGGAAGGGCGCCCTGATGTCCCCCTGGCGGGTGTCGTTGTGCCAGGTGACGTTGACCTTGCCGTGCGGGACGTCCTGCTCCCCGGTCTCCACCATGGTGCGCCCGTCCAGGGTCAGCCACTCCCTGGCGATCCGGACCGGGCCGTCCGTGCGGATCACGAGTTCGAGGCGGATCGAGCCGGCGCAGGAGCGCACGCTGCACCCCAGGATGATCGCGTTGCGGCCGTGCGGTACGCAGCCGATCAGGCCGCCGCGCACCGGTAGCGCCAACGGGCCCGTCAGACCGGGGATGCCGTCCAGGGAGCCCGCGATCTCCTCGCCGTGGGCCAGCCGGGAGAGCACCGCCAGGGCGTCCAGCGCGTTCGACTTGCCGACACCGGAGGGCCCGTGCAGGACGGTGAGCGGGGACAGTGCCAGGGTGGCTCGCCGGTAGGACTTGAAGGAGGTGAGCCGGAGTTCCTCGACGGTCGGGCGTTGCGCGGGCCGATCGGGCGGCCCGGCGGGCACGGGGACTGCGGCTGGGACTGCGGAGGAGTGGACAGCTTCGCGGGTCACTCGGGGCACGTTAGCTTTCGCCATCGCGGCAGAAACGTGCCTGCTCAGGAGATTCATCCCAACGGGTCGCCCCAGGAGCAGGGCCGGCCACGGGTCGCCCCAGGAGCGCGGCCGGCCGCCGCGACGCTCCGGCTCGCGTCAGCGGTGGTACGCGGCGACCGTCACCGAGGCCGTCACCTCGGCGGGGTCGGGCAGCGCGGCGAGCCGGGCGTCCAGCTCCCCGGGGTCGGTGTGCCAGGCGCTGGGGCCCATCGCGACCACCGTCCGCACCTCGGCCGCAGACAGCCGCAGCGGGAACTCGACCTCCCACCGCTCCCCCGGTGTCAGGTACGGCCCGAGCTTCTCCTCGATCCGGCGCTGCTTGTCCTCGTCGACCGAGAGCAGCCCCAGGGCCCCGACGAGTTCGCCCAGGTGACGGTGGGTCGGCGAGACCAGCAGCAGCATGCCGCCCGGGCGCAGCACCCGGCGGATCTCCGGGCCGTTGCGCGGTGCGAACACGTTGAGCATCAGGGCGGCGGCGTCGTCCCGCAGCGGCAGCGGCCGCCAGGCGTCGCAGACCACCGCGCCGATCCGCGGGTGCGACCTGGCGGCGCGGCGCAGGGCGAACTTGGAGATGTCCAGGGCCGCGCCGGGGTTGCCCGGACTGCCGGGGCCGGCGGGCAGGGCGTCCAGGACGTGCGAGAGGTAGTGGCCGGTGCCCGCGCCGAGGTCGGCGACCAGCCCTTGCGGGGCGGCGGCGGCAGCGGCCTCGGCCAGCGCGTCGGCGATCGGGCGGTAGTGCCCGGCGGCCAGGAAATCGCTGCGGGCGGCCACCATGGCGGCGGTGTCGCCGGTGCCGGTGTGTGCGTCGCCGGCCAGCAGGCTGACGTAGCCCTGCTTGGCCTGGTCGAAGCTGTGGCCGGACGGGCAACGCAGGGTGCGCCCGTCGAGCGCCAGTTCCCGGGCGCAGTGCGGGCAGGCCAGGTAGCTCACGATGTCCTGCAGCAACGTCCGTCTTCTCTCGCCGGTCCGGCCACCGGCCGAGGGCTCCGGCCTGCCGAAAGGTTCAAGCGTAACGAGTACGCCGACGGGACCGCGCCCGTGCGTGGCCGTCCTGCCGCCGGGCAGCCCCCGGCACTGCCTCGCCGCTGCCCCTGCCCATTGCCCATTGCCCGCTGCCCGCTGCCCGCTGCCCGCTGCCGCCGCTAACGGCGCGGGCCGCGCCGCAGCTACCCGCCGCTACCGCCCGGCGGTGACCGGCGCGGGTGCGCGGCTCCCGGCCACCACGGTGCGCGGACCGAGCGTCGCGGTGCGCAGGGCCAGCGCGGCGAGCGCCTCGGGGGCGCCGACCTGGCCCCGCACGCCCGGGAACGCGTTGATGTCGACGATCAGCGGCGCCCCGGGCCCGTCGAGCAGGTCGACGCCGTACACCTCCAGGTCGAACACCTCTCCGACGCGGCGCACCAGCTCCAGCCGCTCGGCCGGCAGGTCGCCGGCATCGAACGGCTGCGCGGGACCACGCGCGGCGTCCGCCAGCTCGGAGCGGCGGCGGGCCGCGAACACCTGGCCCGCGATCACCCAGAGCTTCTGGTCCCAGCCGGTGTTCGGGGTGAAGTCCTGGACGACCACCGGTTCGTCCGGCCAGTCGGCGGCCAGCCGCCGCAGCTGCTCGGCATCGTCCACCTTGGCGACCAGGTCGCCGCGGCGGCTGTGCCGGCTCTTGACCACCAGCGGGAGGCCCGCCCAGCGGACCCGGGCCGCCGAGGCCGCGGTCAGGGTCCGGGCGAACGGCAGCCCGGCGGCGAGCGCCAACTCGGCCATCCGGGTCCGGTCCTGGCAGAGTTCGGTGGCGGCCGCCGAGTTGATCACCGGCGCCCCGCTCGCCTCCAGCGCCCGGGCCAGGGCCAGGGCCCGGGGCGTACGCGACTTCAGCAGATAGACGTCGGCCAGGTCCTCGGGCGCCGGCGCGAGGACGTCGCCCACCGCGGGATCGCGGGTCTCGACCAGGTGGTCCGGCGTCAGCAGGGCCGCGGTGGCGGCCAGCAGGGGGTGGTCGGGGTCCCCGGTCAGCAGACAGATCCTCATCCGGCGCCACCGACGGCGGCCGCCGAGGCCGCGGCCGGAGCGACGGCCGGCTCTGCGTCCTGAGCCCCGGCGCGCGCCGTGTCCTGCACCGCGACGGCGTGTACGGCCTCCGGCAGCGCCGCCCCCGCCTGCACGGGCACCCGCGCGGGCGGCCGGCCACCCCCGCCGCCGCCGCTGCCGTCACCGCCGCTGCCGACGCCGGCGCCGGCCCGGGCCAACTGGAGCACCGCCCTGGCGACCCGCTCGACGGCGTCCGGCACCTGGCGGAAGCTCGGGAAGTCGTTGATGTCCACGACCACCGGCCCGTCCGGGCCGAGCAGGATGTCCACCCCGTACAGGTCGAGGCCGAAGACCGACCCCACCTCTGCGGCTATCCGGGCCACCTCACCGGTCAACGGCACCTGCCGCTCCCGGACTGGTCGGCCCGGATGCAGCGGCGAGCAGCGCTCGGTCGCGTAGAGCTCGCCGCCGACGCAGTACACCTTGAGGTCGGTACCGGAGTTGGGCACGTACGGCTGCGCGATCAGCAGGCCCTCGCCGGCCAGCTCCGGGCCGAGCTCGGCCAGGTGGTCGGGGGTCGCGACGAGCCGGACGGCGCGGCCCGAGCTGCCGTCGGCGGGCTTGACCACCAGCGGGAACTCGGACGCGGGTATCTCCGCCAGCCGCTCCCAGCGGGCCGCCGCGTACGTCACCGGGACGGGCAGGCCCCGGCTGCTCGCGATCACCGAGGCGAGCGCCTTGTCGCGCACCCCTCGGATCGAGCGGGCGTCGTTCACCGTGGTGAGGCCGACCGCCGCGGCGGCCTCCAGCATCGTCAGCCCCGGGCCGCCGGAGACGGTCTTGAGCACCCAGGCGTCATGGCTGCCGGCGCGCACGGCGTCGGAGATGGCGAGGAGCGAGTTGCCGGGCCGCAGCACCTCGACCCGGTGGCCCCAGGCGGTGAGTTGGCGGACGACGTCCAGCGGCATGCCGTCGTGCCGGTAGTGTTCCTCCACCAGGAAGCAGAGTCTCATCGGTACATCCCCGTATCCCCACCCGGACGTCCGCCGATCCGCCGGCAGAGTTGTTGACGCCCCAGGATGCCATGCACCGTCCACGCAAGATCGCCCGGCCTGTAAGCATTCGGCAACAATGCGCCTGAAATGCCCGGCCGGCCCGGGGCCCCTGTCCGCACGACAACCTGTCAACAATCCGGTGGCAGGCGTGGGAGGGCTCTGCTTGGATGCCGGGATGACTCCTGAGGTGACTTCTGTGGCGCTCGACGAACCCGGCCGACCCGAGCGGTCGGAGCGGCTTGAGCAGTCGGGGCGCCTGGAGCAGTTGGAGCGGTACTACGACGCGGTGCCCCGCCCGGGCGCCCGCGCCGAGGACTTCGGCCCGCTGACGCTGTTCGTCCGGGAGGGCCAGGGCTGGCCGTACTACGCCCGGCCGACCCTGGGCTGGACCGGGCGGGAGGCGACGGCCGACGACGTACGCCGGGTGTTGGCCCGGCAGCGCGAGCTCGGCGCACCGGAGAGCTTCGAGTGGGTGGCCGAGACCACTCCGGGGCTGCGGACCGTCGTCGAGGCAGCCGGGCTGACCGTGCACGAGCACCCGCTGATGGCCCTGGTCGCCGAGCCGGACCCGGACGGGCCCCGGAGCCGGCCCGCCGCCTCCGTCACCGTCGGCGTGCTCGCCGCCGACGACCCGGCCCTGCCGAGCGCCGTCGCCGTGCCGAACCTGGCCTTCGCGGACCGCGGTACCGGTATCGGTACGGCAGGCCCGACCGAACTGGACGAAGCCGTCGCCGCCTGCCTGGCCGACGGTGCGGTGGAGCGCATCGCCGACCGGATCAGGGCCGGGCTGACCGTACAGGCGGCAGCCGTCGAGGACGGCGTCGCACTCTGCGCGGGCCAGCACCAGCCGGTCGGCGCGGTCACCGAGATCGTCGGCGTCGGGACGCTGCCCGCCGCCCGCCGGCGCAGCCTGGCGCAGGCCGTGACGGCCGCGCTCGTCGCGGACGCCCGCGAGCACGGGGTGACGACCGTCTTCCTCTCGGCCGACAGCGAGGACGTCGCCCGGATCTACGCCCGGCTCGGCTTCCGCCGCGTCGCGACGGCGCTGATCGCCGAACCGGCGGAATCCGCCGCTCCGGCACCCACCACCGCCCCGGACGAGCAGTAGCACGCCGGGCTCAGTCCGAGTCGTCCTCGTCCTCCCCGCTGACCTCCTCCTCCTCGGCCTCGTCCACCACCCAGCCCGCCAGCCGCTCGGCCACCCCGGCGACCCCGAGCTTGCCCTCCCGGATGGCCCGAGCGAGGCTGCGCACCTCACGGGCGGTGGTCGCGACCGTGCAACCACTGGCGACCAGGTAGGCGTAAGCGGCGGCGGTGGCGAACAGCTCGTTCGTCCGCTCCAGCGAGGGCACCCGGATGAGCTGGTGCATCAGGGCCGCGGCGCGGTCCTGCGGCTCCGGGTAGACGGCGATGTCGAAGATCTCGGCCTGGTGCCGGGAGACCGCCGCGAGCAGCGATCCGTAGTCGGTGACCTGCGGGTCGCCGGGGGTGTACTCCTCGGCGGTCATGAGCAGCCACGAGAGGTCGATCTCCAGGTTCAACGACGCACGTCCTGGAGGTCGGCCGGGGAGCGCTCCCCGAACTCGGCCAGGAACGCCGTCTCGTACTCCTTCATGAACTGCGCGGCGGCGTCCACGAAGACGCGTCCGGCCTCACCGATGTCCTGTTGGACGAGCCGCTCGATGTACTGGTTCATGCTGATCCCCTGTTGTTCCGCCCGCTCGCGGGCCATCTCCGCGGTGGTCGCGTCCACCCGGACGTTCAGCTGCTTCTTGCCCATGAATTCAAGCTAGCGCCGAACCGCTAGCACAACAAGGGCGCGCGAACCGCCCGCCGCACGCCCCTTGTCGGACGGCGCGAAAGACTTCAGTGGCGCAAGATTCATTTCAGTAGGTCTTCAGTACCGCACCGAAGGTTTCAGTGAGTGCCTCCCGACTACAGGGAGTGTTCGATCTCCGATGCGGGGCTTCCTGGGATCCTGTGACGCGTGAACTCGCATGATGAGGGTGCCCAGCAGACCCGGCCAGCACTCGTTGCAGCCGCCGGCCTGCCGTGGCCTCGCCCCCTCCCGCGACGGCTGTCCTCGGTTCCGCTTCCTCGGCCCGGCGAGTCTCTCCTAAGCTGGCTCGATGCGGTCGCGCTTGACTTCGACGTCAGCCGGGACCAAGCCGCCCAGGCCACCGGGGTCATAGCCGCCGACGAAGCGCCTGCCCGGCTCTCTCTCACCTCCGCGCATTCGCCCGTCTTCAGCCTGGATGACGAGACCACGGCTCGGATCGAAGCCGCGACAGGACTGTCGGGCAGCGAAGCCAGGAACTTGACCTTGGGCCGCTTCGTGGGGACGGCATTGCGAACAAGCCCGACGCGTGCCGTTTCGTCGTCCGGACGCGGTGTCGCAGCCGGGCCCTGGATCGATCACACTGAGCTCCGCTTCTGCCCAGGGTGCGTTGCCGCCGACGATGGAAGGGGGCCTTTGGCCTGGTCACTGCCCTGGGTGTTCTGCTGCCTCGTTCACAGGTGTTATCTGATTACCATCTGTCCGGCGTGCCGCATAAAGGTGCGGCCCGCCGAAGTCAGCCTCGCACGAGGGGTCTGTGGCCGTGCTGCTCGGGAGCGAGGCGCCGAGCCAGCTCTTCGCTGTCCTGGGCGCTTCCGGGACGCCGAAGCACCACCGCTGCGGGATCCCGAGCTGATTCGACTTCAGGAGCTGCTTCTCGAGCATCTCCAGGCCGATAGTGAGGCTTCACGCGACCGAGCCCGCGCCGACTTCCAAGACCTCTCAGAAATCGCCGTGATGGCCTTATTCCTAGCGACTCCCGCGCATCTGGACGGCGCCGATCCAGTGATACATGACGCCTTTTCTTGTTTTTCCCGAAGATACTTCGTGAAACACGGGAGGCTCATGAGGGAGAGGGATCGGTTCTACCCTGGAATGCTGGTTCTCACCGGGTGTTTGCGCGTGGCATCCCAGATCGTCTTCGCGGACGACCCTCTACAGGCCGCCCTTTCACTGTCCGATCTCAGAAAGCGCCCGGCAAATCCTGCCGTTCGACCGCTCCGCCGCTCCTGGATCACTCGGCCACCTGTCCACTCCGGCGAGCGAATCAGGTCGATCGTAGAGGCAGTGCAGGAGAATTCCGAATTTTCTCGCGGCTGGCCTTCCTGAATCATGCGCAACAACTTCCAGATCCGCTGGCCCGGTCAGAGATCCCGACGCCAGGTGAGTTTTTCATAGGAAATCGGCCCCAGCGAAAGCTTCAGGATCGGCTGGAGACGCTGGCTCCCCATGAGGAAGAGCCAGATGTCGTTATCGTCCCACGGATGATCGGGGTACGGACGTGGTGAATCCACTTCCTCATCGCCCAGGAGCCATCGCGTCGCCTCGTCCATGTCCTCGCAGATGGCCAACTGTCCCGCTATCCGGACCATGCCGGCCATCCCAAGACCAAGGAAGGAATTGGTGGCCTTCCTGGACCGAGTTCGCCGGGGGAAGCCCTCACGGACGGCCTTGTCGGCCCCGGCAAGGTGGCGGGGCTCGGCGTGCCACGAGACTAGTTTGAGTAGGACGTTGAAGTCGTCCTCTGCGGCCCGATCGCATTCCTGCCCTGGGCCATCGACAAGTGGCAACGTGTTGAGCCACGCTTGGATCTCCAACAGGACGCGGTCACGGGTGCGAAGCACCGGAAGGTCCTTCAATGGCTTTCCACACCAGCGGGTACCGGTGTGTTCGACAGTGGCGGGCCGTCGGAGGCTCGGGCTCGCCGGCATCGGCCCTGTACACAAGCCCGGACTCCTGTCCCGGAATCTCCAGGGCTGGATCGGCGCGTCGCAGTTAGTGCACTCGCGCACCAAGTAGCAGGAATGTTCCAGGCAGATCACCGACCATCTCCTGTACCAGAGCAGAGGCCACCGGTTGTCGTTCTCGCACAGGCACTTCGGGCAGACTCCTCCCAGTACCTTAGTGGAGCGGAAACTGTTCCTCCCTCCTGCATTGATCCACAGGTCGGGTATTCGCTGACCCTTGTCATCGACATACAAGGGGCTGAGCGTCATCGCGAATACCTCATCGAGGGTCAGACCGGTGGCGGCGCTCACGTTGGCCGCTTGGGCGGTGGTGAGCTGGATGGTGCGATAGGCAAGGCGTCTGCCGGCACTGTTTTCCACTTCCAGGCCGAGCAGTGACATGGCATGCTTGCGACCGATTTCATAGGTTGCCGCTACGTGCTCAACCCAGCTGTGCAGTGATTCGCCTGCCAGCGGCAGCGGCACCGAGGCCAACCGCCGAGGCACCGTCGACGTCATCTCCTGCGGCATGGTGACCGTTCTCCCCGTGTCTGCCGATCGCAATGTGTCTGGGCACCCTGACACGGATAACGCTGCTGGTCAGCGACGCCGGGCCAGCCGTCACCGAAGGGGCGTACACCGAGCGTTCACCGTAGTGGGGCGAAGCGGACGGGGGTGTAGCGGTGGGTTCCGCAGCCGGCCGAGACGTGGAGGTGGGACTGGCGGCCGCCGGCGCGGTGGGTGGAGACGCCCTTGACCCGCTTGGCGTGGAGGAGCGGCTGTTGGAGCTATGGGGCCGGATCCAGTGGTCATGGAGCATCCTCGGTCGTCCTGGTCCATCGTCATCCGCTACATCGGCAACATGACAGCGGATTAGGAGCCGGTCGCCTGGTTCGCCCCGTACGCCTTGACGGCGGGCTGGACGCAGATCGACATCGGATCCAGGGCATCAGCTACCACTCACGCCGAGGGGAAGGCGACCGGCCGCTTCCAGAGTCGAGCCGTAGTACGGCAGGCAGGTCGTGATGTCAGAGTCCTGGTACGCGCCCGCCCAAGAGGCGGCTGTGAACAGGTCCTGAACCGCGAACTCGTACTCCCGGCCTGCTCGAAGCACCCAGTCCTGAAAGGCCCCGACCTCGTCCCGGCTCGGCCACCGCATCGCAGTGGAGAAGAACGCCTCGGCCCAGATCTCGCACATGCGGGTGAAGAACGCCGGCTTCTTGGTAATCGCCAATTCTGCCTCGCCGAGGCCGAAATAGAGGTTCGAGGAGCGATGCGCACCTGCATAGACGGCGGCCCGCAGGACGCGAACGACGTACACCCCTTCGTTCAGCAGCTCGTCACACTGGGCCTTGACCCGGTCGACCAGATCGGCAGGCGGACACTCGCCCGCCTTGATCAGCCAGGATGTCGACCATGCCTCGAGCACCTCATCACGGTCGAATGCTGCAAGAGCCTCGGTGACGTCGGTGAGGTGGAACCAGGCGGCGAACTGCGCTCCCCGCAGGAGCCGATGGGGCTCCTCACCACCGTCTTCGCGGCATCGCGCCACGCTAGCCGAGAAGGTCCGGCCCTGGTCGTTGCTTATGATGCCTGGCCACTCGTTGACCCACACGTCAACGGCTGCTTCGGCGATCGGGTCGCGTTCATCGCCATCAGAGGCCAACTTGTCCTCGGCACTGACGATGGCCTTGGCACGCTCCTGAAGTCCGTCGATCATGCGCCACGCGATGCCGCACACGTACTTGAAAACGTTGGGCAGCTTGACCGTGGGGTTCGTCATGGCCGTCTCGACTATATCGGGCCACACCGATACGGGCAGGCCGGCTACCCGGAAGCGCTCGATGCTGGTGCGCCAGTTCTCGTCGAGGGGGGTTGACAAGCGCTGGCCGCCGCTCTCGTACGTCCACGTTTCCCAGGCCTGCTGGAACGCCTTCCTGTAGGCAAGCCTGGGCACTTCCTGCGCTTCGAGTTCGGCGGCGGCTTGCTTGAGCGCTGCCGCCCAGCGCAGGGCGTCCTGGGCCACGTCGGCGACGATGGCCGCGTCAGCGGGGAGTGAGGACTTGCCGCTGTTGCAGGGCTCACATGCGGCGATGAGGTTCTCCGGGCTGTCGCTTCCGCCGAGGGCGGTCGGAGTGACGTGGTCGACTGTCAGCTTCACGTCAGGGGCCGTGGCTCCGCAGTAGCGGCACGTGTGGTTGTCACGGCGGAGGATTTCGAACCGGAGACGCTTGCTGACGGCCATGCGGCTCTTCTCTCTCGGTGGTGGGCGCGGCGTGGGCGCTGACGTTAGCTCAGCGGGCGGACATGAAACCCCAATCAGAATAGGAACTCCTCGGAAGACCGCCTTGCTGCAGTGCGTCTCGGGTGGGGCTGGTTGGAAACCGCCGCGGCTGGCCTCGGTGATGAACGCCAGCCCGGGGGCGGTGCCCGGGCAGCCGCGGCCGGATACGATGCCGACGCGTCGCACGGGGATCGGATGCTGGGGCGCTGAGCCTGGGCCGAAGGCCGGTGATGGTGATCCGGGGCGTCCAGTCCTCGCGTCGTTCCACGGTGAAGAGGTGGCCGGGGTCGAGGGAGGCTGCGGCGGAGTCGACCATCTCGCGGCGCAGCGTGTGTCGAGCCCGCCAGGCATCGCCGCCGTCGCGGTCGTGGCCAGCACTTCAGTCGAGCGCCCACTCGCCAGGCTCACCTCGGCGGACGTCGAGTCCGCGGCCGACGGCCGACGCTTCAAGGCAGTAAAGAGCTTCGCACCGGTCGCTCTCGACCCCCACCGAAAACCATGAGGCGGCCACGGCTCCCGCTGCAACAGGCAGTTGCCGGCGCAAGCGCGCGGCAACCATACGCTGGCGTGCGCCGCCGTGAACGCGCCATCTACGCCGACCGAGGTGCCTGCGCAAGCCGCAGGGCCGATTCGCGTCGCTCCGCAGGCGATCGACGTTCTGCAGGCCCCGGTGCCCGTGGTGGCGTGGTACCGCAGCGGTGCCGAGCCGCCTCGGCATGCCGGGGTATCGGCACTGGTCAGCGCCGCGCCCTGGGGGCTGGACCCTGGCAGGCGGGCCAGTGGCTGGTTAACGCTGCACCCGATGATCGTTGTTGGCGATCCGTCAGGTTTTGTCGGAGCCCGCTGCTACACCAATTCTCCGGGGCGGGCCGCGCTGGGCGGAGCGCCATTGTGGGAGGGGATCGCATGGTGCCCGAGGGATACACCTACGTGAAGGGTCACATCCGCCGCAAGCCGCGGCCGAGGATCAACAAGACCAGCGGCTGGCTGATCGCGGCGCTCGTCGTCGGCGGCCTGTGGCTGTACGGGCAGGGTGGCGGCGGCTCGGCGACCACCACGAACACCAACCCGGGCACCACCGCCCCGGCTTCCGCCCCGGCGGCGGGCCACTGATGCGCCGAAAGCTCCGCCGGCTCGGACTGCGAGCACCACGTACGACCGCCGAACACATCGCCGCCGTCATCATCGTGCTCGTCGTGGTGTCGTGGGCCGCGCAGGGCCTGCGGTGGGTGGTCACAGACGGCCTTCCCGTTCTCGTCACCTTGGCTGCTCTCGGCGCGGCGGGTGTGGCCGCTTGGTGGTGGATTCAGCGCGTGGGTGCAGCAGCGCGCCGCGAGCGGCTCGCTTCGCTGCGGCTCAGCCTCGCCCAGCTCGACGCGATGGACGACAAGCAGTTCGAATTCGCCCTGCGCGACCTGCTCCTGCGCGATGGGATCGAGGCCCGGCAGGTCGGCCAGCAGGGTGACCAGGCCGCCGACGTGATCGGCCAGGACGCCCGGTGGGGCCGGATCGTCGTGCAGGCCAAGCACACCAAGGTCGGCGGCAAGGTCGGCTCCCAGGTGATGTACCAGGTCAAGGGCACCGCCCAGCCCGTGCACCGGGCCGATGTCGCGGTGGTCGTCACCAACGGCTCCTTCACCCGCGACGCCAAGGCGTGGGGCGACAAGCACGGCATCCACTGGGTGGACCGCGAGGCCCTGCGACGCTGGGCCGAGGGCGGCACCGCCCTGCCCGACCTCCTGCACCTGTCCCGGCGCGGTCGACTCAGGGCGGCAGCATGACGAGCGCCAGGGCCTCGGCGCTCGCCACCGAGTCGATGGACGGCGCGATGGACAGCGCGCCGCTGCGCGCGACCACGGGATCGTCCGGCGAACGGGCCCCGGACGACACGTGGGGCTGGCCGGAGGTGGCGATGGTGGCCACCGCAGTGCTGGGCGGGTTGGCCCTGATCGCCGGAATCGTGGTGCTCGGCAACTGGCTGGACAGCATCTGGTGGCCGTCCACCACCGTGCTGGGGCCGGCGTGCTTCCTCTTCGCGGTGTGGGGCTACCGGCGAGAGGGCCGCCAGAAGTGGGAGGAGCGCCTCCGCCGTACCGGGCTGAAGTACTCCCTCGCGCAACTCGACGCCCTCCACTACCGCAGGTTCGAGTACGCGGTGCGGGACCTGATGCGCCGCGACGGCTTCCGAGCAGAGCGAACCGGCGGCGGCGGGGACGACGCCTGCGACGTGCGGGCCGTGGACCCGGACGGGCGGATCTGGGCCGTCCAGGTCAAACACCGGCGTGACGGTGCCGCCGGAAAGAAGATCGGCACCCCGGTCCTCCAGCAGGTGAAGGGCACCGCCCAGCCCGTCCACGGCGCCACGTTCGCTCTCATCGTCACCAACGGAGGCTTCTCCTCCAAGGCAATCCCGTGGGGCAACACCCACGGCATCCATCTCGTTGACCGGCATCTGCTGGAGACGTGGGCGGCCGGCGGCGGACTGCTGTGAGACTTGATCGACAACCTCCCCGCGCCCAAGCGCCACCCCTCCGACTCCGACCACAAGAAGGCCCGCCGCAGGTGAGAGGCAAGCCCCGCCCCAGCCCCGGAGCGGGCCCGCGACGGCACCGCACAGTCAGGGGACACCCAGTGGGTTGCGAGCCCGTGCCGGTCTGCGCGCGGCCGGGCGGGTGGGGGTGGACTGAACCGGCCTCGCAGGGCCGCGTGCTCCGCTAGCCTGCATTGGGTGACGGAAGCGATGGACGACCCCTCGTGTGGCTCGCGCTACAGCATCATCGAGGAGGACCTGGTGGTCCTCGGCAAGTCCTTCGGGCTCGGTGAGGTCCAGGCGTGCCGCTTCCTGCCCAACGGCCTGATGAACGGCAACTGGCGGCTGGAGACGGCCGACGGCGCGTTCGCGCTGAAGCGGATCATGGACGTGCCGCTGCCGCTCGCCCGCCGCAACCTCGCCGTCCTGTCCGAGCTGGCCGACGCCGGAATCCCGGTCGGGCGGCCGATGGCCACCCCCTCTGGGGAGACCGTGGCAGAGGTCGCAGACCGTGGCTACTGCCTGATCCCCTGGCTGGAAGGCGGCCACCAACCAGGGACGGAACTCACCCTCGACCAGGCCAGAGACCTCGGTGTCCTGCTCGGCCAGATCCACCGGAGCCTGAACGACGAGCGGACCGCCCGCCTGCTGCCGCCGGCATCGGAGCCCCCGGCAGCCTCGGTGATCACCCCGTACTGGGCGCGCGTCGAAGCGGACCGCTATCTCACGCGGATCGCCGCCCTGGAGTGCCCGACGGCCTTCGATGTCGAGGCGGCCCAGGCGCTGGGCGAGCGCAAGATCCTGCTCGACAAGTACGCCCACTTTCACCCCACCACCGAGGTGGCGGCCGGCCCGGTGGGCTGGACGCACGGTGACATGCAGCACCGCAACGTGCTGTGGCGGGATGGCAAGATCGCCGGGGTGATCGACTGGGACCGTATCCGCGTGCGTCCGTTCGGCGAGGAGGTCGCCCGCACCGCCACCGTGCAGTTCGGCGGGGAGGACGGCTTCCTCGACCTGGAACGGACCTCCGCGTTCGTGGCCGGCTACCGGTCGGTGGTGCCGATCCCGGTGCTGGCGCTGGCGGACGCGGTGCAGCGGCTGTGGTGGAAGCGCATGTCGGACTACTGGCAGCTGGACTTCCACTACGACCGTGACGACCACTCGTGCGACCATCTGTTCCTGCCCGCCGAGCGTCTCCTGGCCTGGTGGACCGAGCGGCGCGAGGTGGTGCAGGAGGCGTTCGCCGCTATGCCGTGACCACGGTCCGGGCCAGTACGGCGGTGAGGGCCTCGGCGACCTGCTCCATGTAGTCCGGGGCCAGGATCTGCGGCACCTTGAGGACGATCATCTGCCGCATCGCCTTGTGGAAGTTCGGCAGCTCGTCCCTGGTCGGCGGCCGGTAGGGGCTGCGTGCGAGGTGCGGCCAGAAGCGGGCGGCGAGCTCGGGGCGCTGGAGAAGCGGTGCCTGTGTCCAGTCCTCGTACAGGGAGCGGACGGGGACGCTGGCGGCCTTGAGCCGCTTGCTCAGCTCGGCCGGGTCCGGCACGCGGACGCCGATCGTCAGCGGGGTGCCATACCAGCCACGCACCGACAGCTCGCCGATCTCGGGCCAGGCCAGGGGCACGTCGTACTCCTCCAGCGCCTTGCGGAGGGTGGCGAGATTCTGCTCGGCGGCCAGCATCCGGTCGGGCAGCGATCGCAGCTGCTGGCGGGCGATGACGGCGGACAGGGCGGGCATCCGGTACTTGTAGGCGGCGCCCGTGGTGGCGAATGGCTTCAGCTCGGGCAGGGTGAGCTCGGCGGCGAGGCGGGCGGGGTGGTGGCCGAGGGTGAGGGCCCGCTCGTAGACCTGGCGGTCCGTGGTGGTCAGGATGCCGCCCTCGCCGCCGGAGACGGACTTGGACTCCTGGAGGCTGAAGCATCCGGCCGCGCCCCAGGAGCCGACGGCTCGGCCCTGGTAGAGGGCTCCGTGGGCGTGCGAGCAGTCCTCGACGACCGGCAGGCCGGTGGCCTTGGTGAGCTGATCCATGCGGGCGGGGATGCCCCAGGTGTGGGTGGCCAGGACCGCCGAGCAGGCGTCGGCGGCCTCGGCGACGGCGGTGGCGGCGATGTTCGGGCTGTCGGGCTCGATGTCGCAGAAGACGGGGTAGCTGCCGGCCTGGAAGACGGCGGTGATAGCGGAGACCCAGGTCATCGGGGAGACGGCGACACCGGCCTCGGGGCTGGCGCCGACCGCGTGGAGGGCGGCGTGCAGGGAGGCGGTGCCGGAGTTGAACGACAGTGTGTGGCGGGTGCCGGTGAGGCGGGCGAAGGCGGCTTCGAGGGCGTTGGTGGCCGGGCCGCGGTTGATCTCGGAGAGGTGGCCGTCGTCGAGGAGCTTGAGGACGGCGTCCTTCTCGGCCTGGCCGTACTTGGGCTCGCGGGGGAACGGGAGGGTGACGGCGGGGTCGTTCACGGGTGTCCTTCCGGGCAGGGGCAACAGGACGTTGGGCGGGGTTACGGGCGGCGTCGCGTGTCGGAGTCGGTGTCGGGGGTCATGCGGGGGATGGCGGCGAGGTGGCCGTGGTCGAGGTCGTCGAGGTCGGCCTGGAGCTGGGCGGCCCGCAGCCGGACCATGTCCTGGTCGTCGCAGGAGGCGTGGAAGTGCAGCAGCGAGTAGGCGATGCGAAGGCGGAACAGGACCAGCGGCAGCAGGCGGTCGGCGGGGATCGGGCCGTCGAAGTAGCCGTCGAGCAGGGCCTCGGTCATCGGGGCGGGTTCGCGCAGAGACCAGCCGGCGAGTTCGGCCAGCGGGTCGCCGCCGCGCACGCTCTCCAAGTCGACGACGCCGGTGATCTGCCGATCGTCGGTGAACAGGTGCCGCCCGACCCAGTCGCCGTGCAGGAGCCGGGGCGTGCTGCGGGGCAGGCGGCCCGATCCGACGTCGAGGATGAAGCGGGTCCTGTGTAGCAGCCCGGGCAGGTCGATGCCCTCGATGCCCGGGATGCTGCGGGACGCGAGGCTGAGGAACCAGCCCTGGATGGTGGCGTGTTGGCCGATGCCGTGGCCGTCGAGCTGGCCGAAGCTGCCGACCTCGATGGTGTGCAGGCGTCGGAGCACCTCGCCCGCGCACCTCGCCGCATCCTGGTCCTGCGGCGTGGGCGGTTCGGCTTCGAGGGGGCGGCCGGGGCAGCGGGTCTCCACGCACGCTTCTCGGCTGTGCCAGAGGATCTCAGCGGCCGGAACACCGGCTTCGCGCATGCGGGCCGAGGCCCAGGCGGCGGTCGGGTAGCGCGAGCGGCTGCCCGCGCGGCGGACCTTGACGACCAGCTGGTGGCCGTCGCGGGTGGTGGCCGCGAAGGGGAGGCTGTCGGTGCCGGACTTGAGCGGGGTGAAGCGTGCGTCGGTGGCGTCGAAGCCCGCCGTGGCGAGCGCATCGACCAGCAGCGGGTGCGGGCGGCTGGTCACAGTGTCACTGGCGGGCATCGGGCACCTCCGGCACGGGGACGGGACGGCAGTGGGCGGCGGAGGCCAAGGCGGCGTCCAGCAGCGCGATGGAGGCGAGGTTGCCGGCGGCGGGCACCGGCAGGCGGCCGTCCTGGTGGAGGGCGTCGACCATCGCGGTGATGCACCGCTGGTAGGCGGGCGGCCCGGCCTCGGGCGCGTTCCGTTGACGGTTGGGGTCCGGGGCCCACCTTGCGGCGAAGCCCCGGCCCTCCACGCGCCAGTCGCCGTTCGCGTCGGTCCGCAGGGCCGGGTCGACGATGTACCCGCCGCGGTAGGTGAACAGGGAGCCGTCGGCGAAGTGGACGGTGATCGCGGCGATCGAGCTGTGGGCCGCGAGGAAGCCGGTCGCCGTCTCGGTGCAGGTGACTTCGGTGGGGGTCGCGGTGATCAGCGCGCGGACTTGGTCGAAGGCGTGGACGGCGAGGTCCGTGGTGACGGGCAGGCGCTGGCCGGCGCGGAAGCCCGGGCCGGGCAGGGTGACCAGGGTGTCGGCGGTGACGGCGAACGGCGCATGTCCGCCGGAGCGGACCGTGTCGGCGAAGGCGAGGAAGTCCGGGTCGGCGCCCCTGTTGTGCATGACGGCCAGCAGCAGGCCGCGTTCCTCGGCGAGGTGGACGAGGTCGAGGGCGTCGGGCAAGTTCAGGGCCAGCGGCTTCTCGGTCAGGACGTGCAAGCCCTGGGCGAGGGCCGATCGGCTGACGGGGTAGTGGAGTTCGGGCGGGGTGAGGTTGACGACGACGTCGGCCTGGGCCCGGGCGAGCGCCTCGGGAAGCGTCGTGGCGAAGGCCGAGTTCAGTCCGTAGCGGATGGCCAGGGCCTGGGCGGCCTGCTGGTCGGGGTCGATGAGGGCGGTGATCTCGATGCGGCCGTCGGCGAGCAGGGAGCGGACCCAGCGGCTGGCGATGGCGCCGCAGCCGATGATCGCGGCCTTCACGACGCCTCATTGAGCGGTTGCGGACTGGGGGCCGGGCTGGGCCGGTGCTGGGCGGCCTGGTGGCGGTGGACGTGGTCGAGGGCACGGGCGGTGAGGTCGCCCGGCGAGCCGCAGTCGGCGTCGAGCAGGACGACGGCCTGGGCGAGCGGGTGGGCGAGGTAGGCGTTGAAGTGCTCGCTGAAGTGGCGGTCGTAGAAGATACCCGGCATCCCCTTGCGCAGGCGGGCCCGGCGGGCGAGCACGTCCGGGTCGGCGGTGAGCACGATCGTCAAGTCGGGCATCGCCACCGGCCTGCTGGTGACCAGGCGCCGGGCCTGGTCGTCGCAGTCGAAGCCGTGCATCCGGCCGACGGCGTGGGCGTGGGCGAGGAGGGTGTCCACAGTGCGGTCGAGAATCACGTCCCGGCCCTCGATGTGGGCCTGCCTGGTCCGGGCGAGCCGCAGGTCCTCGACGTCCAGGAACTGGGCAATGTTGGCCAGCTGGTGCTCGGCCGTGAACGGCTCGGGGGCCGGCAGCAGGGTGGGGTCGGGGCTGGCGTGGTAGTAGCAGGGGATGACGGCGGGCCAGTTGAGGTGGGGGGCGAGCTGGGCGGCCAGCGTGGTCTTGCCGACGCAGCTGACGCCCTCGATGCCGAGGATCACGCGAACTCCCTGTCCGTGGTGGTGGATGGGGCGGTGCGGCGGTTGCTCTTGGGGGCGAGCGCGGTGTGCCGGGTGCCGGTGACCGCCCAGCGGCCGAGGGCTGTCAGCGGGCCGACGCTCTTAAGCAGGAGCCCGGCCAGCGTCTCCGCGCTCCGCAGGGCGGTCTCCCGCCCCGTCAGGGGGCGACCCTCAGCAGAGGCGAGTGCGCGGACCGGTGCGACGGCGGCCGCCCAGAGCGCCGTCGCGGCCACCGCCCGGACGGGCAGCCGCGTGCGCGGGCCGAGCGCGAGGGTCAGGCAGAGCGCGGTGGCCGGGGAGACCAGCAGCCAGGCCGTGCCCCGGTAGGCGCCGATGGTCAGGGCCGCCGCGTGGTCGCGGCGGCGGCCCCGACCTTCGGCGTGCCAGCGGGCGGCGCACTGCGGGTAGTCGAGGTAGCTCTGGAACCAGCGCTCGCTCTGGGCCAGCAGCTCGCTCACGTACTCGGCCGCCGGCACGGTGGTGGTGAAGGGCAGGCTGTCCACCGGGACGCGGCCCAGGGTGAGCCGGTAGCCGAAGGCCACGTCGTCGAGGACGGTGAAGGTCGGCAAGCCCCCGACTTGCCGGAAGACGTCCGTACGCACGAGCAGCCCGTGGCCGACGGTCTGGGCCAGCCCCGACGGACCAGGGCCGGTGTGCGGGCGGCGGACGGCGTCGGCGTGCCGGCGAAGGTTGGGGATCTCTCGGCGGAGAGTCCACAGAGTCTGGGCGCGGGCGGCACCTCGGCACAGGCTCCGCTCCCACCAGGCGCCGGCCGCGCCCTGGGTGGCGAAGCGGGCGGACTGCTGCACGACGCACGGGAGTTCGCCGTCGTCGGCCCGGCGGTGGGCCAGGAACTCGGCGGTCCGCTCCAGCAGCTCGCGGCTCGGGCGGGAGTCCACGTCGTAGACGGCGACGTACTCCTGGTCCGGTTCGGCGGTGGCGAGTTGTTCGACGGCGGCATTCACCTGCGCGGCCTTGCGCCCGTCCCCTCGGTAGTGGACGTGCCGAACCATCGGGTCGGGCTCCGGCAGGCGTGCGAGTTCCGCCGTGACGACGTCCGCCGTGGTGGGGAAGCCGGACAGCACCTCGGCGGCCACGGCCCTGGCCAGAGAGCCTTCGCCGGTGCCGGTCAGGGCCTTGCCGAGGGAGGCCAGCTCGTCGCCGGTCAGCTGCGGGAAGCGCTCCACCGTGAGGTCGGCCGCCGTCGCCCCCGCCAGCAGGGCGGCCAGGTGCTGCCGCTCAGCCTCCTCACGGGCGGTGGTCACCAGTGTCAGCGTCGAGCCGGGGAGGTCGCGCAGGAGGGGGACGAACCAGGCCAGTGCGGCGGTGATCTGCTGTTGCTCCCGCAGCACCGGGATGATGACGTGCAGCACCATCGGCTCCACCGCTCTCTGGTTCCCGGTCAGCGCGGGCTGGTCGGCCCAGGCCAGCGTCCGGCGGACTTGCCGCAGCCCGTTGACGTTGCGCGCGGCCACGGCGGTGGCGATCCACCAGGCCGTGCTTCGCCACAGCGGCTTGCGCCGTTTTGTGTTCACTCGCTGCCGCCAGCGACGTACTCGTGGAACAGGCGGTAGGTGTCCCGGAGTTGGCCCACCGGGTAGGTGTCCTGCCAGGGCTTGTCGGGGCCGGCGAAGTGCACGAGGGCGGCGGTCTCCTCGTCCTTCAGGAGCTGGGCGAGCGGGCTGTCGGCCTCGGCGTAGTGGATGAAGCCGGGCTGGGCGGCCTGCGGCGACATAGCGAAGGTGTTCCACCGCCGGCCCAGCCGCTGCCAGTTGTCGTCGACGGCCCAGTTCAGGGCGTCCTGGTCCCAGAACCGGACCTTGTCGGGGTGCTCGGACAGGAACTGCCGGGAGCGGTCGAAGACGCCGAGCCGCTGGCAGCGCTCGAGGTCGATGAGCATGACGCCGCTGTTGAAGTAGTCCCGGCCGTACGAAACGCCGAGCTCGTCCCAGCCGGGCAGCTGGATGCCGCGGCCGATGACCGGGTTCTGTGGGTCGCGCACCGCGCCGATCGGGCGCCCGTCGAGGGACTGCCGCAGCAGCGGCCGGAGGTCGCCGAGCACCATGGTGTCGGCGTCCAGGTAGAGCACCCGTCGCTCGTCGGGGATGACCTCCGGGATGGCCAAGCGCACGTACACGGCGCCGCTGACCCAGTCGGAGACCGGGTACTGCGGGTCGGTCATCGGTGCCGGCCGCAGCTCGGTACGCAGGCCGGTGCGGGCGGCGTCCCGCACGATCGCGTTCCGGTTGGTGTCGCTGATCTGCTGGTCGAGGACGATCAGGCGAAGCTCGCCGACGGTGCCGGGGTGGGCGGCGGCGATCGAGTGCATCAGCGTCCGCAGCGGGCGGGCGTATCCGTCGTCGACTCCGCAGACGATCGCGGGCAGCGGGCGCGAGGTGGTGTTCACGAGGCGCTCCTTCCGGTGGTGGCGCTGGCCTGGCGGGGGAAGTGCTGCTGGGCCCAGTCGAGGGTCTGGCGCAGGCCGTCGCGCAGGTGGGTGGTGGGCTCCCAGCCGAGGTGGGCGCGGGCGGCGGTAATGTCGGGGCACCGGCGCTTGGGGTCGTCGGCAGGCAGCGGGACGAAGGTGATCGCGGAGGCGGAGCCGGTCATCGCCCGGATCTCCTCGGCGAGCTGCAGCATGGTGATCTCGTGCGGGTTGCCCAGGTTCACCGGGTCGGCGTGCTCCGCCGTGGCGGCGGCGAGCAGACCGGCGACGGTGTCGGCCACGAAGCACAGCGAGCGGGTCTGGCTGCCGTCACCGGCAACCGTGATCAGGTCGCCCGCCAGCGCCTGCTGGATGAAGGCGGGCACCGCGCGGCCGTCGTCGGCGCGCATCCTCGGGCCGTAGGTGTTGAAGATCCGCACGATCCGGGTGCGGGTGCCGCCGGAGCGCTGGAAGCAGGAGGTCAGCGCCTCGGCGTACCGCTTGGCCTCGTCATAGACGCTGCGAGGCCCGACCGGGTTGACGTTGCCCCAGTACTGCTCGGGCTGCGGGTGCACGAGCGGGTCGCCGTACACCTCGGAGGTCGAGGCGAGCAGGAACCGGGCGTGCTTGGCCTCGGCCAGCTCCAGGGCGTTGAGCGTGCCCATCGCGCCGACCTTCAAGGTGGCCAGCGGGTGGCGGGCGTAGTCCAGCGGCGAGGCGGGCGAGGCCAGGTGGAAGACAAAGTCCACCGGACCGGCGACCGTGAAAGGCCGGGTCACATCGTCGGCCTGGAAGCGGAAGCCGCCGACCGAGCGCAGGCCCGCCAGGTTGTCGAGCCGGCCGGTCAGCAGGTTGTCGACGCCGACCACTTCCGCCCCCAGGCCCAGCAGTCGCTCGCACAGGTGTGAGCCGATGAACCCGGCGGCACCGGTGACGACGGCGGTACGGCGGCCGAAGGCAGCGGCTGCTGTCGTGGCAGCGGGGTCTCGCGGGTGGGTCAGTGGTGCTTGCAGGTGTGGCACGGTGCTTGTCCTCCAAGTCTTCGGGCGGGTGTCGGCTTCGTTGCGGGCAGTCGCGGCAGCGCGGGCCCGGGCTTCAGACGGCTGGGTCGTGATCGGGAAGGGACCGTGCGGGCGGTGCCGCGACCGGGTGATCGGTGCTCAGCTGGTGGTCGGCGGCGACCCCGAGCAGGGCGAGCGTGACGATGTGGCCCAGGCCCCACAGCGCGGTGAGCGCGGTCCCCACCGGGTCGCGGTGTGCGCCGCGGTGCCTGCCCTGATGGCTCTGATGCGGCCTCTCGATTGCTTCCATGGCTCCTCCCCTCATCGGCTTCCGGGGCCGGGCGGCCGGTACAGGTTCGCCGTGCCGCAGCGCAACTCGGAACGTTTCTGGGGGGTTTCTGCTCGACTCGGTCCGCGCCACAGCGGGTAGCAGTACGCTCACCAACAGGTCATGAATCGCCGGGGGTTGAGATGAGCTCAGACGTTCTGGCAGTCCACCCGCTCACCCACCTGATGCGGTTACGCGGCTGGGGAAAGATCCAGTTCGCGCGCATGATGCGCGACCACGGCGCCGCGTTAAAGATCCACCTGGCGACCAACCGGACGCTGGTGTGGAAGTGGGAGCAGGGGCAGGAGCCCGAGCCGGACGCGCAGTTCGTTCTGGCTGACCTTCTCGGCGTCAATCCCCGTACGCTGGTTGCCAATCCGTGGCCGGGGTGGCTCCCGGTGTGGGAAGTGACCGGCATCACGGCGCCGTGGACGAAGGCCGGTACCGTGGACGTACTGGTGGAACTGGTCAGGAGTGGGCATATGGATCGGCGGGGCTTTCTCACCATCACCGGGGCCGCCATGGCCACCGTCGCCGCGAGCTGGGCCTCCGCCTCGCCCGCCTTCGCCTCCGCCTTGGACGGCGACCAGGTGACGGACGCCATGGTCGACGCCCTCGAATCCCGCGTCGCCACCCTCCAGAGCCTGGACGCGCAGATGGGCGGTGCCCGCCTCATCGAGCAGGCCCGCGGCGACCTCGCGATCATCACGACCCTGCTCAAGCAGAGCCGCCACACCGAAGCCGTCGAAGCCCGCCTGCTCGGTCTGGCCTCCCAGGTCAACTACATCGCCGGGTGGATGGCCTACGACAGCGGCCTGCGCTCAGCAGGCCAGCAGTACTACCTCGGCGCTCTGCGCGCCGCCAAGACCGTCGGCGACGACGCCCTCGGCGGCTTCCTGCTCGCCGAGATGGGCGTCCACCTGTCCGACGCCGGCAACCCCGCCGAGCGCGTCGCCCAGGTCGAGACCGCCCTCGCCAACACCCCCGCCACGATGCAGCCCGGCGTCCGAAGCTACCTCGAACTCCACCACGCCGAGAGCCTGTCCCGCGACGGCCAGCACCAGAAGGCCGGCTCCGCCCTCAACCGCGCCCACGACCTGTGGTCCAGGAACGGCGGCGACCAGCTCCCGAGTTGGCTCTCCTGGTACGGCGACGCCCAGCTCAGCTCCACCGAGGGCAAGATCATGCTCCGCTCCGGCCAGCTCGACCGGGCCACCAGCGCGCTGGCCTCGTCCATCGACCACGCCGTCCCCCGCGACCAGGCCGTCCGCGCGGGCCGCCTCGCCACCGCCCGCCTCGCCGGCAAGGACCTCGACGGCGCCCTCGACGCCGCCAACCGCGGCCTCGGCCTCCTCGAAACCCAGGTCCACTCCGTGCGCGCCGTCAACCGCCTCACCAAGTTCGATGGCTACCTCAAGCCCCACTACGCCGAACCCGCCGTCGCCGAGTTCCGCGAGCGTCTGCGCGCGCTTCCTGCCGTGGCAGCGTGACACGCACCGACCCCGGGGATCGCCCCCGGCTCGTCCCTGATACATGTTTGCGCTGAGCGAGCGGACGTCACCACAGCAGCCCCGCTTACCAGTGGCAGCAGGCCACGACTAAGGCACGGCTCGTCCCGCGACTCACTTCAATGGCAGGGCGGAGCACTCCGTTCGCCGAACGACCATGGCTCACAAGGCGCTAGAGTTTTCCCACCTACCCGTCGATGGATGTGTTTCCCCACGACGTGTGCTGCAACCGCGCGCCAGATAGTCGTGCCGTGAAGACAAGGGAGCTTCGTGCAACTCGTCGAGCTCGGTGTCACCAACTTCCGCTCCCTGGCCGCTGTCCCTGGCATCCCCATCCACAAGCAGACCATCCTGACGGGGCACAACGACTGCGGGAAGACGGCCACGCTGGATGCGCTGGCGTTCCTCCTGGGCGAGCGCAACATCGAGGACAGCGACATCTCCCGGTTCGCAGTCGGTGACAGGGAGCGATCTGCACTCCCTGTCATCGGCGACGACGAAGAGCCTCGGGCTGTCACCGTGGAAGCCCGGTTCGAGCTTTCGCGTTCTGAAGCGGAGCTGCTTCAGACCACTTCTCCGATCAGGGTGCGCCGTCGTTACGTGGAAGGCGAAGGCACCTACCTCGAGTGGCAAGCCAGGGTTCCCGAACGCCTTGAGTTGAGGAATCTACAGGCGTTGAAGGCCCAGGATCTGCGCGCTCTCGCCACCGATGCTGGCCTCAAGCTGCGCGACGACCAATCGAACGTCAAGGCGAGTTGGTTGGAGCTGCTGGAGACGCACTCGGCTACCACTACGCAGGTCACGGACTGGGTCGAGGCCCCGGCGCAGCTGAAGGATGCCCTGCCGCAGCTCCTCTACTTCAAAGGCGACTCCGCTGAGTCGCCGGAGGCTGTCGTTCGCGGCATCCTGACGGCAAAGCTTCGCGAATACACTCTCCGCGAGGAAACCCGGCAAAAGATCACCGATCTCGAGGCCGAGTTCTCAGAACGACTGAAAGAAGATGCCGCCCTGCTGCGGAAACTTGTCGAGGAACGTTGCGCTCTCGACGAGTTCAACCTCGAGCCACAGATCCAGTTCAAGCCGGCGATCGGTCGCGTCTCCTTGGCCGCCTCGGCCCGCGGACAACATCCTGTCCCACTGACCGCTGCGGGAGCTGGCAGGTCGCGCCGCATCACCTTGGCGCTATGGGAGGCCAGTCAGCAGTTGCTGGCTGACGCCACGGATGGCCTCGACGGCGGTGGCGTGATCATCGTCTATGACGAACCTGACACCCACCTTGATTACGACCATCAGCGCCGGATCATGGAGATGATCAAGGCGTCGGCGTCCTCTTCGCACTCCACAGTGATCGTCGCCACCCATTCGCTCAACTTGATCGACGGTGTGGACATTCAGGACATCGTGCACCTGAACAGTCGGGACGGCCGGGCCTACGTCCAATCGCTCGGCAACAGTGACACCGACGAGCACACTCGTCGCTTTCTGTCCAACATGGCCGCCTCACTGGGCTTTCGCAACAGTGTCCTACTGCACGAGAAGTGCTTCGTAGCTGTGGAGGGTGCGACCGAGTATGCGGCCCTGCCAGCCTTGTTCAAGCTCGCATTCGGCTACCCGATCCAGTCCGCCGGCATCGCTTTGTGGGCTTGTGGGGGGAACGATGGCGCTCTCAACTTCGCCAAGTTCCTCAAGGAGCACAAGCGCACTGTTGTGTTTATGGTTGATGCTGACTCGCCACGCGACAAGCAAAAGGAGTTCAGCTACGACCGCCTACTCAAGCAGGGCTTCGCGGAGGATGACTGCCTGTTCATTGGGGCCCCGAACGAACTGGAGGATGTCTTCAGTGACAACCAGTGGGCCGACACGATGAACGAACAGTGGCCTCGAAGCGATGAGAAGCAGTGGACGTCGCATGACGTCGCAGTGCTTCGCACCGAGGGAAAGTTCAGCAAGAAGCTTCACGGCTTGCTGTACCAAGATTCCGTGCAGCCCCCGCGCTCGAAGGAGGACATGGTGGTGGCGCTGGCCCAGCGGCTGCGCGCACCGTCAGACGTTCCGGATTCTCTGGTGAAGGTTTTCAAGAGCGCGGTAAAGATCGCTAGCGGCGCTGGGCAACCGCACTACTGGGTGGATGATGAGTGAGCTGTCCTGCGTGATCGGCGCGCCTGCATCCTGCTGAGCCGTTGTGCGCGCGTGGGTGCCTCCCAGGCGTGAACGCCAACGGAGGAGACCCAACGCTGCCCATGGTTGATCTTTTCCTCGCCGCACCACCGACACCCGGACGGTGCTGGCGGATCTGTGTGCCGAACACGCACGACCAAGGCGCGCATCTCAATGCCCTCCGCTAGATCCCGTCAACCTTGCATGCAAAGAGTCCCACGCGGCACTGACAGTCGGCAGGCTGGGGCGATCTTCAGTGACTCAGTGTTGACGCCACAGCGCTGCCATCCCCATGGCTTTACCTCGTTGGCTCATCATCGCTCTGATCCGTGTGGGTGACCAGATTGATGCGACCCTCCAATGCTCCTTCCCAGTTCGACCCGCCGTTACGCGAACTCGGGAGCGTCAACTGGTTTAGGCAATCGCTGGGCCAGCAGCTCCTTACGAGACGACCCTTGCGCTAGCTGCTGCCACCGAGGTGACTGAGCTCGAAGATCCTGCCCAGGTTCCAAGAAGCGGCCTGGGCCTTTTCGGCCCTCGGGGGGATCGGCCCGATCGGTTGCGGCAGGAAGCTGGCGCAAGGCGCGGCGGGTTAGCTCCGCTTGTCGCACGCTCAGCCCCCTAGACAATGCGACAAGCTGATCGGACGGTGTCCCGGGGAGGATGCCAGGCAGCTGCTCAGTCCTCGGTGAACAGCTCGTGGGGCTCGACGCCCAGCGCCTTCGCCAGGGCCGGGATGCGGTCCACCGAGACGCTGTGCCGAGCGGTTTCCAGGTCGATGTAGAAGGACCGGTCCATGCCGGCTGCTGCCGCCACGGCGGTCTGAGTCAGCCCCTGCCGCTCGCGAAGCGCCCGCAGGCGGCGCCCGAAGAGGACGCGCTGGGCCGGGATGCCCTGATCTGAATCGCTATTCGCCACGGGCAGTAACCGTAGTACAGTCCGATGTGTAGGAAGTCTCCTACAAGATCAATTTATTGCGCCTGGGGGAGGCCGCATGTCCGCGTCGGCACAGCCGCTGCCTGATCCCAGCGTGTCGACCCCGGTAACCAGCGGGGCCGGGGTGCGGCGGCTGCCATCCGCAGTCCCGCGCAGGCTCCCCTCTGTGTTGGTGCCAGTGTCTGGGGAGTCCTTCCCCTCGTGGGTGGACCGGGTCGCGGTGGATCTGGAGCTGACGCCTGGTGAGACCGCGCGTCGGATGGGGCTGGAGTGCCGTTCGAGCGACCGCGCGGTGCGGCCGGTGTGCTACGGCGTGGCGCTGACGGAGGTGGGTGCGCGCCGGATTGGGGCGGCGACCGGGCTGGACGAGATCGAGCTGCGGTCCATGCAGCTGGCCCGCTACGCCAACGGTGTTCTGGACTTCTCACGGCTGGACGTGGCCGATCCGGCGTCGGTGACGCGGTTGAGCAACCGCGAGTGGGCGCTGTTCACCGGCACCCGGGCGTGTCCGAAATGCCTGGGAGAGCGTCCGGTGTGGCAGCTGTGGTGGCGCCTGGGACTTGCGGCGGTGTGTCCGGTCCACCAGGTGCTGCTGGTGGACACCTGCCCGATATGCGGTGACCGGCTCGGGCTCACGTACTCCGGGCATCCAGGCGGTCTGCCGACCCGGTCGGGTGTCCTGGGCCTGCGGCGGTGCAACAACCGCCGCTCAGCGGCTTCCGGGCGGCGATCGATCCCTTGTGATCAGGCTCTGGCCGAGCTTCCGTCCGTGACGGTTCCGGCGCAACTCGCGGACGTGCAGGAGCTGGTACTGGAGGCCGCGCACGGGGGCCCGGCCGTGGTCGCCGGGCAGGCGGTGACGACGGCTGACTTCTTCGCTGCCCTGCGCTACCTGGCCGCTGCCGCCCGAGCGGGTGCCGAGCCGAGCGACCTGGCGGGCTGCCCGGCGCTGACTCCCGAGGCCGCCGAGGCGTTCACGGCCTACCAGGACGTGCGCCGGCGTGCCCGCCACGGCGGCGCACGGACCAAGCTCGGGATGAGTCCGCCTACTGCCGCGCACGCAGCCGCCGTCCTCGCACTGACGGCCCCACTGTTGTTCGCCCCGAGCTGGACTCCGATGAGCACCGCCTTGGCCCGCTGGCAGCCCTCCGTCCCGGACTCTCTGACGGTCCCGGCCTGCCTGAGCGGGGACAGCAGCGGGCAGCCGCCCATCGGAGCGGTCCACGACACGGCCCATCAGGAAGGACGGACGTGAGTCCGAAGAGAACCCGGACCCTGCGGCCGGTCAGGAATGCGCCCGACCAGCTGCTCATCCACTACTACGACGCCCAGCAGACCGAGCGACTGATACCCGCCTCCCAGGCAGCCACGGTGCGCTTCGAGAACTGCCTGCCCGCTCGCGAGATCCCCTCGTACGTGGGGATGCGACACACCCCCGGCTCGTACTGGGCCGCCAGTTGCGACACCGTCCTGGGCTACGAGAGCTACCTCGAAGCCAAGTGGATGAAGCTGCTGGACTTCGACTCCCAGGTTGCCGCTCTCTCCGCACAGCCCTTCATCCTCGAAGGCGTTGACGCCCAGGGAAAGTGGACTCACGTCCCGGACCTGTTCGTCCGGCGCACCAACGGCTCAGTGCTCATGCTGGATGTGAAGAATCCTCAGCAGCTGGCCAAGCCCCGAGTCGTTCAGCAGGCCCAGCGTACCGAGAAGGCCTGCCAGGACCTCGGTTGGGACTACCGCATGGTCGGTGATCCCGACCCCCAACTGTGGGCAACGGTCGAGTGGCTGTGCGGCTACCGCCGGCCGCTGAACGCCACCGCTGATCTGGTCGGTCCGATCCTCGCACTCGCCACCCGGCCAATCGCGCTCGGCGACCTGGTCGGCTTTCGCCGCGATCCCGAGGTGGCGCGTCCGGTCGCCTACCACCTGATGTGGCACCACCGCCTGCTGTTCGACACCGACCAGCCGCTTCGCGACCACACCTACGTGTGGGCTGCCCCTGATTCGGAAAGGACGCGATGAACCAGCGCTACCGCATCGCCGTCGAGGACTGGATCGAGTTCGAGGACGAGCGCCACCAGATCGTGGCCACCGACGGCACGCTGATTCGGCTGCGGTCCGTCACCGGGCACCGGATCACCATCATGCTCTCCGAGTTGCTGGCCGATCCCTCGTTTCGTGCTCATGCCGAGCCGCCGCCCGGCACCGGGAGCAAGGACGTGGGGTTGGATCCAGGCGGAGTGCTGGCGACCCTGCCCCGCGAGGTACGTCAGGCGGCCCTGGACCTCGAGGCCCACCTGTGGGAGGCCACCACGGGCTTCCGCTCCGGCGATCCGATGAAGGCCCTGGCCGGCGAGCCCCGTCCGCAGTACGACCCCGATCTTCCGGCGACCGAACGCATCGAGGCCAAGGCCGCGGAACTCGGTCTCACCGCCCGCCGCATCTGGCAGCTGCTGGACGAGTGGGACGAGAAGGGCCTGTTCGCATTGGTCGACGGACGCAAGGCCCGGATCCGCAACCCGTTCCGCAACATCGACCCGCGGGTCATCCAGGCGATCCGCGAGCAGTCGGCGTCCGAGCGGATGGACAGTTCCTCCGCCGTCACCACCCGCTTCCTGAGGCGTACCCAGAACAGGCTCGACGCCGACTACGGGGAGGGCGAGGTACTGCTGCCCAAGGAGGACACCTTCCGGCGCCTAGTCAAGGCGCTGCTGGACCGGCGCCCCTCCGATCCCGCCTACCAGCGCCAGTCGGCCGCCAACCAGCCTGACCGCACCTTCGGCAATGTCATCGCGCACCGCCCCGGCCAGGTCGTCATGCTCGACACCACACCGCTCGACGTCCTGGCGTGGGATGCCGCCACCGACAGCACATACGGGGTCGAACTCACCATCGCACTCGACGTGGCGACCCGCTCGATCCTGGCCTGGCGACTGACTCCCGCCGGCACCAAAGCCATCGACATCGGCCTCCTGCTGGCAGACGTGATGACGCCAGAGCCGATGCGCCCGGCATGGGCCGACGCTCTGCGCTACTCGATGCTCCGGGTGCCCTACGAGCGCCTGCTCTCGCTGGACGAGCGACTCGCCCACGCCGCCGCCCGCCCGGTCGTCTATCCCGAGACCCTGCTCTTCGACCACGGGAAGCCCTACCAGTCCGACGTGGTACGGCGTGCCTGCCGCTCCTGGAAGATCGACATCCAGGACGCCCGCAAGCTCAAGCCCACCGACAAACCACACATCGAACGGCTCTTCGGCACCATCCGCGAGCAGTTCTCCATGCACGTCGCCGGCTACAAGGGCTTCAACGTCGCCACGCGCGGCCGCACCGTCGAAGAGCAGGCCCGCTGGAGCATCGACGAGATCGCAGAGTTCTTCGCCGAGTATGTCGTGGCCGTCTACCAGCAGCACCCGCATTCCGGACTGCACCTCTACGGCTTCCCCGACCTTGAGGTTTCGCCGAACGAGGCGTACGCGATGGCCCTGGGCTCAGCAGGTTTCGTCGACTGCCCGAGGGACCCGAACCTGTACTACGAACTGCTGCCGATCGCCGACAACGGCGGACGGGTCATCAACTCCTACGGCGTGGAGATCAACCACCTCGTCTACAACGCCGACGTGCTCTACCAGTTCCGCAAGGCCAAGTCGCCTTACCCGAACGAGCTGTGGCCCATTCGCTACGACCCGCGCAATCTCCTGCACGCCTACTTCCACAACCCCCGCGACAAGAAGTGGTACACGCTGCGGTGGACCCATGCGCTCAGCGACCTGCAGCCGTTCACCGACATCACCCTGCGCGAAGCCAAGCGCTTGCTCGTCCAACGCGGAGCCGACGCCTCCCAACAGGCCAGTATCGCCCAGGCGCTGCGGGAGTTGCAGAACCGCACCGACGCCCCCGAGACCTGGACCAAGGGAACCCGCAAGCGCTGGACTCGCGACCGCCACCGCGCCCACGCACAAGCCGCCGACGCCCTGCGCTCCATCCCGGCCGTGCCGGCGCCACCGCCCGCTCCGCTTCCGGAAACCCGCAAGCCCACCATCACCGGCCTGCACGCCGTCCCCGACCTGCCGGACGAGGACGACGACCTCGATCTCGACGCCATCCAGCCCGCGACGGTGTGGAACCCGCGCACCCGCCAGGAGAACTGAGCACGTGACCGCCATAGCCTTCCCCGACGACGAACCTCACTACTTCGAGCACCCGGGCCTCTCCGAGCCCCGCACGAAGGAGGAATGGCGCGCGTACCTCGACTTCGAGCCGCCCCTCAAGCCCGAGAAGCTCTCCCTGGAGCTGTATGAGCAGCTCAGCGCCCGGGAGAAGAGCCTCCACAACAAGGCCCGCAACGCCCACCACAGTGCCCTGGTGATCGTCCGCACCGCCAAGATGGAAGCCATCCACCACCAGATCCGCCGCCGGATGGTCACCAACGCCCACCAGCCGGCCGGAGCCCGCCGCGGAATCGTCCTCGACGGCCCCGCCACCTTGGGCAAGTCCACCCTGGTCAAGATGTTCGGCTACGACTTCGAGCACAGCCTGCGTCAGGAGTTCCCCGAGCGCTTCGAACGCAGCTACCGCGTCGACAACCGCTCGATCGACTACACGCCCGTCGTGTACGTCAACATCCCCTCCCAGGCCACCCCGAAGGACCTGTCCATCGCGCTGGCCGACTACATGGGCATGGGGTACCGCTCGGGCGCGACCAAGAGCACCATCACCAACCGGCTCCTGGACGAGATGCGCCGCTGCGGCGTGGAGCTGGTGATCATCGACGACGCCCACTTCATGGACCTTTCGCTCAGGGAAGGCAAGGTCGTCAACGACCACCTGAAGTTCATCGCCAACCACACCGCGGCCACCTTCATCTACACCGGGGTCGACCTCAAGCACTCCGGGCTGTTCCTGGAAGGCGCCGGCGGTTCCCGCGTCACCCAGACCTCCGGCCGCAACACCCTGCTCCACATCGAGCCGTTCTCCATCGAGACGCGGCAGGACAAGGCTGACTGGGTCAGCGTCATCGCGTCGATGGAGGACGCCCTCGTGCTCTACCGGCACCAGCCCGGCACTCTCAAGCGAGCCTGGAAGTACCTCCACCAGCGCACCGGAGGCAACATCAGCTCGCTCGCCGAACTGATCCGGGAGTCTGCCGCCGAAGCCGTCATGACCGGCGCCGAAGCCGTCGACCGCAAGCTCATGAGCAGCATCGTGATCAACGAGAACGCTCAGACCACCTACGACACCTCATGGCACGAGGAGCCCCAGCCGCCCATCGTGTCGAGCGACCCTGACGACGGAGAGACGGCCGCCAGCTGAAGCCTCGCTTGGAATCCACAGGTGATCACGGACTAAAGCGCCAGGTCAGCGCCCCCGTGAGGCATAGTCCAGATGGCTCAAAAGTGGCTCAGGACACGCTGTCCGCTGTTCCCACCGAGCAGCAAATCGCTAAACTTAGAGCCAGGGAGACGTCATAGTCTTCCGGTGAGCCCTAGGCCCCGTCCACGCGACGGGGCCTTTGTGCGTCTAGGGGTACCAGGTCAAGCTGTGCTGGACCTTCGGCTGGATTCGCTCCCACAACTTCTCGTTGGCCCGCCTTGCGCGATCATCGACGTCCGACTGGCTGCTGATACGCCGGTGGAGGTACGCGATGAGATCCGCAGCTTGCACCAGTCTGCTCGCCCGGGACGGCGCAAAGTGCATGGTGTCGACGATGCGCGTGAGCTGCTTCGCGCGATAGCCCCATGTCCCCACAGACTTGTAGTAGGCCAGCTCATCGCGATAGCCGTCCTGCCCGGGGACCTCGTCGGCGATCATCAAGGCGAACTCGTTTTTGGAACGCGCGTACTCCTCGACTCGCTCAAGCAGGTGGGTGAGAACAATCGAGTGAGGCGCGTCATGGTTATCGCCATAGCGCCTCTGGAGGCCAGCAAGGTCGACGCCGCGGATAATGATCTTTACGTCGTGGTCGGCTACGGCCTGGAAGGCGCCGTTGTAGACGCCAATCCTCGCTCGGACCAGCGGTCCCATCTTCTTCCAGTGACCCTTGGCCTGGAAGATGTCGTGGCCGTGGAGTTCGGCTCCTGTGGGGACGTCGTAGGAGCACGCCGCCTCGGCGACCACCTTGTCGAGAGCCTTGGCGAGTGAGATCGCCTCGGTGTCAGGACACAGGAGGGCCGCGATGTAGTACGCGGTGTCCGAGTAGCTCTCGTCAACGTAGGTCAACAGCACGGACCAAGGTTAATCCTCCCGAGTGGTGAGCATCGCGGACGTACGTCGGGGCCCACGCGGCTCAGCCCAGATAGGGCGGGAGGGCGCCCGTCCAGGGCTGCCGTGCCGATTACCGAACGTGACTGCTGACTACCTGCCTCAGATGACCATGTGCGCACTGAAATCTTTCGTGCGGTGGAAGCCACAAGATCCACCGCACGAAAGGTTTCAGCTCCCAGGTCAACGGCTCGGCGACTGAAGTCATTCGTGCCGTCCGACACCCCTGGCCGGCTGTCGGACGGCACCGGAGGTTTCAGTGTCGAAACACCCCGAACCCGAACCCGCACCCGCACCCCGCCGCTTCGCAGTGCTTCACCTCGCCTCGACGGGGGCGAAGCGGAGGCCGACCGAGAGAGCGCCATCCGAAGCGAGCGGGGCCACCGCCGGCCGCTCAGGGTTGTCACCTGGTCGCCATGCACCATTTGCCCCGATATTTCGAGCACCCTACGTTGTTGCCCATGACAGGAGCCGGGAACGATGCCGGACGGGTGGTCGCAGGGCGCTACACCCTGGTGCGGCGGCTCGGCGCCGGGGGCATGGGGCGGGTCTGGCTCGCCCATGACGAGGTGCTGGCCTGCGATGTCGCACTCAAGGAGATCGACGTCCCGCCGGGCCTGCCGGAGCGGGAGATGAGCGCGCGCGTCGCCAGGGCCCGCAGTGAGGCGCGGCACGCCGCCAGGCTGCGGACCCATCCGCATGTCGCCACGGTGCACGACATCGTCGAGGAGAACGGCCTGCCGTGGATCGTCATGGAGTACGTGCCCGGCGCGACGGACCTGGAGGCCGTCGTGCACGAGCACGGGCCGCTGCCGCCGCCGGAGGTCGCGCGCATCGGTCTGGCCGTCCTCGATGCCCTGACGGAGGGCCACCGGCTCGGCATCCTGCACCGGGACGTCAAGCCGGCCAACATCCTGCTGACGAACCCCCCTCCGCGGACCTCGCGCCCCGCGGAGGGGGGAGGGGTGCTGCTGGCCGACTACGGCATCGCGCTGGAGCCGGCCTCGGGTGAGCCGCGGCTCACCTCGGCTTCCGGGATCGTGGGGACCCCCGGCTACCTGGCCCCGGAACGGGCGCGCGGCGCGGAGCCGAGCCCGGAGTCCGACCTGTTCTCCCTCGGAGCCACGCTGTACTTCGCGGTCGCGGGCAAGGGCCCCTTCGACGCGGAGAGCGAGGCCGCCGCCCTGACCGCACTGCTGTTCGAGGAACCTCGGCTGCCGGCCCACGTCACGGGGCCCCTGGTACCCGTCCTCCAGGGCCTGCTGGCCAAGGACCCGGCGGAGCGCATGACGGGTGAGGAGGCGGCTGAGAAGCTCGCCGGGATCACCGCGGCACCCGAGCCCGCCCCGACGGTGGTGACCCCCACGCCCCCTCCGCCTCCGCCACCTCCGACCGTCCAGCAGCGGCCTCCCGCGCCGGGCCCACCGGAACCCGAACCCCGTCGCAGGATCCCGGCCGGCCGTACCGCGGCCATCGTCGTGGCCGCCGCACTGGTCCTGGGCGGCGCCCTCTGGGCAGGGGCGACCCTGCTCGGCGGCTCGGACACGTCCTCGCCCCCGACCACGGGCACGGCCGCGTCCTCGCCCACGGCTTCGACCGGCCCGGTACCGCCGTACGGGGAGGCCGTGGGCCTGCAGCAGGAACTGAAGCGTGGCGACTGCGTCTCCGCCGTGTGGAACGGCGCGAAGTTCCAAGGGCTGCCCAAGCTCGGCCTCCTGGACTGCGTCAAGGACAACCCGGACGGTCAGGTGGTCGACACGGCCGACGTGAGCTCCCTGGACGACGCGACGCAGAACGGCAGCGCCATCTGCGATGCGCGGCTCCGGGCCACCGTCCAGGCGCTGGCGGACGCCCAGTCGTATGCCGTTCCGCCGAGCAAGCAGGGCTGGGACAGCGGCGTGCGCGCCATGCCCTGCCTGGTGTTCGGCAAGTCCACCGGAGTCGTGGGGCCGGTGGGCACCTTCCGCCGGACCGGCCAGGAGATCTACCTGGCCGACACGTCGATCGGCGACTGCATCGACACGCAGAACCAGCAGGGGAACAGCGTCAGCCTCATCCTCGCCGACTGCAACGTGCCGCACCAGGAGCAGGTCCTGGGCTTCGTCCTGCCACCCGCGGGCGTGACCTACCAGTCGGCGAGCGAGGCGGACGCGTACAAACTCTGCACGCAGGAGTACGCGGCCTACCAGCACGACGGCCACGACCTCGGATCCTGGACGAACGACGAGGACAGCTGGAACAAAGGGTTCCGGTATGTGATGTGCACGCTGACCACGGCCGACGGCTCAAAGCTCCCCGGCGGCACGGTGCAGGCCGCGGCAGTGAGCCGCTGACGCGCGAGGGGCCCCGCTCGGTGCGGACACCACGCCGCCTCAGCGCCGCCCGCCACCGCTCGCGTACCGCGTCGGCGGCTCGCCGACCACGGCCGTGAAGTCGCGGGTCAGGTGCGCCTGGTCCGCGTACCCCAGCTCGGCGGCCAGGGCCGCCCAGTCGACGCCGTCGCCGCTGTCCGCGCGGGTCGCGGCCTCGTGCAGGCGGGACCGGCGCAGCACCCACTTGGGACTCGCCCCGACGTACTCGGCGAACAGCCGCTGAAGCCGGCGGACGGAGATGCCGAACCGATCGGCGACCTGATCGACCCGCACCAGCTCGGGCTCGGCGGCGATCCGCTCGACCATCACCGCGATCTGCTCGGCGATCGGATCCGGCGCGGGCAGCAGGGAGAGCAGGAAGGCGTCGACCGGCCGGACGATCGCGCCGTCGTCGTCGGCCGCGAGAACGGCCCGGCCGACCTCGTCCACCGCCGGGCCGAGCACCTCGGCAGCGGGCACCCGCCGGTCGGCGAAGCGCAGCACGGGCCCGGCGGCGAAGGGACGGAAGCAGCCCGGGCGGAACTTGACCCCCAGCACCCGGCCCGCCCCCTCCAGCCGACGTACGAACAGACCCCGGTCCACCCCGTACAGCAGCGGCCTCGGCTCCTCGAACACCAGATGGACGTTGGGGTGCGACAGCACCTTCGTCTCGTAGGCCGCCGCGCTCGGCAGCTCCCAGCGGACCAGCCAGTAGAACTCCACCAGACGGGCCAGCCCCGCTGCGGGCTCGATCCTGGTCAGGCTGCTGATCTCCGCCTGCGCGCCGGGGTACAGCACCCCGCGCCCGATCTCCGGGTTGATCACGCCCCCAGGCTAGCGCCGCACACTGTCGCGTTTGTTCAAGACCGCGGTGGCAGGCTCCTCCTAGCGTGACGGCATGAAGAACCTGTACCCGTACCTGATCGAAAGCGCGGAGGAAGCGGCCCGCGTCGCTCGGGGTGTCACCGCCGAACAGCTCCCGGCGCCGACACCGTGCAAGGAGTTCGACACCCGGGCACTGCTGAACCACTGGATCCTCTACACCTCGCACGGCCTGGAACACCGCGCCCGGCGCACGCAGCTGCCCGAGGCACTGACCGGGCGGGACTTCACCGACGCACCCGACTGGGCCGAGGCGTACGCCGCCCAGCTCCGCCGTGCCGTCGACGCCTGGTCGGAGCCGGCCGTGTGGGAGGGCGAGATCGACCTCGGCGGCACGCTGCTGCCCGTACCCTCGGTCGTCGCGCTGCTCCTCACCGAGACGGTGCTGCACGGCTGGGACGTCGCGCGGGCCACCGGGCAGGAGTTCCACTGCTCGCAGGGGCTCGCCGAACTGATCCTCGCGACCGTCGGGGAGCACGCCGAGACGTACCGTCGGTACGAGGGCTTCGCCGCGCCCGTCCCGCTGCCGGACTCGGCCTCCAGCATCGAACGGGCACTGGCCACGAGCGGGCGCGACCCGCACTGGAGGTCGTGACGCCACGCACAGCCCCGCCGGGCCCGACCACGACGCGCTGAACCGGGCCGTGGCCGGGCCCGGCCGTTTCAACGACTTGAAGAACTCTTCATCTCCATAGATGCTGTTGACCTGGAACGCGCCGCGCCCTGGAACGCGCCACCCGGTGTGGAGGTCGACGATGACGGACATGTTCGGTCAGGAGCTTCGCAAGCAGCTCGCGCGGGCCCGCGCGGAGCTCGCGGCGGCCAGGGCGGCCGGGGACGCCGACGGCGTCCAGGCCTACGAGGGCCGGGTGGCAGGGCTGCTGCGTCTGGCCTCCGGGCACGGTATCGAGCTGCCGCACAGCCTCGAAGAGGAGAAGGGAGAGGACTGACGATGGCGGTCCCGCTGTACCAGGCCAAGGCGGAATTCTTCCGCACACTCGGGCACCCCGCCCGGATAAGAGTGCTGGAGCTGCTCCAGGACGGCCCCCGCCCGGTACGCGAACTCCTCGCCGAGATCGACATCGAGGCCTCCAGCCTCTCCCAGCAGCTCGCCGTCCTGCGCCGCACCCAGCTGGTGACGGCCACCCGCGAGGGCAACACGGTCGTCTACGCCCTCAGCACCCCCGACGTGGCGGAGCTGCTGCGCGCGGCCCGCGGCATCCTCACCGAGATGATCACCGACCAGGGTGAGCTGCTGGACGAGCTGCGCGGCGACGCCGTCCACACGGCCGCCGGGTGAGCGCGACGGCCCCGCCCGCCACGCCCCGGCGCAGCCGGTCAACCGCCCCCGCCTGCCGGCCACCAGCCAGCCAGCCCCGAAGAGGACCGGACCACCCATGAGCGACGCCACCAAGGACGAGAAGAGCCGCCGCAAGGCGATGCTGATCCGCGCCTCGATCTACATCGCCGGCACCCACCTCTTCGCCGGCTTCGTGATCCTGCTCTTCGCCGTCGGCAACCGGCACTGAGCCCGGCCCCCGCCGGCCCGCGCGGCGGTCCGACGCGGGAACAACGCGGGCGCAACGCGGCAAACCACGAAGGCGGTGCACGGGATGAACCCGCGCACCGCCCGCCGTAAGTCCACCGCCGACCAGGCCGGCTACGCCGCGATCGGCTCCAGGATGGCCACGCACTCGAAGTGGTGGGTCATCGGGAACAGGTCGAAGGCGCGCAGCGAGACCGGTCGGTAGCCGCCCTCACGGAAGAAGGCCAGGTCCCGGGCGAGCGCGGCCGGGTCGCAGGCGACGTACGCGATCCGGCGGGCCTCCAGGCCCACCAGGTGCGCCACCGTCTCGCGCCCGGCGCCCGCCCGCGGCGGGTCCAGGACGATCAGGTCGGTGGCGGTGATCCCGGTGCGCGGGAGCAGCGCCTCGACCTTGTCGCACTCGATCCGGACGTTCTCCAGCGCGGCCAGGTTGTGCCGGGCGTCGAGGACGGCCTGCTTGCCGGACTCGATGCCGAGGACCGCGCCGTCCTCGCCGACCCGGTCGGCCAGGGCGCCGGCGAACAGGCCCACACCGCAGTACAGGTCGAGGGCGTTCTCGCCCCACTGCGGGTCCAGGCCGTCCAGGACCGCGTCGACCAGGGTGTCCGGGGCCTCGGGGTGGATCTGCCAGAAGCCGCCGTTGCTGACCCGCCAGGTACGGCCGGCGGCCACCTCGCGGACGAAGGTGCGCCCGTGCACCCGGTGGAAGTTGTCGTGCTCGTCGATCCGGGAGATCGAGACCGGCTTGTCCAGCTCGACGATCGGCAGCTGGGCGCCGTCCGCCGGGACCAGGACCACCTGGCGGTCCGAGGAGCCGGTGGCGGCGATCGCGTCGACCGAGGCGACGCCCGGCCACTCACGCGACTCGATGCCGAGCTCGGTCACGCCGGGCGCGGCGATCAGGCAGCGGTCGATCGGCTGGACGTCGTGCGAGCGGTGCTTGCGCAGGCCGACCTTTCCGGTGCCCGGGTCGACCGTGTACTGCACGCGGGTGCGCCAGGCCGGCACCTCGCCCGCCGGGAGTTTGCCGCCGACCGGCTCGACGCTGCCGTCCCAGCCCGCCTCGGCGGGGGTGAGGCCGGCCAGCTTGGCGAGCTGCTCGGTGAGCACCGCCACCTTGAGCTTGCGCTGCCCGCCCGGGGTGACGTGCTGCCAGTCGCAGCCGCCGCACTTGCCGGGGCCGGCGAACGGGCACGGCGGGGCGATCCGGTCCTTGGCGGGCTCCAGGATCTCCACGGCGTCGGCGCGCAGGAAGCGGGACTTGGTGGTGCCCTCGGTGACCAGGGCGATCACCTTCTCGCCCGGCAGGGCGTGCCGGACGAACAGCACCCGGCCCTCGTGCCGGGCCACGCAGTGCCCGCCGCCGTGTGCGACCGGGCCGACCTCGACCTCGTAGCGCTCGCCGACCAGCGGGTCGCCGCCCGGACCCCGGGGGGCCGGCTCGGGCTTGGCGGGCCGGGGCGCGCCGGCGGTACGCAGCGCCTTGGGCGGGCGGACGGCCTGCTTGCGCGGCCGGGCCCCGCCGTCCTTCGGCGCGCCCGAGCCGGCGGGCCGCCCGGCGCGCGCCCGATCGGCCCCGGGCTTGTCGGCCCGCTGCTTCTCGGCCCGCGGCCGGTCGCTCTGCGGCCGGTCGCCGCGCGGCGGCTGCTCGGCCCGGGGCGCGGTGGCCTCACCCGGCGCCAGCGGCGCGGTCTGCGCCGTGAAGCCGTCACGGTCGGTGGCGGCAGGCCGCGCGGGCTTGGCGCCCCAGCGCGGCCTGGCGACCTGGCCGGGCTTGGCGCCCTTGCGGGGCTGGCCCGACTTGCCGTTGGAACGGGGCGGGGTGTTGCGGGTCACGGAGTGGTGTCCTTGCCGGAGTCAGCGGAGGCGGCGGTCGCGTCGGAGGAGCCGGACGAGCCTGAGACATTCGACTTTACGGCCTTCGGCTGCCGAGGCTCACCGCGTCGGACCGCACCGGGGGCGGACCAGGCCTTCTGCGGCTTGCGCCGCTCGGACGACTCCAGCTGCCAGGGTACGGAAGTGACCATGACGCCGGGCTTGAACAGCAGGCGCCCCTTGAGCCGCAGCGCGCTCTGGTTGTGCAGCAGGTGCTCGTACCAGTGGCCGACCACGTACTCCGGGATGTAGACCGAGACGACGTCACGCGGGCTGCTGCGGCGCAGGTTCTTGACGTAGTCGAGGACCGGCCCGGTGATCTCGCGGAACGGCGAGTCCAGCACCTTCAGCGGCACCTCGATGCCGCGCTCGTCCCACTCCTCGCGCAGCGCCTCGGTGTCGGCCTTGTCGACGTTGACGGTGACGGCCTCCAGCGTGTGGGCGCGGGCCAGCCTGGCGTAGGCGAGGGCCCGCAGGGCGGGCTTGTGCAGCTTGGAGACCAGCACGATGGCGTGCACCCGGGTGGGCAGCACCACGTCGTCGGGCTCCTCGGCGGCGACCAGCTCGCGCGAGACCCGGTCGTAGTGCCGGCGGATCGCCTTCATCATCACGAACAGCACGACCATCGTCGCGATGGCGATCCAGGCGTGGCTGATCTTGGTGGCCAGCACCACGATCAGCACCGCCATGGTCATCACCAGGCCGAAGGTGTTGATCGCCCGGCTGCGCTGCATGTGGGCGCGCCTGCCCGGGTCGGTCTCGGTGCGCAGCAGCCGGGTCCAGTGCCGGATCATGCCGGACTGGCTCATGTTGAAGGAGACGAAGACGCCGACGATGTAGAGCTGGATCAGCCGGGTCGGGTCGGCGTCGAAGGCGACGATGAACAGGATCGCGGCCAGCGCCAGCAGGATGATGCCGTTGGAGAACGCCAGCCGGTCACCGCGGGTGTGCAGCTGGCGCGGCAGGTAGCGGTCCTGGGCGAGGATCGAGCCGAGCACCGGGAAGCCGTTGAACGCGGTGTTCGCGGCGAGCACCAGGATCAGGCCGGTGACGGCGGCGATGAAGAAGAAGCCCGGCGTGAAGTTGCTGAAGACGGCCTCGCTGATCTGCGCCAGCGCGGTCTTCTGGTGGTAGTCGGCGGGCGCCCCGGCCAGCTGCTGGGCCGGCTCCTCGGCCATCTGCACACCGGTCAGGTGGGCCAGGTAGATGATGCCCATGAACATCACCACCGCGATGGAGGCCATCAGCAGCAGCGTGGTCGCGGCGTTCTTGCTCTTGGGCTTGCGGAAGGCCGGCACACCGTTGCTGATCGCCTCGACGCCGGTCAGTGCCGCACAGCCCGAGGAGAACGCCTTGAGCAGCAGGAACACCATCGCGAAGCCGGCCAGCGACTCGTTGCCGGCCGTGGGCAGCAGGTGGTACCCGGCACTCTCGGCGGGCATCTCCGCGCCGAAGACGAAGTGCCGCACGAAGCCGTAGCCGACCATGCCGATGACACCGACCATGAAGGCGTACGTCGGCACGGCGAAGGCCGTCCCGGACTCGCGCACGCCGCGCAGGTTCATGCCCATCAGGACGATCACCAGGGTGACCGACAGGCCCAGCTCGTGCCCGCGCAGCGCGGGCACCGCCGAGACCACGTTGGCCACGCCGGAGGTGGTGGACACCGCGACGGTCAGGATGTAGTCGACGAGCAGGGCGCTGGCGACCACCAGCCCGGAGTTCGGGCCGTGGTTCACGGTGGCGACCTCGTAGTCGCCGCCGCCGCTCGGGTAGGCGTGCACGTTCTGCCGGTAGGAGGCGACCACCGCGAGCATCACGATGGCGACCACTACCCCGATCTGCCAGGAGAAGTGGATCGCCGAGGCGCCCGCCAGGGAGAGGGTCAGCAGGATCTCCTCGGGCGCGTAGGCGACCGAGGAGAGTGCGTCCGAGGCGAACACGGGCAGCGCGATGCGCTTGGGGAGCAGGGTCTCCCCGAGCTTGTCGCTGCGCAGCGCGCGCCCGATCAGGATGCGTTTCGGAAGGTCTGTCGGCATAGGCACGTTAAGGAATCGTAGGGGTAGTTCCTCGTCGCTCCGACTTACGGCCCCCCCTTCGTCGCGACTGTGTTCGGGAGACCGGCTAGCGTGTCGGATGACGAGCTTGCGGGCAACACTCCAGTTGCGATGCGAGGCCCCTACGAGGACGCTCACCCCCAGCAGCGGGGTGCGGAAGGATGACGAGCGGTGTTTGCGCAGGTCAAGACCCCAACGGACCGGGTGAGGTAGCGCCCAGTGCACATCGTCATCATGGGCTGCGGCCGCGTGGGTTCGGCCCTCGCCAGAGCGTTGGAGAAACAGGGCCACTCGGTGGCCGTGGTCGACCAGGACCCGACGGCGTTCCGCCGGCTCGGTGCCGGGTTCAACGGACGACGGGTGACCGGCGTCGGCTTCGACCAGGACACCCTCCGCGAGGCGGGCATCGAGGAGGCTGGCGCGTTCGCGGCGGTCAGCAGCGGTGACAACTCCAACATCATCGCCGCCCGGGTCGCCCGGGAGAACTTCGGTGTGGAGAACGTCGCGGCCCGGATCTACGACCCCCGCCGCGCCGAGGTCTACCAGCGCCTGGGCATCCCCACCGTCGCGACCGTCCGCTGGACGGCCGACCAGATGCTGCGCCGGCTGCTGCCCGGCGGCGCCGAGCCGCTCTGGCAGGACCCGAGCGGCAGCGTCCAGCTCGCCGAGGTCGCGTACGCGCCCGAGTGGGTCGGACACCGGCTGAGCGCCCTGGAGGAGGCCTCCGGCGCCCGCGTGTCGTTCGTCACCCGGCTCGGCGAGGGCATCCTGCCCACGCCGCAGATGGTGGTCCAGGAGGGCGACCTGGTGCACGTCACCCTGCGCCGCTCCGACGTGACCGCCGTGGAGGCCGCGTTCGCGCAGGGGCCGAAGGAAGAGGGTCACTGATGCGGGTCGCAATTGCCGGTGCCGGAGCCGTCGGCCGCTCGATCGCGGGCGAGCTGCTGGAGAACGGCCACGAGGTACTGCTGATCGACAAGAACCCGAACTCCATCTCGGTGGAGCGGGTACCGATGGCCGAGTGGCTGCTGGCCGACGCCTGCGAGATCACCTCGCTGGACGAGGCCGCGCTGCAGCGCTGCCACGTGGTGATCGCCGCGACCGGTGACGACAAGGTCAACCTGGTCGTCTCGCTGCTGGCGAAGACCGAGTACGGCGTGCCCCGGGTGGTCGCCCGGGTGAACAACCCGAAGAACGAGTGGCTCTTCAACGAGTCCTGGGGCGTGGACGTCGCGGTCTCCACCCCGCGTCTGATGTCCGCCCTGGTCGAGGAGGCCGTCAGCGTCGGCGACCTGGTCCGGCTGATGCGCTTCAGCCAGGGCAACGCCAACCTGGTGGAGTTGACCCTGGCCGGGGACACCGAGCTGGTCGGCACCCGGGTCGGGGACGTCGCCTGGCCGGCCGACACCGCGCTGGTGACGATCATCCGCGAGGGCCGGGTGCTGGTGCCGGGCAAGGACGACACCCTGGAGGGCGGCGACGAGCTGCTCTTCGTGGCCGCGCAGGAGCGCGAGGAGGAGCTGGAGGACCTGCTCTCGCCGGGCTCCGGCGCCCAGTAGTCCCGGGGGCCGCAACACGCGGCAGGGGCCGTACCCGTGCGGGTACGGCCCCTGCCGCGTCGCTCTGCGCCGTGCCGGTGGCCCGGTGGCTGGGTGGCTGGGTGGCTGAGGACGCTACTCGTCCTCGACGACCGCCTTGATCGGTGGCGGCGCCTTCAGCAGAATCTGCCAGGTCACGTACATGGCCAGCAGCATCGGCGGGATGCCGAGCGCCACCTTGAGCCAGCCCAGCAGGTTGACGTTGCCGGTGAAGTACAGCGGGAAGAGAATCACCGGCTTGATGCCCATGATGACCACCCAGGCCCAGGTGGCCTTGACGTACGCGGCCAGCCGGCCCGGGTTCTCCTTGCGCCAGGTGAACATCTCGCCGGTGACCGGGCCCAGCATCAGGCCGATCAGCGGCCAGCGGACCAGCGCGGAGACCGCCAGGCCCACGCAGTAGCCGACGTTCCACAGCAGGCCGGGCAGGTAGAAGTTCTCCGCCTTGCCCGTCTTCATCGAGATCCAGGCACCGATCGCGACGCCGAAGACGCCGCTGAAGGCGTGCTGGATCGTCTCCCGCTTGGCCAGCCGGGCCACGACGAACAGCGCACTCAGGCCCAGCGCGGACCACGCCGCGGTGGAGACCTGGTGGGTGATGTTGAACGCGATGATGAAGACCAGGCCGGGCAGGGTCATGTCGATCATGCCCCGGACGCCGCCGAAGGCCTGCATGACGGTCTCCGCGGCCTCCCGGGATGCGGCGGCCTCCCGGGCGGCGACCTCCTCGGCGCTCTCCGGGGCACTCGTCCGGGCGGGCTGCTCGGCCGGCTTGGCCAGGTCGAGCTGGGCGGCCGATTCGCCGCCGGGCAGGTTGCTCACGCTCATTCGCTCCCGTGTCCTACCGGACGCAGCTCGTAGCGGGGGTTGAACAGCACGCGGCGCCCGCGTGCATGGCCGATCCGGCCGCTGGCCACCAGCCTGCGGCCCGGTTCGATACCGGCGATCGAGCGCCGGCCGAGCCAGACCATGTCCAGGGCCTCGGTGCCGTCGAAGAGCTCCGCCTCCAGGGCGGGCACTCCGGCCCGTGGTCGGAGGGTCACGGTACGCAGGGTGCCGGCGACGGTGACCAGTTGGCGGTCTCCGCAGCTGGCTATCGGTGTGCAGCCCGATTCAGCCGCGCTCTCCTGCCGCAGTTCCTCGGCCTGGAGCTCCTCGGAGGAGGAGGTCAACCGGCTGAGCATTCGGCGGAAGCGGCCCTGCGGCTGGTCGCTGCTGTTGTCACCACTCATGTCGGAAGGGTACCGGTTTCAGGCTCCCCTACGTCAGGCGCACGACCCCCGCCCCCACCTCTCACCCCTCGAAGCGGTAGCCCATCCCCGGCTCGGTGATGAAGTGCCGCGGGTGCGAGGGGTCCGCCTCCAGCTTGCGGCGCAGCTGCGCCAGGTAGACCCGCAGGTAGTTGGTCTCCGTGCGGTAGGCCGGCCCCCAGACCTCCTGGAGCAGCTGGGTCTGGCTCACCAGCCGCCCGGCGTTGCGGACCAGCACCTCCAGCAGGTGCCACTCGGTCGGGGTGAGCCGGACGTCGGTGCCGTCCCGGTTGACCTTCTTCGCCGCGAGGTCGACGGTGAAGCTGTCGGTGACCACCAGCGAGTCGTCCTCACCGCTGACGGGTTCGGCGCGCCGCACCGCGGCCCGCATCCGGGCGAGCAGCTCGTCCATGCCGAACGGCTTGGTGACGTAGTCGTCGGCGCCGGCGTCCAGGGCCTCGACCTTCTCGTCGGAGGCGTGCCGGGCGGACAGCACGATGATCGGCACCCGGGTCCAGCCCCGCAGGCCCTTGATCACCTCGACGCCGTCCATGTCGGGCAGGCCGAGGTCGAGGACGACCACGTCGGGGTGCCTGGCAGCGGCCAGCTCCAGGGCGCTCGCGCCGTCGTGGGCCGCGTCGACCTCGTACTTTCGGGCCTTGAGGTTGATCACCAGGGCGCGGACGATCTGCGGTTCGTCGTCCACGACGAGGACCCGGGTCATACGGGCTCCGCCTTTCGGGGTGGTTGGGTTCATGCGGGTGAGGCGGCGGGCGCGGGCCCGGGCGCCGGTCCGGGAGCGGCCTCGGGCGGCCGGTCCACGGCGGGGAGGGTGACGACCATGGTCAGGCCACCACCGGGGGTGTCCTCGGCGACCACGCTGCCGTGCATCGCCTCGACGAAGCCGCGCGCCACCGCGAGACCCAGGCCCACGCCGGCGCCGCGCGGTGCGTCCCCGTATCGCTGGAACGGCGCGAAGATCCGCTCCTTGGCCTCCTCGGGGACGCCGGGGCCACGGTCGACGATCCGCAGCTCCACCCGCCCGCCGCCGTCCCGGGGCGCGCCCAGCGAGCCGCGCGCCGGCGCCAGCGCGTCCGCCTTGACCAGGACCTTCACGCCGTCCGGGCTGTACTTGACGGCGTTCTCGATCAGGTTGGCGAGCGAGCGCTCCAGCAGGCCGGCGTCCGCGCGGATCATCGGCAGGCTCTCCGGGACGTCCAGCCTCACCGCCTCCAGCGGCACCCCGCCCAGGGCGAACGGGACCACCTCGTCCAGGTCGGTCTCCTGGATCAGCGGGGTGACGGTGCCCGTCTGCAGCCGGCTCATGTCCAGCAGGTTGTTGATCAGGTGGTCCAGCCGGTCGGCACCGGCCTCGATACCGGCCAGCAGCTCGGCCTCGTCCGCCTCGTCCCACTCCACGTCCTCGGAGCGCAGCGAACTGACCGAGGCCTTGATGCCGGCCAGCGGGGTGCGCAGGTCGTGCGAGACGGCGGCCAGCAGCGCGGTACGGATCCGGTTGCCCTCCGCCTCCCGGCGGGCGGCCGCGGCCTCCCCCGCCAGCCGGCGGCGCTCCAGCAGGACGGCGGCCTGCGCGGCGAAGGCGCTGAGCAGGCGGCGGTCCTCGGCGGGCAGCACCCGCCCGGCCAGGACGAGCGCCAGGTTGTCGCCCACCGGTACGTCGACGTCCGCCTCCTCCGGCCGGCCCGGCGGCTGCGGGCCGCTGGCGGCGGTGCAGCGCCAGGGCGAGCGCTCGTCGGCGCGCTCCAGCAGGGCGGCGGAGTCCTGCTGGAAGGTCTCGCGGACCTGCTCCAGCAGGGCGGTGAGCACGCCCTCGCCGGTCGGCGCGCCGCGCAGCACCGTCCCGGCGAGGGCGCTGAGCGTCTGCGCCTCGGCCTGGCTTCGGGCCGCCTGCTGGGTGCGCCGGGCGGCGAGGTCCACCACCGAGGCGACGGCGATGGCTACGGTGGTGAAGATGGCCACGGCCAGGATGTTCTGCGGCTCGGAGATCGTGAAGGTGTGCAGCGGCGGTGTGAAGTAGTAGTTCAGCGCCGAGGAGGCGACCAGCGCCGAGGCGACGGCCGGGTACAGGCCGCCGATCAGCGCGGCGCAGACCGTCACCGACAGGAAGAGCAGCATGTCGGTGGAGAGCCCGAGACCGTTCACATGGGTGAGCAGCAGCGCCAGCAGCGGCGGGCCGCCCACCCCGATCAGCCACCCGGCGACCGCCCGCGGGCGGCCCAGGTCGGTCACCCTGCGGACCGGGATCCGCCCGCGCCCCTTGGCGGCGTGCTCATGGGTCACCATGTGGACGTCTATGTCACCCGAGTCGCGGGTGACGGTGACGCCCACGCCGGGCCCGTAGATGTACTGCCAGGCCCGGCGGCGGCTGGTGCCGAGCACGATCTGGGTGGCGTTGACGCCGCGGGCGAAGTCCAGCAGCCCGGTCGCCGGGTCGTCACCGAGCACGGTGTGGAAGCTTCCGCCCAGGCTCTCCACCAGCGCCCGCTGCTCGATCAGCGTCTGCGGGGAGCCCGAGCCCGATCCGGTCAGGCCGTCGGAGCGCGAGATGTGCACGGCGAGCAGTTCGCCGCCGGAGCCGCGGGCCGCGATCCGGGCGGCGCGGCGGATCAGCGTGGCGCCCTCGGGGCCACCGGTGAGCCCCACCACGATCCGCTCGCGCGCCTGCCAGGTGCGCTGTATGCCCTGCTCGGCGCGGTACGTCTGGAGGTACTCGTCGACCCGGTCGGCTGTCCAGAGCAGTGCCAGCTCGCGCAGCGCGGTGAGGTTGCCGGGACGGAAGTAGTTGGAGAGCGCCGCGTCGATCTTCTCCGGCGCGTACACGTTGCCGTGCGCCAGGCGACGGCGCAGCGCCTGCGGGGACATGTCGACCAGCTCGATCTGGTCGGCCCGGCGGACCACCTCGTCGGGGACGGTCTCGCGCTGGCGCACCCCCGTGATGCCCTCGACCACGTCCCCCAGCGACTCCAGGTGCTGGATGTTCACGGTGGAGATCACGTCGATCCCGGCCGCCAGCAGCTCCTCCACGTCCTGCCAGCGCTTGACGTTGCGGCAGCCGGGGACGTTGGTGTGGGCGAGCTCGTCCACCAGGGCGACCTGCGGGCGGCGGGCCAGCACCGCGTCCAGGTCCATCTCGGTGAACCGCGCGTCCCGGTGCCACAGCTCGCGGCGCGGCACCACCTCCAGCCCGGCTATCAGCTCCGAGGTGTGCACCCGGCCGTGGTGCTCCACGAAACCGACCACCACGTCGGTGCCCCGCTCACGCCTGCGGTGAGCCTCGGCGAGCATGGCGTACGTCTTTCCGACCCCGGGAGCCGCCCCGAGGTAGATCCGCAGCCTGCCGCGTCCCATGTGCACCATTCTTGATCAGGTTCCGCCGGGGGGCGACCCCCCGAACACCCGCTCGCCCCCTTTGAGACTACGGCGTGACGGCCGATCCGCCGCAGATCAGGGGGCCCGCAAGGCAGTTTTAGCGGCATATTGACGGGGCGCCCGCCGGCCGCCGGGCCCCTTCACCCCCTGCTTTCATGCCACCGCCACGCCGGTGCAACACGCCGCTGGGAGCATCGAGCGCATGCTCTCCCTGGTCGCACCGCCCGCGCCCGGCCGGACGGCGCCGCCCGCCGAGGGCGGCGGGGCCGGCGCCGTCCTGCGCGCCGTCCTGGCCGGCGGCCCGCTCACCCGCGCCGCCCTCGGCCGGGCCACCGCCCTCAGCCCGGCGGCCGTCTCCCGCCACACCGCCGACCTCGGCGGCCTGGGCCTGCTGCGCGAACTCCCGGCACCCGACGGACCACCCCGCGCGGGGCGGCCGCAACTGCCGCTGGACATCGACACCCGCCACCACCTGGCCTGCGGGGTGCACATCGGCGTCCCCTGGCTGACCTTCGCCCTGCTCGACCTGCGCGGACGCGTCGTGGCACACGAACGCCTCCCGCGGCGCGGCGACGCCCCGGCCGTCCTCGCCACCATCCGCGACCACCTGCCGGGCTTCCTCACCCGGCGGGCCGGCGGCCGCTCCCCGCTCGGCCTCGGCGTGGTCACCGGCGGCTGGGTGGACTCCGAGCACGGCGTCGTCATCGAGCACGGCCCGCTGGGCTGGCACGACGTACCGGTACGTGAGGTGCTCTCGGACGCCACCCGGCTGCCCGTGCACGTGGACAGCCACGCCCGCGCGCTGGCCCAGGCCGAGCTGCTCCTCGGCGCGGGCAGCGGCTCCACCGAACTGGTGCAGCTCTTCGTCGGGAACGTCGTCGACGCCGCCATCGCCACCGGCGGCAGCGTCCTGCGCGGACGCCGCTCCCGGGCCGGCGACATCGGCCACCTCACCGTGCCCGGCTCCACCGAGCCGTGCCCGTGCGGGCGCACCGGCTGCCTCCAGGCGACCGTCTCCGAACGCACCATCGCCCGCCGCGCGCACGCCCAGGGCCTCATCCCCACCCCCGACTTCGACCTGCTGCTGGCCCTCGCCGGGGGCGGCGACGCCGCCGCGCTGCGCCTGTTCGAGGAACGCCTGCTGCTGCTCGCCCCCGCCGCCGCCCTGCTGCTCGACGTGCTCAACCCCGAGGTCCTGGTGATCAGCGAAGCCGCCCTGACGGTCGCACCGCACCTCCGCCCGTACCTGTACGAGCAGATCCGGGCCCGCTCCAACGCCGAACCCGAACAGCTGGTCACCGCCACCGGCTTCGGGGTGGACGTGCTGGCGGTGGCGGCCTGCGCCGGGGTGCTCGACTGCGTCTACCAGCGGCCGATGGACCTGCGGACCGCCCGCCGCGCGCCCAGGGCGGCCACACGATGACGGCGGGTCAACGCCCCATTAATTCCACGGCCTGGTGAATCATTGTCCGGCCCGCGCCGGCTCCGGAGAATCGACACCACCCCCTCCCTCTTCCGCCCTCTCCCCTCCTCCCCCCTTCCCCCCTTCCTCCCTTCCTCCCTTCCTCTCCCGCCTTCCGAGCCTGGAGCGTTCCGTCATGCCCACTTCTCACCGCCAAGACTCCCGGGAACCGGGCGAGCGCCGGCTGCACCTCAACCTGTTCCTGATGGGCGTCGGCCACCACGAAGCCGCCTGGCGCCACCCCCGTACCGACCCGGAACAGGCCGGCGACATCGCCCACTTCCAACGCCTCGCCCAGCAGGCCGAGGCCGCGTCCTTCGACTCGGTGTTCCTCGCCGACGGCGTGGAGGCCCGCTCGGACGGCGGCTGGGGCCTGACCAGCCACTTCGAACCGTTCACCCTGCTGGCCGCGCTCGCCACGGTGACCGAGCGGATCGGCCTGATCGGCACCGTCTCCACCGGCTTCACCGAGCCCTACAACCTGGCCCGCCAGTTCGCCTCGCTCGACCACATCAGCCACGGCCGGGCCGGCTGGAACATCGTCACCTCGGCCGGCGACCGCGCCGCCCAGAACTTCAGCCGCTCCGCCAACCAGGAACACGCCGTCCGGTACGAGCGCGCGGACGAGTTCCTGGACGTCGTCACCGCCCTGTGGGACAGCTGGGAGGACGGCGCGCTGCTCCTGGACCGAGCAAGGGGCGCCTTCGCCGACCAGACCAAGGTCCACGACATCGACCACGTCGGCAAGCACTTCCAGGTACGCGGCCCGCTGAACATCCCGCGCAGCCCGCAGGGCCACCCGCTGCTCGTCCAGGCCGGCTCCTCGGCCGACGGCAAGGCCTTCGCGGCCCGCTGGGCGGAGGCCGTCTTCACCGCGCAGCAGACCCTGGCGGAGGGCCAGGCCTTCTACGCCGACCTCAAGCGGCAGGCGGGTGAGGCCGGACGCCACCCCTGGCAGGTGAAGATCCTCCCCGGGGTCGTCCCGGTGCTCGGCTCGACCGAGGCCGAGGCGCGGGCCCTGGACGAGGAACTGGACGCGCTCATCAACCCGGCCCGCGCGGTCGGCGTGCTCTCCACCGTCCTCGGCGTCGACCTGACCGACCACCCGCTGGACGAACCCCTGCCGCCGCTGCCGCCGCTCGCCGAGATCAACGGCGCCAAGAGCCGCTTCGAACTGATCCGGGACCTGGCCGAGCGCGAGCGCCTGACGCTGCGCCAACTCGTCGGCCGGCTCGGCGGCGGGCGCGGCCACCAGGTGGTGGTGGGCACCCCCGAACAGCTCGCCGACCACATCGAGACCTGGTTCGGGCAGGGCGCGGCCGACGGCTTCAACATCATGCCGCCGGTCCTGCCCGGCGGTCTCACCGACTTCGTCGAGCAGGTGCTGCCGATCCTGCGCAAGCGCGGTCTCTTCCGGGAGGGCTACACCGGGCGCACCCTGCGCGAGCACTACGGCCTGCCCCGGCCCGCCGGACGGTACGCCGCCGCGTAGCCCGGCCCGGCAGCGGAGCGCCTCTGCACCAACCTGTCAGGCATGTACCTGCCCCTGCGCCGCGAGATCCTGACGGAGCTCGCGGCGCAGTGCTGTCCGCCCCTGGCCTCGGCGCCGGTTACAGCACGGGACGGGAGGGACGGTACGCGACGGGACGGGACGGGGGCACTCCGACCACCACCGCGCAGGCCGGGACACCCGTGTCACATCGTCCTGCCGCGTTCCGTCAGTGCGGTGACGACCGAGCGCACCGCTCCGCCCCTGAGTGGCAACGGTCGGTCCTCCTCCCGCGAACGAAGAAATCCATCCGTGACATCCAGGACGTACGTACGACGCCGTCGTGGACTTCGACCGGGTCCTGGCCGCCCCGGACCGCCCCGAGCGGGCTCGGGCCGACCTCGTCATCGAGGACCACCTGCACCCGAACGCCACCGGGTACCGGGCGATGGCCGACGCCTTCGACCTGCGCTCCCCGTAGTCGGCCTCCGCACCCTCCGATCGGACGGTCCGGCACAGACACCGGCGCAGACACCGGCCGGGCCGCCCACCGCGAGTGACGCGGTGGGCGGCCCGGCCGGCCCTCACCCGGTGGCTCAGCCGGCGCCCGGCTCCGGTGTGCCCGTGTAGTGCGCCGCGTCGTCGCCCTCGATCGAGTAGCTCGGCTCTCCCGTGACCGCCACCGGCACATCGCCGGCCACCGTCACCCGGTGCAGCCGCCGCGGCAGGTCGTCGTAGTCGTCCGGCGCGTAGTGCTGGGTGGCACGGTTGTCGAAGAGCACCAGGTCCCCCACCTCCCAGCGCCAGCGGACCACGTTCTCCGGCCGGGTGACGTAGGCCTGCAGACTGCGCAGCAGGTCGCCGGACTCCGCACCCGGCAGGCCGACGATCGACTGCGCGAACCCGCCGATGAACAGACCCCGCTCACCGCTCTCCGGATGCACCCGCACCACCGGATGCGCCGTCCGATACCTGCGCGCGGTGAACACCCGCCGACGCTCCTGCTCCGCTTCGTCGAGCTGCTTGCCCTCCGCGTAGTCGAAGGCGTTGGTGTGCACCGCCCACAGCCGGTCGGCGAGCTCGCGCAACGGCTCGGGCAGATCCTGGTAGGCGGTCTGTGTGTTAGCGATCAACGTGTTGCCACCGTACGGCGGGACGACCAGGCTGCGCAGCGTGCTCGCCTTGGGCGGCGTACGGACGAACGTGACGTCGGTGTGCCACCGGTTGGCCCGGCCACCGTCCGCGCTGTCCACTGCCAGGACGTTGGGCCGACCGTCCAGCGCCGGCACGGTCGGGTGGGCGGTGGTGAGCGTGCCGAAGTACGCGGCGAACCGGGTCTGACCCGTGTCGTCCAGGTGTTGGCCCCGGAAGAAGAGCGCCTTGTGCTCCACCAGCGCGGAGTTGAGCCGCCCCACGGTGTCGGGGCCGAGCTCGGCGGAGGCGTCGAAGCCGAGGATCTCGGCGCCGATCCGGCCGCCGATCTTGCGGATCTCGAAGGTGCTGGCCATCGGACTTCCTTTCAGACAGATGTGGCGGGATGGAGAGATGGGGAGAAGGGGCGATGGGGGGACGTGGGGCGTGCGGTCCGGATCGGGCCGATGCGCGATCAGCCGCCGAGCGGCGCGCGCCAGGCCGTGAACCGGCGTTCCAGCGAGATCAGCAGCAGGTTGAACGCCGCCCCGATCGCGGAGATGGTCACGATGCCCGCGTACATCTGCGGAATGGCGAAGTTGTACTGCGAGGCGTTGATCAGATAGCCCAGCCCCGCCTTGGCACCCACCATCTCGGCGGCCACCAGGATGAGGATCGAGAACGCCCCGGCCATCCGGATGCCCGTGAAGATGATCGGCACCGACGCGGGCAGGATCACCTTCTGGAACAGCCGGTGCGCCGGCAGATCCAGCGAGCGGGCCAGCCGGATCAGCGTCGGATCCACGCTGCGCACCGCGCTGATCGTGTTCAGCAGGATCGGCCACAGGCACGCGTACAGCACGATCGAGATCTTGGATGTCTCGCCGATCCCGAGAATCAGTACGAAGACCGGGAGCAACGCGAGCGCGGCCGTGTTCCGGAACAGCTCCAGCAGGGGGCTCAGCAGGTTGGCCACCGGCCGGTACCACCCGATCAGCAGACCGAGCGGCACCCCGATCACCACCGCCAGGCCGAACCCGCTCAACGAACGGGTCAGGCTGGCCCCGGCGTTGTCGGCGAGCTGGCCGCTGCGCAGCAGCTCGAACCAGGCCGCCATGACCTCCGAGAACGGCGGCAGGAACGTGCGGTCCACCAGGGCGAAGCGCGGGGCGAGTTCCCACAGCAGCAACAGCCCGAGCACCGCCACGGACTTCACCGCGCCGGCCAGCAACAGCCCCGTCAGCCGGCGGAACGCGGTGCGCGTGCGGGGCGGCGGGGCGGCCGTCACCACCACCTCCGGCCCGGGCACCGTCACCGGGCGGTCCCGGACGGCCAACGGCGCGGGATTCAGATCGGTGCTCATACCTGGCTGACCTCTCTCTCCAACTGCTGGGCGCGGCTGACCTCGTCGTGCAGCAGGCTCCAGATCTCGTGCCGGTAGCGGGCGAACTCGGGGCTGGAGCGCAGGTCCCGGCCGGCCGCCCGCTCACCCAGCTCGATCGGGACCACCTCCTTCACCCGGCCCGGACGCGAGGTGAGCACGGCGACCCGGCCGCCGAGGTAGACGGCCTCCTCGATGCCGTGTGTGATGAACACGACGGTCTTGCCGGTACGCCGCCAGATCCGCAGCAGCTCGTCCTGGAGCGACTCGCGGGTCTGCGCGTCGAGCGCCGCGAACGGCTCGTCCATCAGCAGCACATCGGGGTCGTAGGCGAGACTGCGGGCGATCGCCACGCGCTGCTTCATGCCGCCGGACAGCTCGTGTGGGTGGCGCTCCTCGAAGCCGTCGAGACCGACCAGGGAGAGGTACTCCCTCGCCCTGGCCGCCCGTTGGCGCCTGGGCACCCCGGTGGCCTCCAAACCGAACTCGACGTTGCCCTGAGCCGTCCGCCAGGGCAGCAGGGCGTACTGCTGGAAGACGATGCTGCGATCGAGCCCCGGCCCGGTGACCGGCCGGCCGTCGAGCAGGATCTCGCCGGAGGTGGGCGCGGCCAGTCCGCCGAGCAGGTCGAGCAGGGTGGATTTGCCGCAGCCGCTCGGTCCGACCACGGCCACGAACTCACCCGCGCCGACGTCGAGATCGATGCCGTCCAGGGCGGTGAACTCGGTGCTCCGGCCGCGACCACCCGGCTCACCTGCGCGGCGGGACCTGCCGGACCCACCGGACCCGCCGCGGACGGGGAAGGTCTTGGTGACCCCGCGAAAGCTGATGTGCGCTGTCATCGGGCTCAACTCCCGCTGGCCGCAGGCGAGGCGGCGGCCGCGCTGTAGCCGTTGTAGTCGTTGGAGTAGAGTGCTGCGGCCTTGATCTGGCCGGCTTTGAGATCGCCGTGCGTGGTCAGCCAGTCGATCCAGACCTGGAACGTCCCGTCCGTGAGCCGCCCGCCGGGCTCGGCCACGCCGAAGGACTTCCAGTACTGGAGCGCCGAGGTGTCCTCATTGCGGCCGCGCTTCTTGATGATCTCCACGCTGCGGGCGATCACCTCCTCGCGCGGTGTCGTCCTCGCCCACTCGATGGCCTTGGCCACACCGGTGACGAAGGTCCTGGAGGTGTTCGGGTTCTGCTTGAGGAACTTGTTGGTCAGCACGTACGAGCCGGCGCTGAAGGCCCCCAGCAGCTCGAAGTCGCTCAGCAGCGGCCGGATGCCGCCCGTCACCAGGGCCTTGTCCCGCAGGATCCCGCCGAGCACGGCCACCTCGATCTGCTTCTGCCGCAGCGACTGCTCGGTGTTCACCGGTGGGACCACGATCCGCTCGACCTTGCCCAGTTCGGCGGGCGAGAAGCCGTTGCGCTGGAGATAGGTGTCGAGCACCGCTTCGTGGTGGGCGCCGAGCGTGTTCATCCCGACCTTCTTGCCGATCAGGTCCCGCGCGGTGCGGATCGGGCTGTCCTCCAGCACGTAGAAGCCGCTGAACACACTGGCGTCCACGCCGTAGTAGCTGATCACCGCCTTCACCGGCGCCCCCGCCGCGATCAGCTTGACCACGGCCCCGTTGAACGCGCCGCCGAAGTCGGTCTGGCCGGTCGCCGCGGACTGGATGTCCTGCGGACCGCTGATCGTGTTGCCGACCCACTCAAGCTTCACATCACCCAAGTAGCCGAGATCCTCGGCGAGTTCGGCGAGTGTCACCTGCCCGACCGATCCCTGGTATCTGAGTCTCCTGGTCTCGCCGCCCCCTCCGCCGCCGGACGCGGTGGCCTCGCCGCAGGCAGCGGCGGCAGCAGCGATGGCGGTCAGGGCGAGGAACTGGCGGCGCGAGGCGACGACGGACATGCGAGATCCTTTGCGAAGGCGGCCACAACCGGGTACGCCGACCAGAACGGGCAGCGCGCCGTACGCGTGCGGTCGCCATGGCAGCGCAGCGCGGGGCTGCGTGCCGGCGGGGCCGACGGGCGGGCGAGGACGCGTTCTGGGTGTGGGTACGACGATGCGACCGGAGAGAGGGGCCGGGGAGGGGGAGACCGGAGCGGAGGGGTGCCATGCGGGCGGACGGAATGCCGGGACGCGGCCGGGAAGGGGCGCGGACGGCTACCGGCACCGGCGCAAGGCCATGGCGGCCTGGTGAGCGACTGTCAGAGACGGTGAGGCGTGCGCGCGACTGCGCGTCGGCGCAGGTGCCGGTCAGCGGTGCCGGTCAGTCAGCGGCAGACAGCACAGATGGCGCTTGCGTGACGTCGCAGATCGACGTGCAGGCGGCCCACAAGGCGCTCGAATTGGCTCACGTGTCACAGCCTGGCAGTGGCGGGCTACCGGGTCAACGAATGTTCACCCGGTGGAAGAAACCGGTCCGATGGCAGGTCGGCAAGGTATCCCGAGGCCGGATCCGGCACCCGCCCCACTGCCGCCCGGAGATCCGGCGGCGCCGCAGTTCCGCGCCGGACGGTGCTTTCTGAACCCCTGCACGCAGCAGAGCCCAGAAACGCAGAGAACCCCCACCCGGAATCGGGTGGGGGTTCTCTGTGAATGATTGTTCGGCGGCGTCCTACTCTCCCACAGGGTCCCCCCTGCAGTACCATCGGCGCTGTGAGGCTTAGCTTCCGGGTTCGGAATGTAACCGGGCGTTTCCCTCACGCTATGACCACCGAAACACTATGAAACTGTCCGACCGCACCACACCCGTAGCCTTAGGTGTGGGGTCGTTGTTTCAGAACAACACAGTGGACGCGAGCAACTGAGGACAAGCCCTCGGCCTATTAGTACCGGTCAGCTCCACCCCTTACAGGGCTTCCACATCCGGCCTATCAACCCAGTCGTCTACTGGGAGCC